>JAFMBV010000002.1 GCA_017858255.1 Bacteriovoracaceae bacterium
AGAAGAGTATAAGACCTAAGTTTCACAGGAGACTAACAGAATGGATACATTTGTAGAAAAAAACTGGACCAATATGATTAGACCGGTTTCCCTTGAGGGAGACGCTGAAGGTACTAATTCTAGCTATGGTAAGTTTGTAGCAAGACCCCTTGAAAGAGGTTACGGTCAAACACTTGGTAACTCCCTGAGAAGAGTACTTCTTTCTTCTCTTCAAGGAGCAGGTATTGTTGCAATTCGTATTGATGGTGTAGATCATGAGTTCGGTACAATAAATAACGTTAAAGAAGAAGTGTCAGAAATTGTTCTTAACCTTAAAGAAGTTCGATTTAAGCTAAAGAGTAAAGAAGACGTGATACTTACATTAGAAAAGTCTGGCGAGGGTCCTGTTCGCGCAGGTGATATTGCTGATAGTTCAAATGTTGAAGTTTTGAATCCTGATCATGTGATTTGCAATGTTTCTTCTGGTGGTAGTATCAGAATGGAAGTTAAGGTTGCTCGTGGTAAAGGTTACGTTACAGCATTAGATAATAAACAAGAATATGATCTACCTGTAGGTTGGATTTATATTGATACTCTCTTCTCACCTGTTCAAAGAGTTAACTTCACAGTTACAAACTCTCGGGTAGGAAAGAGAACTGATTATGACAAACTTACTCTTGAGGTTTGGACTAACAGTGGAATTGACCCTAATGATGCGGTTGCATTTTCAGCGAAGATTTTGAGAGATCAATTAGCAGTTTTTCTAAACTTTGAAGATGAAGATGAAGCAGTGAGAGTAGAAACAACTCAAGCGCCAACTCAGCAAACACCAACAAATAACTTCCTTTTGAAGCCAGTTAGTGAGCTTGAGCTGTCTGTAAGATCTGCAAACTGTCTGCAAAATGCTAATATTAAGTATATATATGAGCTTGTTTCTAAGACTGAAGGCGAAATGCTTAGGACTAAGAACTTTGGTCGTAAGTCCCTAAATGAGATTAAAGAAATTCTATCTCAAATGGGTCTAGGACTGGGAATGAAAGTAGATAGCATCATGAAAGAGATGCAAGAGAAGAAGGAAGCTGAATAAGCTGAAGTTGTAGGAGTTCCTTATGAGACACCAGAAGAAAAAATACAGAATTGGTACATCACCAAGCCATAGAAGATCACTTCTAAGAAACTTGGCGATTGAAGTTATCGAGCACGAAAGTATCAAGACTACTCAAACTAAGTGTAAAGCAGTTAGAGGGTATGTTGAAAAACTCGTAACTTTGGCTAAGGTTGACACTGTTGCAAATCGTAGACTTGCATTCAGTAAACTTAATAACAAAGACGCTGTTAAGAAGCTTTTTGATGACGTTGGTCCTCGCTTTAAAGAAAGAGCTGGTGGATACACTAGAGTCTTGAAGCTAGCTGATGGTCGTGTAGGTGATAATGCTCAAATGGGCCTCATTGCCTTTGTTGATTAATCGTCTATAGCCTTAAGTTAAAAATTGAATTATCTTAAAAAGACCTTCTCGATGGGAAGGTCTTTTTTATTATGTCAGAGATAAAATCCAAAAAACCTGTAAAAGGTATACCATTCACTTTCAAGCTCGCTATTATCGCTTTGATATTGGCATCCACGCTTGCCTATTCAATCGTCCAAAAAAGAAAAATTGATAGTTTAACTAGTTCTGAGAACAACCTTATATTAAAAACATTACCAGAGTTTAGCTTTCCTGCTGTAAAAGGAAACGAAAATAGCAAAGTTGTGACGAGTGATAATGTCTTTAGTGGGGACTACGAAGCAGTTCTTGTTCACTTTTGGGGGACCTGGTGTGCTCCTTGTGAGGCCGAGTTACCTGATTTTTTAAATTTCGTAAAATATTACAAAAATAAAAAGGTCAGGGCCGTTCTGTTAGCAGTTCAAGATGATGATATTAAAATAAACAAGTTCTTAAAAAGATTTGGAAAATTACCTGAAAATGTAGCTGTCGTTCATGATAAATCCGGAAAATCGATGTTGAATTTTGGTACAGTCAAAGTACCGGAGACATACCTTTTCTCTAAAACTGGTAAAAATTTAAACAAATATATTGGTCCTCAGGACTGGAACCATAAATCTAATAAAGATCGAATGGACTTCTACCTAAATTCTCTTTCAACTGGACAGACATCTTACAAAATTGAATCCCACTAAGAATTTGTGACACCCTTATTTGCCATCCTAAGTGCATGAAATTACATTGTATTTAACGCTGGGTGATCAAAACTTTGCCAATTTGCCTTTTTTTATCCTCAAGTCTACGAGTTGTATTGCCGAAAAGTTAAACATATTGGATGGGCATTGTTCTAAATTTGTTCAAATGGTCCATTTTAAAACGTTTGGGAATGTACCTGGATGAGGGGAAAAACATGATTAATTGGAAAGAAATGAAGAACTTGCATGTGATCTCTAAGCTTTCTGAGATTCTTAACAAGTGGTACGGCACAGAGCTTATTTGGACTGATTCCCATGCGAAGATTCAAAGTGGTCATTTAGAAAAAGGTAGGGAACATAAAAACCTTTTCTTTAAATTACAGCTAGGAATGAATCATGGTCATGAGTTTATAAATCAGGATATAGAAAATATTGATGAGATGTTGAAAGATGGCCATGATCAAACAGTAATATTTGATAGCTATTTTAAGCACATCAAAGGTGTAGCCTCTAAGGTCATCGTAGATGGCGAATATATGGGCACAGTAATAGCTTATCCCTTTATTCTCGACTCAGCTACTGAGAAAGAAAAAGGTGAGCTGGTGGCGCAAATGGCTGAGTCTGGTGTAAGTGAAGCTGATGCGAAATCAGCAATAGCTCATCTGAGATCAATGAACAAAACGGACGTTGAGTATCTTCCAGAGTTGGTCGAACTTGTGTCTGAAGAAATCGTCGAGTTCCACGAGGAAATCACTAAAAGAGAAGAAAGAATCCAAGAGCTAAATTCTGAGCTTGGGGACAAGTACCGATATCATATGATGATTGGTAAATCGAAGAAGATGCAAAAGATCTACAACCTACTTGAAAAGGTTTCATCAAGTGAAGCTTCCGTATTTATCCAAGGGGAAAACGGTACAGGTAAAGAGCTTGTTGCAAAGGCAATTCATTATTACTCCCCCAGAAAGGATCATATGTTTTTGGCCCTAAACTGTTCGGCTTTTAATGATAACCTCCTTGATTCTGAACTATTTGGGCACGTGAAGGGCGCTTTTACTGGCGCTATTAAAGATAAGAAAGGTCTATTTGAACAAGCTAATGGTGGAACTCTCTTTCTCGATGAGATTGGTGATACATCTTTATCAATGCAAGTGAAGCTTTTACGAGTTTTACAAGAAGGAAGTTTTCTTCCTGTTGGAGCAAACTCGCCCAAGAAAACAGATGTGAGAATAATCGCTGCAACAAACCGTAATATTAAGAAAATGATGGAAACTGGTGAATTTAGAGAAGATCTCTATTACCGAATTAATGTTTTCCCAGTCGATCTTCCGCCACTTCGAGAGCGAAAAGAAGATGTGCCTATCCTTATGGATCACTTCCTTAAGAAAAGATGTGATGAGGCCGGTCAGGCAATGAAAACCTTTTCAAAAAAATGTCTAGAGAAAATGCTCGATTATCATTGGCCAGGTAACGTCAGAGAGCTCGAAAATGAAGTTGAGAGAGTTGTTGTTTTAGCTGGTGAGGATAAGATTATTACGCCTGATCTCCTGAGCCCTCGAATTCTTGATGCTGTCGGTGGTCCACGTGGTGGAGCTGGCGTTGTGAGGGGCATTAATACAAATGGTTCGCTAAAAGCTGCCCTTGAAGAGCTTGAGGCCATAATGATCCGAGAGGGACTGAAGCGCTGTAACTTTAATAAGTCTAAGCTTTCAAAAGAGCTAGGTATCAGCCGAGCGAGTTTGATAATGAAAGTCGACAAATATGACCTCGATAAGCGTAAGAAAGCTGCAAACGAGTAGCGCAAAGAGTTAAATAAATAACGCAGAGAAATAGCCTCCTAAAGGTCCTAAAGGTATATTACCTGGGCCCTCAGGAGGTTTTTTTTATGACCATAAACGTTTTAGAACAGAAACGAAATGTTCTCTCTAGTCTTAGAGAGCAAGCCGAGCTCGGGGGTGGTCCCGAGAGAATCGAGAAGCAGCACGCCCAAGGGAAATATTCAGCGAGAGAAAGGATCGAAAGGTTATTAGACCCGGGTTCTTTTTTAGAGTTTGATCGCTTTGTGGTTCATCGATGCACTTCATTTGGTATGGATAAAAATAAGTACCTTGGCGATGGAGTAATCACGGGTATCGGTGAAATTAATGGGCAGAAAGTCGCTCTCTACTCCCAAGACTTTACCTGCTGGGGTGGAGCACTTGGTGCTGCCCACGCAAAAAAAATCTGTAAAATTATGGACTTTGCTCTTGAAAATAGAATCCCTATCATTGGTATGAATGACAGTGGTGGAGCAAGGATACAAGAAGGTGTTGAGTCTTTAGCAGGCTATGCAGATATATTTTATCGCAACGTAAAATGCTCTGGGGTTATCCCGCAGATCTCTTTGATCATGGGTCCATGTGCTGGTGGTGCCGTTTATTCTCCAGCGATAACAGACTTTATTTTTATGGTCGATAAAACATCCTATATGTTTGTTACTGGACCTGATGTTATAAAAACTGTGACTCATGAAGAAGTAACAAAAGAAGATTTGGGTGGAGCAACTTCTCATAATGAGAAGTCAGGTGTCGCTCAGTTTAAATGTTTAGATGAAGATGAGTGTTTCGAGCGTGTTAGGGAGTTAATGACCTATATACCGGCTTCTAATTACCGTAAGCAAACGGCTAAAGAGACAGCAGATTCTGTTTTTAGAGATAATAACAAATTAAAAGAAGTCGTTCCAGCTAACCCTAAAAAGCCTTACGATATGAAAGAGGTAATCATTGATATCGTTGATGATGGCTCTTTTCTCGAGGTACACAAGGATTTTGCAAAGAATATTATTGTGGCGTTTGCAAGTATTGGTGGCATAAAAATTGGTATTGTGGCCAACCAGCCTCAAATTCTTGCTGGCGTTTTAGATATTGATTCTTCTCGTAAAGCTGCACGCTTCGTACGTTTTTGTGACGCTTTCGATATTCCAATTTTAACTCTTGTTGATGTTCCGGGGTTCTTGCCTGGTACTACACAGGAGTATGGTGGAATCATAACCCATGGTTCAAAGCTTCTTTTTGCTTATGCAGAAGCGACTGTTCCAATGATCACTTTGATTACTAGAAAAGCTTACGGTGGCGCTTATGATGTTATGGCGTCAAAACATATTAAAGCCGATGTTAATCTTGCTTACCCCACTGCAGAAATTGCTGTTATGGGTGCAGAAGGGGCAGTAAATATTGTCTTCAGAAATGAGCTTAAAGGTTTAGAGGGCGAAGCTTTTGATAAGAAGAGAGCGGAACTCGTCGCGGATTATGAGGAAAAATTTAATAATCCCTACCGTGCAGCAGAACTTGGTTATATTGATGCTGTAATTTTTCCTGAAGAAACAAGAAAGAGGTTGTTCGAATATTTTACAGTATTAAAAAATAAAAAAGTTGAACTTCCACAGAGGAAACATGGGAATATTCAGCTATGACTATACGACTACATAAGACAAAACATAAAAGGGTTATGATTGTAAATCGTGGGGAAATTGCCTCGCGTGTAGCAAAAGCTTGTCGTGAGTTAGGTCACACGGCCGTTGGTTTATGGACTGATAATGAACCAAATGCTGCTCATCTAGAGTATTGCGATGAGTGGATTCATTTAGAAGGCAAAACCAATGCGGAAACTTACCTTAATGTTGAAAAACTAATTCAGGTCGCAAAAGTTAATGAGATTGATGGGATTCATCCGGGTTATGGTTTTCTTTCTGAAAATGGTGGCTTTGCTAAGCGATTAGATGAAGAGGGGATTGTTTTTATTGGCCCCAATACAGAAGCGATTAGGGTAATGGGAGACAAGGCAACATCTAAGGCATTGGCCAGAGATGCTGGGGTTCCCGTTGTACCAGGAACTGCTGAAGCTGTACCAACTGTAGAAGGTGCATTGAAGGTTGCTAATGAGATTGGTTATCCAGTGTTATTAAAAGCCGTTGCCGGCGGTGGTGGCCGTGGGATGCGTGCCTGTGAAAATGATGATGAAGTAAAAAAGCAGTTTGAAGCCGTTGTTCGTGAAGCAGTCTCTGCTTTTGGTAACGGAGACTTACTCGTTGAAAAGCTTATCGTTAATCCACATCATATTGAAGTTCAAATCATGGCCGATAAAAAAGGCAATGTTTTTCACTTTTTTGAAAGAGAGTGTTCTATTCAGAGGCGCCACCAAAAAATAATAGAGGAAGCTCCTTCTCCATTTATAGGTAGTGATGAGGAACTAAGAGATAGGATTTGTGAAACCGCTGTATTGCTGGCCAAGACGGTAAGTTATGACAGTGCGGGAACTGTTGAGTTTATCATGGGAGAGGATAAGAGTTTCTATTTCCTAGAGATGAATACACGTATTCAGGTTGAGCATCCAATTACAGAAGAAATTACTGGGGTTGATTTGATTATATGCATGATCCAGTCTGCCTTTGGCGAGGACCTACAGATACCTAGTCAAGATTGGATTAAGAAAACTGGCCATGCTATCGAGTGCCGGATATGTGCGGAAGATCCTATTACTATGCTTCCTGCTCCTGGAACAGTTACTGGTTTTGAAACAAACTTTCCTCAAGGAGTAAGGTTTGATCATTGTTTGTATCGCGGTCTAAATGTTACACCAGATTTTGACCCGATGGTTGGAAAGCTCGTGGCAAAAGGACTTGTTAGAGACGTAGCGATCAGAAAAATGAGAGCGGCTCTCGAAGGTCTTTATATAGAGGGTCTTAAAAATAATATACCCCTTCATAAAGTGATAATGGACGACTCTACTTTTGCAGAAGGTAAATATACGACCAACTATATTTCAGAAGTCGCACCTCAGAACAAGATTAATACGGATATTAACTTTGATTCTATTTACAGAAAACTTGCTGCTGCTGAAGCAAGAAATATGGGGATGTAATGAGAAGTTATTTATTAGATTCAGAAAGTAATGAATATGTTGTGGACCTTGTCAAAACAATTCAACATTCAAGTGAGCTTGTAGAGTTTGAATTCTCGGCGATACAGGAAAATGAAATTATTGATAAGAAACATGTTTTCATTAGGAAGTTAGCAGGTAACTATTACTGCTCATTCAATAATAAGGCATGGAGAAAACTTGCTCGTCAACATGTGCCTAAGAAAGTGCTGAATGTTAATAAAGTATTTGAACTTTACCGTGGATTTAAGCCAAGTGGATTAAGTTCAGGATCTTCAGGTGAACTCTTAACACAAATGCCTGGAAAAATTGTAAAGTTAAATGTGAATATCGGTGACCTTGTAGAAGAAGGGGATTGCGTTTTAATTTTAGAGGCCATGAAAATGGAAAATGAAATTAAAACAAGTGTTGCAGGGAAGGTGAAGGCCATACATGTGAATGTAGGTGATGCACTAGAGTCTGGCGTTTTAATGATTGAAATAGAATAACGACAGGAGAAGTTGTGAACGATTGGGATAGAGCTAAAGATGATGTGCAAAAGGGACTGCGTTTTGCAGGACCCGTGGTAATCATTTTATTTTTATTAGGAGTGGCCAATTCGAGCTATTATACAGTTGACCCGGATGAGGAAGCGGTAATTATTCGTTTTGGTAAATATGTTGGTACCTCTCAACCTGGACTTCACTTCAAACTGCCCTTGGGCGTTGATAGCGTAACTCTCGTAAAGACTAAAAGAGTTCTTCAGCAAGAGTTTGGCTTCAGAACGAGGACCACATCTGGTCGCCGAACTACCTATGATGAAAAAAACTTTGATAGTGAGTCACTAATGCTTACCGGTGATCTCAATGTGGCAGATGTTGAATGGGTAGTTCAGTATCAAATCTCTGATCCTTTTAAGTTTCTTTTTCAGACATCTTCTCCAGAAAGAAATATTAGAGATGTATCAGAATCTATAATGAGGAGAGTTGTGGGTGATCGGTTGGTGACTGATGTACTTACAACAGGAAGGGTTGAAATCGCTGGCGATGCTCAAGTCTTAATGCAAGAGATTCTTGATAAATACGATATGGGTGTCAAAATTGTTACTGTTAAACTTCAAGACGTAAACCCTCCGAATGTTGTTAAGAAATCATTCAATGAAGTGAATGCTGCGAAACAAGAACAAGAGAAGGTTATTAACCAGGCAGAGGAATCTTACAACAGAGTAATACCAGAGGCTCGAGGTAAGGCGGAAAAACTTATTAGTGAGGCCGAAGGTTATTCTATGGCAATGGTAAACGAAGCGCAGGGTGATGCTCAGAAGTTTACTGAAATTTTGGTAGAATACAAAAGGGCGCCATATATTACGAGAAAAAGAATTTATCTCGAGACCATGCAAAATATTTTAAAAAGAGTAAAAAATATCACTGTTGTTGATACCTCTGTAAAAGGGGTTTTACCAATATTTGGTGGAAAGGGAGTTTTAGGTGAAAAATAAAACGATTGTTTTTATTGTTGTTCTGGGTGCCCTTGCGATTGTGATGAATGGTGCTTTTTATGAATTAAATGAGGGCCGCCAGGCGATCATTACTCAATTTGGTAAGCCAATTGGTGAGCCTGTAACGGAGGCAGGACTTCATTATAAGAAGCCATTTATACAAGAGGTAAGGTTTGTTGATAAGAGAATTTTAAGTTGGGATGGTTACCCAAATCAAATTCCAACAAAAGATAAGAAATACATAAAGGTCGACACGACAGCTCGTTGGAAAGTTGTAGATGCTCTTAAATTTATTCAAACGGTAAGAAATGAATCCGGTGCCAAGGCCCGCTTAGATGCGATTCTTGATTCTGCGACAAGAGATGTAATTTCAAATCACAACCTAGTAGAGTGTGTTCGAAATTCAAATAGTATTCTTCAAAAAATTGATGAAGAAAAAGCAATTATTGCCAAGTTGAAGGCAGAGGGTAAACCAGTTATTGAAGAAGGTGTATCTGGGGAAATCGAAAAAATTGCTGTTGGTAGAGAAAATCTTTCTGAGATGATTGTAAAATCAGCGGAAATAGAACTTCAAGCTTTTGGGATTGAACTTATTGACGTTCAGTTGCGAAGAATTAGTTATGAGAAATCTGTTGAGAGCAAGGTTTACGAGAGAATGACTTCAGAAAGACAACGTGTTGCTCAAAAAATTCGTTCAATTGGACAAGGTGAAAAGGCCAAAATTGAAGGACGATTAGCACGAGACTTGAGAGAGATTAAATCTCAAGCCTATAAAGAAGCTCAAATCTTAAGAGGACGTGGCGAAGCTAAAGCTTTAAAGATTTATGCCAAATCACTTTCAAAAGATCCTGACTTTTACCAATTTACTAAGACTATGGAAGTTTATAGAAACTCTCTAAATGAAGACACAAAATTCATTATGAGTTCAGATGGAGAGTTGTTTAAGTTCTTTAAAAAGATTAATTAATTTTTCAGATAGGTGTAACTGGTTAGGCAATCCTCATAAAAGTCTACCCATCTTACACCTATCCGCGGTGCGAGTTTTCCTTCTGAGACAATCTTCGTAACACTCTTCTTCATTTTTTGGGCCATATATTCTGGATTGTACTGCATCGTGGATAAAACACTAGATGCGGTATTTCCTTTGATAATTTCTTCAATATAAAATCCTTGAGGATCATCATTATCCCCATAGACGTGAACTTCATGAAGCCTACCGAAAAGGTTATGCATGTCACCCATAACATCTTGATAGGCACCAGTAAGAAAAATACCAATGAGGTATTCTTCTTCTGGCTTTAATTCATGAATCGCCATTGTTGGTGTAATACCATCTCTATTAATAAACTTATCAATAATGCCATCACTGTCGCAGGTAATATCGGCAATTGAACAACTAACAGTGGGCTTTTCATTAAGCCTAGTAATTGGAATAACAGGTAATAGTTGGTCAATGGCCCAGTGATCAGCAGCAGATTGAAAAACTGAAAAGTTACAAAGATATTGTGGCGAAAGTGTGTTCTCAAGTTCTGATAAAGATTCTGGAACAAATTCCATTTTACGGCAAAGGTCTAATAAGTTTTCAATTATTTGCCAATAAAGAGTTTCCAGCTTTGCTCGGTCTTTTAACGAGATAACGCCGAGGTTAAATGCACTAAGACTTTGTTCTTTAATTTGAATCGCTTCGTTGTAAATCTCTTGATAGTTTTCTTCGCTCATAACCCAAGAGTGCATAACTCTCATGTTTTCGATAAGGATATGTTCACCTTCGGTGACAGATGTATCGTAGTTTGGTTGAGTAACGCTGATCTTATCAACGACATTTGTAACTACTAGAGAGTGGTGAGCGGTAATTGCCCGTCCGCTTTCAGTGACAATATTTGGATGTGGAACATTTTCAATGTCACAAACTTGTTTGAGTCCATAGACAATGTCTGCTACATATTCACTTAGCGTATAGTTGACTGAAGAGTCTGAGGAAGAACGAGTCCCATCATAGTCAACTCCCAGTCCACCACCAGCATCAAAGTACTCTAAACCACAACCTAGTTTATAGAGCTGGGTGAAAATTCTTGCACCTTCACTTATGGCCTCTTTAAACGTTCTTATGTCTGAGATTTGTGAACCAATATGAAAATGAAAAAGCTTTATGCAATCTTTTAGCCCGTGTTCTTCCATGAGTTCAACGGCTTTAAGCATCTCTGAGATAGATAGGCCAAACTTGGCCCTGTCGCCTGTTGATTTTGCCCAGCGGCCACGACTTTTAATGGACATCTTTCCTCTGAGTCCAATGAGCGGCTTGATATTGTGTTCTTGGGATAATTTAAGGAGCTTTGGGAGCTCCGAAAATTTTTCTATAACGATGATAATCTTACGTCCCAGTTGCCGTCCCATAAGAGCTAGCGTGAGATAATCTTCATCTTTGTAACCATTTAAAACAGTAAGGGAGTTAGGGTTTGAGTTGTAGGCTAAAACGGAGAGTAGTTCTGGTTTCGAGCCGGCCTCTAAACCGTAGTTAAACTCTTCTCCTGCATCAATGATCTCCTCAACGACTTCTCTCATTTGATTTACTTTGACCGGGTAAACGCCACAGTATTTCCCTTGAAAGTTGGCAGTTTTAATAACTTCTCTAAAAGTTAAATTGATCTTCTTTACTTGAGAGCGAAGAACATCGTGAAAACGAATAACTGCAGGAAGACTGACCCCTTGGGCACGCATTTCTTCAACAACTTCCCTGAGAATAATATCTTTTGATTCATTAGAGGGTTTAACTACTAGATCTCCATCAGGAGAAATGTCAAAATAGCCTTCACCCCATGTTGTAATATTATAAGTTTTTTCAGCTTCTTCTCGGCTCCACTGGTCCATTATTTATTACCTTTGTAATTTAAGGCCAAAATAGTTTCTCTGGTAACTTTTGTAGCAAATACACTACTATTTCCTGAAGCATCTAGTGGTGGAGATAATTCTACGATATCCGCACCGACAAAGTTCTTTTCTTTTAATATCTTCATAAGCTTTATAAACGAATGGAAGGTTTCTCCTCCAGCCTCTGGTGTACCTGTTCCAGGTAGGTAGGCGGGGTCAAAATAATCTAGATCAAGAGTAAGATATATCGGTCTACTATCTGAAATATCTTTAACCTCCTGAATGAATGCATCTAGGTTTAATTTTAGTGTTCCATGCTCTTTCATCCAAGTGTATTCGTCTTTTGTTCCTGAGCGAATTCCGTATTGAATAAGTTTGTGTTTATCAGTCATATGATCCAATGACCTTCTTATTATAGAGGCATGTGAATAGTGGTAACCCTCGTAGCCATCCCTTAGATCAGCATGTGCATCTAGATGTAGAAGGACAAGATCATCGAAGTCATTAAGGTACTTTTTAATTGGAGCATAAGAAATAGAGTGCTCACCACCTAAGGTCACAATCTTAATATTTTCGTTTTTTAAGTTATGAGATTCTGTTAGCTCGAAAAAAACGTCAGTTGCCTGTTGCCAGTTTTTTTCTTGATCTTCACCATCACCAACTGGCAAATTCCCTAAATCTATTAATTCTTCATTGATGTCTTCGAGGTCAAAGTCTAAGTAAGGGCTATAGGACTCAATTCCACTGCTATCTTTTCTAATAGCATCAGGACCAAGACGCGTACCCTTTCTAAAACATGCCGTACCGTCATACTCAAATCCGATTAAGTGAGTGGAGTTTGGACGAATTTTATCCCCATAAGTGAAAAAATCATAAGGGCCCGTTTGTGGGTTTTTTAAAGAACTATGGAGGTTCATAGAGCTCTTCCTGCTAGACGTCATTAATATAATTTCAAAGGTTTATATCAATTATATATTTTTTGGAAGGCTTTAATTATGAGTTTGGACAAATTTTGAAATTGTTTCAGATTGAACATTTTTCAATATTCTTGTTTTAGATAGATTGATGTTGGTAATTAAGTGATAATGCGCTGCATAGCCGGAGTAAGTACTGAAAATCATTTATTTTATAACCATTATAATTTTGTCTATCCAGCCTTTTGCTCTAAAGGCCATGGATGTCTTGTCTCTTTTTGATGAGGACCTTTCACCAACCATGGATATTGTGGTTGAGAACCTTGATTACACAAGAAACCCTGATGAACTAGAGCCCCAAGGAACCTTTTCTTTTAAAAAGTTTAAGATCATATCATTTGAAACAAATGTCGAGCTCAACAATACTTCTCATTTTTATGATTCAAGAATTTATAGAAGAGGAAGGTTAATTGGTTTTCAAGGGCCAGCGGCTAAATTTGTTTATCGCCTAAGAGAAGAAGACTTTAAATATCTCGACTCATTTAAATGGTTGAAAATGGAAACTGTTAGCTTATTTATGGATCGAAAAAGTATTAAATTAAGTGGTGAAAATTTTGCCATGCGTGAGCCTAAAACAATACTTCTTACTAATAACTTTAACATGCTTTGTTCACGTCACCCAGGATACCCTCTAAATGATGGTGATGGCTTTTTGGTAGGATGTCTTAATTATGGAGAAGTTAGACCGCTGGAGGGACAAGAGATTGGCATGGAGTTCAAGCTTTTAGAAGGGGGCGGAAATAAAGCGATCGATTTGAAGGGAGTCTTTAAATATTTAAAACTAGAAAAGAATAGGGTTTCAACAGACGTTACGAGTCTTTTATCAAACTTTAACGATAAAGTTATTGTTGATGCCACAGAAATTCAAGGAAGTTGTTTTAAAGAAGATAACGTAACAATGGTTACAACAGAGGGGCTTGTTGAGCCTTGTTTAAGTAACCTAAGTGCACAGGGACGCTTTCTTGTCGCCAGCTTTTTAGAAGAGAATCATAAAATGTCTCTTACTAAACCTGATATTACAAATATTGGTAATGAATTAACATTAGGCTTTGAAGACATTATTTTTAACTCAAATGAAACACGATTTAAGATGTCCTCATCGTCACTTCATTGTAAGACCTCTAGAGAAGAGGATCCAATCGAAGTAGAAACCTACCTTAAGGGTTGTCTGAATGAGTCAGAACTCTTTACAGAAAAGCAAAATATACTTTTTGAATTTGATACGGCCACAAAAGATCAGACTTTAACCCTGAAGGGGGATTTGAAAAAGCTTAAGCTTTTTCCAAATCGAGTTCAGCTTTTATCTGAAAACACAGCTTTGGAAGTAAATGATAACCTTCAAATTAACTTCAAGGGCATTGATTTGTCATGTCAGAAAGAAGAGGGGTTAAACCGTTTCAATGCCAAGGATATACTTTCTTTTTGCAAAAAAGACTTAGAAATAGAGCTTCAATCATTTTCATTAAAAGGTTTTGAAGATAAAGAAAAGCCTATCTTGGCAAAGACAGCGCCCGATCTTGTAAGCAATAAGGATGACCTTTTAAACCTAAATTTACCCGAGTTGAAGCTTGTCGATCGGGAGGACTTAACTCTTATGGAAAATGTCCGTGTTTTGTGTGAAACGAAGTCTGAAGAAGACATCTTTATCCCAAATGAGGTCATTCAAGCTTGTGTAAAAGCAGGTAAAATCGAAATTGAGAACTTGTATACGACCGACTCTACCTATACACCAGCTCAAATAATGGACCCAAATTTACTGGTTGATAAGATACGTTTCAATAAGTCAAAGCCTAGTCTGTACAACATCAGTATTATTGCTAAGGGTGGTAACGTCTTTATAAGGTTAGATACTAAAGTTTTAGGTTTGAATTCATCAGTTTCTTTTTCTGGTCCAATTAATTGGGATATAAAAAAGGAAGAGTTAACGATAAAGGTTACAAAATCTCGTCTACCTCTCGGAATAAAATCGGAAAAGGTATTTATGTTCTTCTTGAAGAAGATGTTTGTCGCTGAAATGATTTCTTACGAAAAGAATAATGTTATTAAGATTTCATTATAAGATTATTTTTAAGCTCTTTTATCATCTTTAAGGCACCCTCTCTCGCGGTAAGTTTGCCATCAATGACTTCTGATTCGATTTCATTGAACGTTTTATTGACCTCTTTGTTTTGCTTAATGTTTTCATTAAGTGTCTGATGAAATAAATGAGTGAGCCATGACTCAGTTTGCTTTTTTCGAAGAGTAATCAAATGATCATTTTTCTGTGCTTTATTATTAAAGCTTTCAATAGACTCAAGAACTTCTTTGAAGCCGGTTTTCTCTAAAGAGCTACAAGTAAGAACCTCGGGGTTCCAGAATTTTTCTTTTTTAATTATTTGTAATGCATTTTGATAGGTGGTCTTAGCGTTTTCTGCGAGAATTTTTGTTTCACCATCCGCCTTATTAATGATTAGTAAATCAGCTAATTCAATGATTCCTTTTTTAATACCCTGTAGTTCATCTCCTGCATTGGGTACCATCAAAACCATAAAGAGATCTACCATAGAGGCAACTTGATATTCTGATTGGCCAACACCTACGGTTTCAACAATTATGAGGTCATATCCGGCAGATTCACAAAGATAGATTGATTCTCTCGTTTTATTGGCGACACCCCCAAGGCTTCCTGTAGTTGGAGACGGTCTTATAAAAGCATTGGGACTCTGGGAAAGCTCTTCCATCCTAGTTTTGTCACCGAGAATGCTACCTCCAGATATGGGAGAACTTGGATCAACCGCTAGTACAGCAACTTTATAGCCTTTTTCAATTAGCTTAAGTCCTAGAACTTCAATGAAACTTGATTTACCAACACCTGGAATGCCTGAGATTCCAATTCTTAAACTTTTTCCTCTTTTTGTTAAAGCCTTCTTTAGGATTATATCAGCAGAGTTACGGTCTTCTTCTTTTTGAGATTCAATAAGGGTAATCGCTTTTGCCAAAGCACGGCGATCTCCCTTGAATAATTTCTCCTGAATCTCATTTGGGTCTTTCATTATTTTCCTTGAGCAGTTTTTATGGCCTCTAGTACCGACCTTGCGGATACTGGTATAGGAGTTCCTGGGCCAAAAACTCCTTTAACTCCTATTTCTTCAAGAAAAGGATAATCCTTTTTGGGAATGACTCCACCAACAACGACGATTATATCGTTCGCCTCAAGCTTTTTTAGTTCGTTTATTAGAGCAGGAACTAAAGTTTTGTGTCCAGCCGCCTGGGAGCTTACTCCAACAACATGAACATCATTATCTATGGCCTGCCTTGCAACTTCTTCTGGAGTTGAAAATAATGGTGCTAGGTCAATGTCAAAACCAACGTCAGCGAAAGCCGTTGCTATAACTTTTGCACCACGGTCATGACCATCCTGTCCCATTTTAGCAACAAGCATTCTTGGTCTACGACCAAAAGAACTCTCAAATGTTTTGATATCTTCTTTAATTCCCATCCAGTTTTTATCCTCGGTAAAAGCACTTCCATACACGCCGCTTACGGTTCTTGACTGGTCTTTAAAGCGAGTCCAGTGCTTTTCTAGAGCATATGTGATCTCTCCTACAGTTGCTCGAACACGTGCCGCCTTAACTGCTAGGTCTAAACCATTACCCTCACCATTCTTAGCGTAATCCTCTAAAGCCGCTAGCGCCTCAATAACTTTATTATTATCTCTTGTTGATCGAATTTTCGCTAGGGCCTTGAGTTGTCCATCTCTAACCTTAACATTGTCGATTTCAAGAACTTCCATGGGATCGTCATTTGTATTCTTATATTTGTTAACGCCTACAATGACGTCCTCTCCACGGTCAATCCTAGCCTGTTTGGACGCAGCAGATCTCTCAATATTTAATTTTGGAACACCTTTTTCAATTGCCTTGGCCATTCCTCCAAGTCCATCAACCTCTTTAATAATCTGTCGTGCCTTCTCAGCAATCTCTTTTGTGAGCGATTCCATCATGTAAGAGCCACCCCAAGGATCAACGACATCAGTGATACCGGTTTCCTCTTGAAGAATAATTTGAGTATTACGAGCAATTCTAGATGAAAATTCAGTCGGCAGTGCAATCGCCTCATCAAAACTATTTGTATGTAAAGATTGAGTACCACCGAAGACGGCCGCCATGGCCTCAATGGTAGTTCTAACGATATTATTATAAGGGTCTTGCTCGGTCAGACTCCAACCAGAAGTCTGACAATGTGTTCTTAGCATTGATGACTTTGAACTTTTAGGTTTAAACTCGCTGACAATTTCGTGCCATAGTAATCTTGCTGCACGTAGCTTTGCTACTTCCATATAGAAGTTCATTCCAATACCAAAAAAGAAAGATAACCTCGGAGCAAAGGAGTCGATTGCCAAGCCTGATTCAATCGCAGTCTTAATATATTCCTTCCCATCGGCAAGAGTGTAGGCAAGCTCTAGGGCAGCGTCTGCACCTGCTTCTTGCATATGGTAACCGGAGATCGAAATACTGTTGAACTTCGGCATGTTGCTTGTAGTATAAGCAAAAATATCTGAAATAATCTTCATTGATGGTTTTGGCGGATAGATATAAGTATTTCTAACCATGAACTCTTTTAAAATATCATTTTGAATTGTACCGGTAAGCTTGTCAGAGGAGACTCCTTGCTCTTCGGCCGCAACAATATAGTTTGCCAATATTGGTAAAACAGCACCATTCATTGTCATTGAAACTGATACTTTATCTAAAGGGATACCGTTAAAAAGAATTTTCATATCTTCAACACTATCGATAGCAACACCGGCTTTACCAACATCTCCAACTACTCGTGGGTGATCGGAGTCGTAGCCGCGATGAGTGGCCAGGTCGAAGGCAACGGAGACACCCTGTCCTCCGGCCTCAAGTGCTTTTCTGTAAAAGGCATTTGATTCTTCCGCTGTTGAAAATCCAGCGTATTGTCTAATGGTCCAAGGACGACCTGTGTACATTGTTGCTCTCGGCCCCCTGATGAATGGTGCTATACCTGGGGTCGTGTCAGTATGACTGTTATCTTTTAGATCTTCAGATGTATAAAGTGGTTTAATGGTTACACCTTCAGGACTTAGTTTTGCCAGATCCTTCGATTGTTTGCCCCTAGTTTCCTTTTCGACAAGTTCTTCCCATTTTTCTTTGTTGAAAGTGGTCATTTATTTAGCCTCATTTTAATGATTATATTCAGACTCCCTTAGTACCAAATGTACCCTAAAACCTCAAAATTATGTGGTTGAACACCCCGTAATCAGGCAGGAATTACCATATTTATACTGCGCCGCTCACTTTCTGTTAAAATAGTAGAGTGAAGTAGTTGAAACCTGGAGGTAAAACAGTGTCAGGCAGCGATCAACCTACTAAAGACTTTGTTTTTGAACATTCCTTGCAAGCTTATTTCTACACTCAGTTGCAGGAATTTAACGAAAAATCTCTTGAGCCATTACCTAATGAGACCATTTATTACTCAAGTCTCGTTATGGATAAGTTTGGAGATGCCGGAAAGTATTTCGAAACGATTGAAGGCAGGGTTAGGGATAAGGTTCTAGGAATCAAGTTGCTTGAATCTTCTGGAATGACGAGACAAGAGAAAAAGAGAACCTTAAAGGATATAGGCGATACAGCACTTTTAATTTGTGGATTTTTTTCTGATTCATTAAATAAGAAAATTCTCGATACCAGATATTATCAAGAATTAGGACAAACAGCTTATCGTCATTTAAATTCTGAAGTTCCATCAGCATACGATGTGCCTTCATTCTTCAACCAACTCTCTTCCCGGTTTGATCAACTTACCACTGTCATGAGTTTAGTTTCCGAAAAAACGCTAAGCCAAGGTTTAGATAGCGACTCAGCCTACCTAATTGTTGCCAAAAAGTTTGCAGGCTAGCATTAGTCATTTATCTATTTGGAGCTTTACCCTAAAGGCATCTCATCGAAACCTTCTGGGCAATCTCTACCAACAACAACGGTACTCCACTTCTGCGAGAGAATTCGTTTGAGGTCAGTATTAAATTTTTCGTAATTTAGGTTTTCGATCTCTTTATTATTCAGATGATAATAATCTAAGGTTTTCCCCTGCAGTGATGTTACAGAATAAATATTGGCATAGTCATCGTTAGTTTGAATATTTAACAAACTCTGACCGGCAATCATTTTCTTTACACGATCAAATTCTTCGCGACTGAGACCATTGCTCTTTAGGTTTTCAATAATATCTCTAATCGCCTTTAGTGCAGCCTTTACTTTGTCGTGTCCACTGGCCATGTAGATGCCCCAGTGACCCGCTTCTAAAGCTGAGAAATGGATTGGTTGAGCGGTATAACATAATCCTTGTTTGTCTCGAACTTCGACAAAAAGCTCAGAACTCTGGCCAGAGAGGTGAGTTGTGATCATTTTTAAAGCGGTATTGTCTTTGTTTCCTAAGGCCTTCGCTGGAATACCTGTGAATATTTGAGTTTGTTCGCGGTCAAACTTTAGGTAAAGATTTTTATTCTTCTGAACTTTTAACTTACCAGTTTTGGCAGGCTTTTCTCTTCTAGACGGTAGTGAATCGAAAAGGTCTTCTAGTTTATCGTAAACCTCATCAAAGCTTTTATCTCCGCAATAGGTTATAAGTATTTCGTTATTTTTAAGGTTTTTAGTATGTGTTTCTTTAACTAGTTTTCCGGTGAGTTTTTTAAGACTTTTTTCAGTACCCATCAAAGGCATTGAATAGGGATGACCTTTGAAGAAAGTTTCTCCAACCAATCTAAAACATTGTTTAACTGGATCTTTGAGTTGGTTCTTTAACATTCTAACGGTCATCTCTTTTTCTTGGCGTATATGCTCACCCTTAAATGTTGGATGAATCAAACTACCTGTAAAATGTTCTAAAAGAGTTTGGAAATGTTCACTTTGACCATGAAGAGTAAGTCCATAAGCATTTTTGCCTGAAAATGCACTTAGTGAGGCCGATAAATAGTCGAGTTCATTTTTTAGGGAAGCGTAACTAACTTTTCCATAGCCTCTCGTGATTGTTGAACTAATTAATTGATAGAGGCCATTGGTATTTGCATTCTCTTCTGTGATGCCACCCTTTAAGTAGGCATGCATGACAAAGGTCGGGTTCATTGTATTTTGACGATAAATAAGCTTTATTCCAGGCTTGATTTGGTAGAGCTTAACTTGAGAATCGAATTTGGACTCAGTCGGTTTCTTTAATTTGGGATGAGCATTTTTTATTTTTTTAAGTTTGGTCTCGAGGCGAGTTTGAAAGTCTTTGACCTTTTTTTCTACTTGCACTGATGTCTTTCCATCAGGAAGCTGAACGCCTAGGTGGAAAGATCTTTTAAATATTCGCCTTAAACTATCGTTAACTTCAGCTACTGTAGTTTTCTTGATTCTGTTAATGAACTCTTCCTCGGAGTTAATATCTCCGGTTGAAGCAAAACTATGCCCAAGTGAAAATGCATAAGACTCAAGCGACTCCATGTCATATACTTTCGAAGCAATGTATTGATTTTTAATCTTTTGTATCTCATCGTCGGATAGACCGTCTTTAAGAGTCGTCAGTAAAAGTTTTTCAAAAGAGGTGAGTACCTTATTAAGGTTCTCTACAGGAAAAACAAACTTAAGATAATGAAGACCACCATGATTCATAAACATTGTAGAAGAGCCACAACTTGTGGCGACACTACTGTTTGCAACAAGCTCTTGGTAAAGCCTGCTAGACTCGCCATGCCCTAGACAGTTAATGGCCAAGTCTTCTTGAGGTGCTTGGTCTTCTTCAAAGGCGGGTGCTTGTAAACAAAGGCTAAGTTGAACCATATGAGTATCTTTCTCATAAATATCAATACTGGGTTTTGCTTTTAATTTAAATTTTGGAAATTCAGAGCGAGGGCCCTGGGGAAGTTGATAAGACTCTATTATGCCTTTTATTTTATCTTTTGCCTTCATGTCTCCAGCGACGACAAGAAGAGCATTACTTAAATTATAATAGTTATTTCTAAAGGACTTTAATTGGTCTTGGCTGAAACTAAGAATTGTTTTTTCATTTCCTAGAATTGGGTGGGCATAACCATCGGTGAAGGCTGATTTTTGAAGTCTTTGAAAACCAAACTGATTGGGGTTATCAATTGAACGTCGAAATTCTTCAAATACGACACCCCTCTCAGGAACAATGTCTTCTTCTAAAAACCGTGGGTTTGAAACCATGTCGAGCAAAATTTCGGTTGTCTTGTCGAGTTCAGTATTTGGAGTGTTAATGTAGTAGCAAGTATAATCAAAACTTGTGAAGGCATTGATTTCACCTCCAAAACTTTCAACTTCGTGTGCAATAGCAGCACCAGGTCTTTTTTCTGTTCCTTTAAAAAACATGTGTTCGAGAAAGTGGGCGATACCATGATCTTCTTTATTTTCTAACGCAGAACCTGCACGAAACCACACTTGTACGGTGCCAGCTGTACTGCCGGGCGCGTCAACAAAGAGAGTTTGGAGGTGATTATTGAGTTTTATGAGCTCATGCTGCATTTTTAGAATTCCTTTTAAAGGTTTTGGTTGTTTTGTTTGAGACCTTCATTATAAACAGAGGTGTGCATTTAACCCACCACTATTTTTGGACATTTTGGACATAACGATAAATAAACTTGAATCACTCTATATTCACTTTCCCTTCTGTCGGCACCTTTGTAATTACTGTGACTTTTACAAAAAGGTGCCCAAAGGAAACGATCTGAATGAATTTCATACATTCTTTGATGAAATGGTTTCCAAGCATAAAGAGTTCCTTTTAGAGAATCATTATGAAATGGATACTTTGGATACCCTTTATATAGGTGGAGGGACCCCATCCCTTTGGGGTAAGGCAGGGGCTGAATATTTAAGACAGTTATTTTTAAGAGAGCAAATTACTTTATCAGAGTCATGTGAGTTTACCCTAGAGGTCAATCCAGGGACATGGACCGAGGAAAGTATCACTGCATGGAAAGAGTTAGGCGTGAGTCGCTTTTCTCTCGGTATCCAATCATTAAGGGCCGATTATCTAAAGATACTTGACCGAGTCCATAATGTTGAAGATGTATTTGATACTCTGACCTATTTTAATAAAATCGGTGCAGCCTTTTCAGTCGACTTTATGCTGGGACTACCTTGGTCGGTCTCTAGGGAAAGAGATATTCTTTCTGAATTAAAGGAAATTTTATCATTTGAACCAGAGCACTTGAGTCTTTATATACTTACAGCAAAGGGCGGTTATCCTCATAAAAAAAATCTTCCCGAAGAAGACTTTTTGGAAGAGGAATATTTAAAAGTTGCAGAATATTTAAAATCAATTGGATATAAACATTATGAAGTATCCAATTTTGCGAAACCAGGAAAGGAATCAAGGCACAACCTAAACTATTGGAAGACAAGCTCTGTTGGGGCATTAGGACCAAGTGCAGTAGGCTTCCTTTCGGACGCTAAAAAAAGATACAAATGGAAAACATCTTCAGCTGAGTTTGCTCTAGAAGAATTGGACTCCGAGGCGATGGCCCTTGAACGTTTATATCTAGGGTTAAGAGTTGATAGCGGTATAGAAAAATCTGATCACTTCTCTGATGAAGAAAAAGTTGCTTTAGTGCCCGTGTTTCAAAGGTGGCAGGCAGAAGGTTTGGCAAAGGACTCTGATGATCGGGTTAAATTAACGTCGAAGGGACTTTTGGTCCTTGATGGCCTTGTGCAACAACTTTTTTCTTATCAAAAATGAAAGTATTTTTAAGCAGTTACGAGGCTTTTGCAGACTTTTTTCTGCTTAACATTGACATTTTTCTGATGCCTACCATCTTGTAATTCGAGAAAATACTAAACAATTTGTCAGGAAGTTTTTAAGCATGTCAGAACAAGAACAAGGCGATACGCCGGAAAATGTCGAAGAAAATACAAAGGCACAAGAAGGTGCTCAAGCAGAAGTAGAAGAGGTTAATTTAGCTGAAGATGATTCTGTTACAGAAGAAGCTGACTCTGAACTTAATTGTTCTGTAAAGGAAGAGGAAGATTTTAAGGCAAAATTCTTTTATCTTGCTGCTGAAATGGACAATATGAAAAAAAGGTTTGAGAGAGAGAAAGAAAACCTTTTGAAGTACGGCAATGAAAAAGTTCTTAACAATCTTCTGGACGTTGTTGATAACTTGGACAGAACAGTTGATGCCATATCTGCAGATGAAGATGAAAAGATAAAGAATATTTATTCTGGCATAGAGATGGTTAGAAAGCAGTTCTTAGATGTTTTAAAGAGCAGTGGATTAGAAAAAGTAGAAGCTCTTGGTGCAATATTTGATCCAAATTTACACGAAGCTTTGGCCCAACAGCCAGCAGAAGGTAAAGAAGACCAAGAAATTATTCAAATCTTTCAACATGGTTATGTTTTGAATGGAAGACTCTTAAGGCCTGCAAAAGTAGTAATCGCAAAAAATGATTAATAATTAAATTAATAAGGAGAATGTCATGGGAAAAATTATCGGAATTGACTTGGGTACTACAAATTCATGTGTAGCGGTACTTGAAAACGGAAAATATAAGATTGTTCCAAACAGTGAAGGACACAATACTACACCTTCAATTATTGGCTTTGGAAAGAATGAAGAGGTTCTTGTTGGACAAGTCGCCAAGAGGCAAGCGGTGACTAACCCAGGGAAAACTCTCTACGGCATTAAACGTCTAATCGGAAGAAAATTTAATACTCCTGAAGCGTCTAAATTTGCTGCGGTTGCGCCATTTGAGATTTTTGCTAATAAAAATGGTGATGCTTGGGTAAAGGTTGATGGAAAAGAAATGTCTCCTCAAGAAATTTCAGCAAAAGTTCTTCAAAAAATGAAGAAGTCTGCGGAAGATTATTTGGGAGAGGAAGTTACTGAAGCTGTTATCACGGTTCCAGCTTACTTTAACGATGCTCAGAGACAAGCGACAAAAGACGCTGGTCGAATTGCTGGACTTGAAGTTAAAAGAATTGTTAACGAACCAACAGCTGCAGCTCTTGCTTATGGCCTAGAAAGCAAACAAGATAAGAATATTGCAGTATTTGACCTTGGTGGTGGTACTTTTGATATCTCTATTCTAGAAATTACTGGTGATGGAGTTTTTGAAGTTAAGGCCACTAATGGTGATACATTCTTGGGTGGTGAAAACTTTGACGAATCTATTATTAACTTTTTGGCTGAAGAGTTTCAAAAGCAAGAAGGTATCGATTTAAGAAAAGATCAGATGGCCCTTCAAAGACTTAAAGAGGCCGCTGAAAAAGCTAAACATGAACTTTCAACAACGAATACTACAGATGTAAATCTACCATTTATTACGGCAGATCAGTCTGGACCAAAACATTTGAATATCAATATAAGTCGCGCAAAGTTTGAGTCATTAATTGGGGAATATATTACGGCCCTATCAATTCCTTGCGAAACTGCCATTAAAGATTCAGGCTTAGCGAAAAATGAAATCCATGAGGTTATTCTTGTTGGTGGTTCTACGAGAATTCCTGCGGTTCAAGAAAGAGTAAAAGAAATTTTTGGAAAAGAAGCTTCTAAAGGTGTAAATCCAGATGAGGTTGTAGCAGCAGGTGCCGCCATCCAAGGTGGTGTTTTAGCTGGTGATGTTAAGGATGTTCTTCTTCTCGATGTGACTCCACTATCTCTTGGTATCGAAACACTTGGTGGTGTATTGACCAAAATTATTGAGAAAAACACAACTATTCCAACTAAGAAATCACAGGTATTTTCAACAGCAGCAGACAATCAACCAGCTGTTAGTATTCACGTACTTCAAGGTGAACGTGAATTTTCAAAAGATAATAAAACTCTTGGCAAATTTGACCTTACAGGAATCAATCCTGCACCACGTGGCGTTCCTCAAATTGAGGTTACCTTCGATATTGATGCAAACGGTATTGTAAATGTATCTGCCGCTGATAAAGCGACAGGAAAATCTCAAGAAATTAAAATTACTGGGGGATCAGGCCTTACAGATGAAGAAATTGAGAGAATGGTTCGTGAAGCTGAAGAAAACAAAGAAGAGGATCAAAAGAGAAGAGAGGTTGTTGATACAAGAAATAGTCTCGATGCGATGATTCTTGGAGCTGAGAAAATGGTTAAGGATGGCGAAGGGAAGATCTCTGATGCCTCTAAATCAGAAGTAGAAGCTGCAGTCACAGAAGCAAAAACAAAGTTGGAGTCTGAGTCTCTCGATGAGCTTAAGGCGGCATCAGAAGCACTACAGAATGTTACTCATAAGGTTGCGACAGAAATGTATCAGGAAGCTGGTGCTGGTGGAGAAGCCGGTCAAGAAGATATGGCCGGAGCTACTGGTGGCGGAGCTCCTGGGTCTGAGCCGAAAAAAGACGATGACGATGTAGTTGATGCGGACTTCAAAGAAGTGTAAAAAAGAAGACGATATTTTATTGGGCTCCCTTCTGGGAGCCTTCTTTTTTGTGGAATCAATTGATTAGGAAAGACCATGAGTAAACGTGATTATTATGAAACTCTCGGCATTGATCGAAATGCATCAAAGGATGAGATTAAAAAAGCTTATCGTAAGCTAGCTCTAAAACACCATCCTGACCGCAATCCAGATAATAAGGACGCTGAAGCTAAGTTTAAAGAAGCTTCTGAAGCGGCCGAAATTTTACTAGATGAAAATAAAAAATCTCGTTATGACCAATTTGGACATGCTGGTGTTGATGGCCAAAGTGGATTCGGCCAAGGTGGATTTGGCGCCGGGGGCGACTTTGGTGATCTCGGAGATATTTTTGGAGATATCTTTGGCGATATTTTAGGTGGAGGACGCCGCGGTGGTGGCGGTGGACGTCGCCGTCATAGAGGCACTCCTGGTAATGATCTACAAATGACACTTGATGTTACCTTTGAGGAAGCAGCATTTGGAGCAGAGAAAAATATTTCACTTACACGCTTTGTGGAGTGTGAAACCTGTCATGGTTCTGGTGCTAAGAGTGGTTCTCAAGCCTCGGGCTGTGACATGTGCCAAGGAATGGGAGAGGTAAGAAGGCAGCAAGGCTTTTTTACTGTGGCCACAACTTGTCCTAAGTGTCAGGGAAGCGGTCAAATGATTACTGATCCTTGCGGAAGCTGTTCCGGTCAGGGAAGAAAAAAGAAGAAGGTCGATCTGGCCGTAAAGGTACCAGTTGGAATCGACACAAATCAGCGCCTTAAGCTCTCCGGTGAGGGAGACTCTGGAACTCAAAATGCACCAAATGGTGATCTCTATGTAGTCATTAATGTATTGAATCACTCTATCTTCGAAAGAGATGGATTCAATCTTCATTGCATGGTGCCTATTAGTTTTTCTCAAGCCGCACTTGGTGATGAGATTGAGGTTCCAACCCTAGACGGAAAAGTAACAGTCACTATCCCTGAAGCAACACAGTCAGGTAAGAAAATGCGTCTAAAAGGTAAAGGAATTCAACGCTTAGGAGCATATGGTGTCGGTGACCTAATTTTGACGATTCATGTCGAAACACCATCAAAGCTTTCAGGTGAACAAAGAGAGATCCTTAAAAGGCTTGCTGAACTTGAAAGTAATGACAAGAGTCATCCTATGAGCAGAGGCTTTTTCGACAAAGTTAAGGACTTATTTCACTAAAGTATTGAATTCTAAAGTCTTTATCGTTGGAATGTATGCTTTATAGAGTATAAAATATCCTCTCAGAAACGGATTTTGAGGATATCAATGAAGATGCTACCAAAATATTTAGTCAGTTCTTTTATAATTATACTAGTACTATTATCGGGCTGTTCTGGGATCAGGATGATTTCAGGCCCATCTACAGAAGATCTTTACTCGACTAAGTTCACTAAAGAAATTGAAATTATTAAAACTCAGTATAGAAGAGGTCAAGTTGATCAAGCTTTAAAAGCTCTTCAAAAAATGCAGGAGGAAAATTTAGAGCCTGCAGAGAAGGCCTTAAGGCGAAATCTCGTTGGGGTTATTTATTTTGGTAAGCAAAATTTTGAACAAGCAATTTTTAACTTTAATCAAGGCTTGGCCACATCTTCTGATGATGCATCTTTAACAAGTCAAATAAAACTAAACCTCGGTGGTTCCTATTATAAATTAGGTATGGTGGAAAAAGCTTTTAATGTAATGGGCGAGGCTCCCTATGGAAGCTTGTCTCAAAATGACCTTGTGAAATTTCATAAGCTTAAATACCGTTTGGCAAATGAGTTGGGTAAGGACAACGTAGCAATTCGTTCGCTTATATGGACTCTCTCAGGAAAACAAAAGATTAGTGAACTGAGAATTGAACCATTTTATGAAATCCTTACGAATAAGTTTCGAAAGCTCGAGCAGGGTCAGAAGTATAAGATCTTAGAAGAGTTTGAGGAAGTAGCTCCTTTTGTTGTGGGTTATATGTCCTACTTAGAAGCTGAGAAGATTTACTATAGTGGGCGAAAAGATGATGCTCGGGATATGATTCGTTGGACAGAGAGTAACTTCGGAAAATACCCAGAAATTGTAACCTTAGTTAAAAACTTTACCTTTAAAGTAGAAAATTATGCTCGTTTAGATTCGTTAACTATCGGGGTTATTCTTCCGTTGAGTGGTGAGAAAAAGTCATTTGGCGAAAGGGCACTATTTGGCATTGATGCTGCCCTTAGGGATTTTCAAGAGAAAAACAGTAATCTTCCAGAGTTTAAAATTATTATAAAAGATTCTGAAGGAAGTGGTGTTGTTGGAGCTCATCAAGTTAAAGAGCTAGTAGAAAAAGACTTTGCATCAGTAATTATTGGAGGATTATTTTCTCTAGAAGCGACGAAAGAGTTTGAGGTTGCTAAAAGGAGAGGGGTTTTCTTTGTTAGTCTTTCTCAAATATTCATGAATAAAGAAGATAAAGACCATTTACTATTAGAAGTACCTGGATCAATTGAGTCTCAAGTTAATCAGCTTTTTACATCAGAAATAATTAAAGAGTTTGGCCCCCGTGCCGCAATTGTTTATCCAGAGTCTAAAAGAGGTCAAGCTTATGTAAACGAGTTTTGGCGAAAATCTAATTTATTAAATATTTCTGTAACTGGTGTTTACAGTTATGACGATAAGGCTTCGGACTTTCGTGAACCTGTAAAAAATCTTTTGGGACTCAAGTATCCAAGAGTAAGAAAAGAAGAATATAAAATTTTAGACGAGATACACTCTCTTGAAGCAACACGTTCAACGAGAAGGATACAAACTTTAAAGCCAAAGATTGATTTTGATTGGGTATTTGTTCCAGCTTATCCTCTTGAAGCCATTCAAATTATTCCATCATTTACCTATTTTGATGCTTTTAACGTTCCAATAATAGGTGGGCCGAGTTGGAGAAGTCAGCGACTTAGCAGGGAGAGTTATAAGTTTAAAAATATTTTCTTTGTGGGTGATGATGTTGAAGCCATTTCGGATAGTCTTTCGCAAAATTTTTATGACAAGTATGGAAAGAAACTTCGTCTGATTGAACTTCGTTCATTTGATAGTATGAAAATTGCTATGAATATTTTAAACAATGGAAAGTTCACTTCAAGAGATGAACTTGATATGGCCATCAGAGGACTTGGGGAAATTGAGGGTCAGACTGGTAGTTGGTCTTTAGTGGATGGAGTGTGGCTTAAAAAACTTGCGAGCCTTCATATTAGAAATGGTAAATTCTCCGAGTTACTTCCGAAGGCTGAAAATCCAGAAGGGCCAACAAAGTAGGCCGTATATTACGCCTAATCCGTAAAAAATGTTTAAAAATATTTGATAAAACAACACTAGTGGCCAAAGTAATGCCTCTTTGGCGCATATTTTAAAAGATATAAACAAGCTCAAACTTAAGTAAAGTTTCAAAGGAATGAGATAGTAGGGCACAGTTGAATAGAAAAATAAGCTTAGAATATACAGTACCCAAATTGATGGAATTAAAAACAAGAAGTTAAAAAGCTTTCTATTAAAGATAATAGATTTAATTCTGTGCTTACCACTAGAAAAGACTGCTTTTAAGAGAGAATCTAATCTAGTTTTTCTATAGTGATAAATACTTAATTCGGGGTGATATTCAGCTTCACCACCAGCTTGAAGAATCTCTTCAATAAGAAGATTCTCCTCATTTCTAAAAAGGTTTTTATTAAAAAGAATTTTATTATCAACGATAAAATTTTTCTTCACCCAAAGATTACATAAAATAAGGTTACTCTCATCACCTGACCTTATGCTTCCCATGGTCTTAGTGTGACGTAAGCGAGTGTGAGCTGTGGCCATTGGTGATGTGAGGGCTAAACTCAAGGCACGTGAAAAAAAATTACTGTTGGGAGGCTGTTGGTCGGGGCCTCCAAGAGCGACGATTTTATCTGTCGTTCTTTCCAGTATACTTACTGCTTTCTTTGAAAAATCGTCAGGTAGTGTGATGTCGTCATCTAAGAATAAAAGCCACTTTCTCTGTGACTTGCTCAATCCATAGTTCCTCGCCAATCCTGGGGTCTCAAAGCTACCCTCTAACCATATAAAGGAATATTTTTTTCTGAGATCATCATATTGAGAACTGGCGTCTCCGTTGATGACAACGATTACCTCTGAAGAGGGAAACTGTTCAACAACTTGCTCTAAAAGTTTAGATAAATGACCCAACCTCTTATGAGTGACTAAAATGATGGAAACATCTTTCATTTAAAAATGTTATCATTAGTTTGTGATAGTAAAAAAGCACTTCTTTAACTTTTATGGATATATCGTAGAAATTGAGACTGATTGGACAGAAATTAGTTCTCGATTATGCCAAGATTTTTCCTTTTTTAAAGTTTCTACTGAGGACTCAGTACAGCTTTCAATTCAAATTAAACAGGCACCATTGAGCTTAAAAGAGCCTGAGGCTCGTTATTGCTATGTTAGTGAAAAGGTTTCCTTTTATAACAATGGCAAGAGTCGCTACTGTAACTATCACGAAAAAGTTGAAACTCTTGGTGACTTCAATATAAATAAATTTATTGTTCAGGGTGAAGATCTTCACGGAGTGCATGAAGTATCTTATTT
Source organism: Bacteriovoracaceae bacterium (assembly GCA_017858255.1). GTDB lineage: Bacteria > Bdellovibrionota > Bacteriovoracia > Bacteriovoracales > Bacteriovoracaceae. Next base: position 29,407 of record JAFMBV010000002.1, read on the forward strand.
ACTTATTCTCTCTCGAGTAGGAAAGGCCTTAGATAAAAAAGGCCTTCATCGGCTACATTCTGTTGGCTTTATATTTAAAGAGACCTTATTTTTGGGATTATTCTCCTCTGGAGTTGGGAAGACGACATTACTTTCACACATTATGCAAAAACCTGGCTTCTCAATGATGTCTGATGACAGTCCACTCATTAGCAATGATGGAGGTGTAAGCCCTTTTCCGATCAGATTAGGCTTTAATAAGGATGGTCATATACCGACCTGTTTTAAGGATAAAAAATATTATGAATTAGAAAGATTTCGATATGGAACTAAAAGGCTTTATTCCTTAGACGAGCTAAACTACTCAATAAATGGAACGTATAAGAAAATAGTTCTTCTAAGTGGACGCCAAGGTTCTGACACTGAGGTTGAGTCGTCGCTAGGTCTAAGTCACGCAATACATATTTTTAGAGAGGGTGTCGTAGGCGTGGGCTTACCAATACTATTTGAATATTTCTGGGAGTCTGGTTTTGAAGATTTAATTACGAAGCTTAAAATTGCCACGATGAGAATATCGGCTTTTATTAAGCTTTGGATTAACGCAAAAAAATACAAGATCACTCTTTCGAGTGACCATGATAAAAATTATGAGTTGATTAAAGAATTAGCTAAAAAGTGATTACTTTTTCTTTCCGGCCTGAATTCTTTTAAGGATTCTAGCCTTTTTCTTGGCTTGACCTTTTTTACGTTTCATTTTTAGTTCGGTGTGTTTTCTGCCTCGTCCCATACGACAAAACCTCTGTTGCTTAGTGTTAAGTAATTAAAGATAGGCACTCATACTATGGCCAAGTTCTCTGCTTGGCAAGCTAAAGACAACTATGGAGCATAATATGGCAAGTATACGCTCCTAAAAGTTGTCATCGAAGGTCTCTAAGTGTTAAATTTTACACTGTAATCACACGGAAGGGTTTTCTATTTAGGAATTGACAATGAGCGTCAAGAAGAAGTCTAGTACTCGTAAAACTTCACGAGTATCTAAGGCAAAAAATATTAAAAAAACTGGTGCGAAGAAAACGAAAAGTTCTTCAGCTGTTAATAAAAAAACGACCATGAAAAAAGTCAGTCAAGGATCAACTAAAGTTGATGATCAGGACTACCTCAATAATCCATTTGCCGTAAAAAAATCATTAATGAAGGCCATGAGAATTCATGGAAATGATGAAAAACGTAGAATCGCCATTGATATGCTTGAGCGATATACCGGTCATAATTTTGAAGATTTTCAAAAGCAAGTTATTCTAACGAACTTTCATTACTATGTTGAAAGATTCAATGTCTTGCTTGAAGACTCTAATTACACTCAAGGTTCAGCTTTTAAAGCTGCGAGTTCAAAAAAAGCTGAAGTGACTATTATTGAATTTGGTGTTGGCTCGGCCATGGCCGCTTTGATCGGTGAGCTTCTTGCTGTTGTTCAGCCGAAAGCCGTATTGTTCCTCGGCCTTTGTGGTGCTGTTCACCCTTCTCTTAGTGTAGGTGACTTTATTTTACCTATAGCCTCTGTTCGTGCTGAGGGAGTTTCAAGACACTTTCTTCCTCCTCAGGTGCCAGCCTTGCCTACCTTCAAAGTTCAGAAGTTTGTTAGCCAAATTTTAGTTGAACATGGGCATGAGTATAGAACAGGAACGATTCACTCTACTGATTTTAGGTTTTGGGAATTTGATGAAAAATTTAAATTGAACCTGATTGAGGAAAGAGTATTGGCAGTTGAAATGGAAACAGCTGCTCTCTTTACGACTTGCTTTGTGAGTAAGGTAAATATTGGCGCGCTTCTTTTAGTTTCTGATTGCCCACTTAAGATAGGTGGAATCAAAACTAAGAAGTCTGCTAAAGCAGTATTTAAAAAGTTTACAGATGTACACATTGAGCTTGGTATTGAGGCTATGGCCGATATAGCCGACCGAGGTGAAAATATTAGGCATTACCACTGGTAATTTTTATTAAGGAATAGAGTATGTTTAAAAAGTTTTTGGATTGGTTTTCAAATGACTTGGCCATTGACCTAGGAACAGCTAATACGCTGGTTTACGCTAAAGACAGAGGCATTATTGTTAATGAACCTTCTGTTGTTGCCGTTCACCAGGGAGTCAAAGGTATTTCTAAAGTATTGGCAGTTGGTAAAGAGGCCAAGGAGATGCTGGGCAGAACACCGGGGTCTATTAAGGCAATTAGGCCAATGAAAGATGGAGTAATTGCTGACTTTGAAGTTACGCAAGCGATGCTTCGTTACTTTATTCAGAAGTCATTAGCAGGTTCGAAACTTGTAAAACCTAGAATTATAATTTGTATTCCCTTTGGTATCACACAGGTTGAAAAAAGAGCGGTAAAAGAGTCCGCGGAACAAGCTGGGGCAAGGGAAGTTTACCTTATTGAAGAACCAATGGCAGCTGCGATTGGAGCTGGTCTGCCTATTACTGAACCAAGCGGTAACATGATTGTAGATATTGGTGGTGGTACTACTGAGGTAGCCGTTATTTCACTTGGAGGAATTGTTTTCTCTAAGTCGGTTCGAGTTGCGGGTGATAAGTTTGATGAAGCCATTACTCAATATATAAAGAAAAAATACTCTCTTTTAATCGGTGAGCGTACAGCTGAGGCCATTAAAATTAGTATCGGTAATGCCTATCCTTTTGATGATGAGGTTAAGTCCTTTGAAGTTAAGGGGCGTGACTTAATTGCGGGTGCACCTAAAATTATTGAAGTAACTAGTGATGAAATTAGAGATGCATTAAGTGATCCAATATCAGAAGTAGTTGAGGCCATTAAAATTTCATTAGAAAAAACACCGCCAGAACTTGCGGCTGATATTGTTGATAATGGAATTATTCTTGCTGGTGGAGGCTCGCTTCTCGCCAATTTAGATATTCTAATTAAAGAGAAGACTGGTTTACCTGTTAGTCTTGCAGAAGATCCATTAACTTGTGTTGTAAGAGGTTGTGGTAAAGCTTTAGAATCGATAGATCTACTAAAGCAAGTAACAACGCTTTCATAAGGGCAATTTATGGCCGATGGAAATGCTAGTTTTATCAAACTATCTATTGATGAGATGGGCCCAAAGCTTAATGGTCTGGCCAAACAAAAAGAGGTCATTAAGGTTTGGATTAAAGGTGAGACTTCAAGTTTATACCGAGTTTCAGACTACACAGTTTTGAAAACACCTGAATCTGCTGATTATCTCCTCACTCTATTTAGTGAAGGTGATGAGAGTGATGAACTCTATATTGGCAAAAGTGTATTATTTAACTTTACGATAAATGAAGCTGATTATTTTTCAGAAGGTTTCATTAGTCATGATGATATCCATAAGACTCTTGTCATGCGTCTGAGTGAAAGTTTTTATCGAACAGAAAAACGAGATAATGAAAGACTTCTTACCTTTCCTCATCACCAGGTCTACGCCTACTTTAAAGTTTTAAATGATAAAGATGAAAGTAATGTAATCGAATTGAAGAGAGAGGAAGATAAGCTCTATATTGATTATAAAATCAAACAAAAGAAGGAACTCAAAGAAAGGTTAAAGAAGAAAATTAGTGACGTTGAGGACCTTATTGGATTTCGAGCTTTGGATATTTCTCGTTCCGGCATTGCTTTTATGATCAATAATGATGAGTCTAAATTTTTTAAAGATAGTATTAAATATTCATTTTATATTCTTTTTGATGGAGACATCTTTGTCGTTAAAGGAGCTAGCTTAGTCTACAAGGTGGATTATGTTGGTGGTCCAGAAGGTAAAAAACGTTTTAAAATTGGTTTAAACTTTAATCCTGTTGAAAACCTTACTAAACACATTGTTGATCTCCTCAGGGAAAGCTCAGGGGCAGGCTCTATTCAAAGGGAATTTGAAGACTTTGTAGATGAATAAACTCCTTCCTTTTATCTTTTTTCTATTACTCATTATTGGTTCTTGTTCTTCGACTACAAAGCTAGCGGGAACAAAAAACTATGAAGTTAAAATGAACTTAGAAGATAAGTCCGGAAAATTTTTAGTTGTTCGTGAAGGCGGAATGGCCAAAGACCGCAAACATGTTGTTTCTAAGTATAGAGTTTATTCGGTTGAGAATGGTGGTCAAAAAGTTCTTGAGCAATCAATTGTATTTTCAACACCTGGTGTTCTAAAAAAATCCATTAGACTCTTAAGACCTGAGAGGAGTCAGTATAAGGTATGGTTTGATGCTAAACTTTATCAAACGGAAACTTCGTTAGATAAGAAATCAAAAAGCTTGGTTATTGAAATGAAAAGTCCAGAAAAGCAGTGGAATGGAAGAAGGACTTTCCCATTTCCTGGAGGTACAGGCGTATTTTGTTACTTCACCCAATTAGTAGATTGCGTTAAATATACGGGGTTTATTGAAAAAGCAATAAAGGCAAAAGCTGGTAAAATGCCATTTCACGTTATTTGGGACGGCTATCCATTTATACAAGAACAGTATTTAAATATAAATAATGAACCTTTTGCTGCAGCAGTTCTAGAATATGATGGTCAGACAAACGAAAAGGATTATCGTTTTTCTTTAAATGTTTCAGGTAATGTAATCTTTTATCTCTTTAATGAGAGTTATGAGTATGCAAAAATCTTCTGGCCTGCTCAAGGGTATTCCCTTTATCACAAGTAAGAGAATACCTAGTGACTCATGACTTTTTGCGGAGTGACCCCATACTCTGAGGGATTAGAATAGAAGAGGGTGGTTGAAATGAATGAAATAGGCCAAATGATAATGACAGGGGTTAGTGGAACAGCTTTAACTCCGGAAGAGTCGAGTTTTCTTGAAAATGAAAATATCGGCGGCGTTATATTATTCAGTAATAACTATGATAATCCAGCTCAGTTAGCAGAGCTTGTTAATAGTATTCAGCAAAATAGAAAAGAATATCCACTTTTTATCGCCGTTGATAATGAAGGCGGGCGTGTCTTTCGTTTTAAGAAACACTTCACTCAATTTCCTCCCATGTATCACGTTGGCTTAACAGACAGCCCTAAGCTTTGCTTTCATATCGCTAAAATTATGGCCGATGAACTATTGGCCTGTGGGATAAATGTTAACTTTGCTCCTGTATGTGATATTTGGACTAATCCGAATAATAAGGTCATTGGTGATAGAGCATTTGGAAAAGATGAAGATACTGTATCAAAGTTTGTTTCTTCAATCATAAGAGGCCTTCAAACGAATGGTATTTTGTCTTGTGCTAAGCATTTTCCAGGTCATGGGTCTACAACTAAGGATTCTCATTTTGATCTTCCGATAGTGAAAAGAACGATTGAAGAACTTAGAGACTTAGAATTTAAACCTTTTGTTAAGGCTGTTAAGGCGCGTACAGAGTTTGTCATGATGGCCCACCTTATAGTTGATGCCATCGATTCAGAATTACCAACTTCATTAAGCCCAAAAGCTTATAAAATGCTAAGAGAGGAGCTGAAGTTTAACCGTCTAATCATAACTGATGATATGGAAATGAAGGCGATTACTGACAATTACTCTGCAGAAGAAGCAGCTGTTTTGGCGATTGAGGCCGGAGCTGACATTATTGAATACCGCTCAATGGACTTGGCCATGCAGGCACTGGAAGGCATTAAAGAAGCAAAGAAAACAAAAAGAATAAAAAATGAAAGATTTAATGAATCAATAGCTCGCATTGGTGAAGTGAAGAAGGAATATTTAAGTGAATATAATCCAGTCTACATCCCTGATATTACCAAAAAAATAAATACTGGAGCTTCTCAATCACTCATTAATGAAATTCAAGAACGAATTGACCAGGTTTTGGGCCAGGAAAATCAGTAATTTAAAATTATCTAAACCTCATAAGTATCCGTAATTAAATAAGTGGGCAAGGACAATCTTGCCTCTTTGTCTCACCGAGTAAACCTTTTGATATTATATACTTATAACTGCACAGGAGTGCCAAATGCTAATGTATGCATCCTTGGTCTTGGTGGGTCTTTCCATTTTCTTGGTTACAAATTTAATGTTCCAAGAGGAAGACGAATACAAGGCCCAGGAAAAACTAGAATCCGGAGCTGGTTCCGATAAGGAATCATTAGCGCAACATGGAATTGTGTTGAGATATTCTCGGCCTTTTTTTCGAAGATACGTTACACCGATTGTCTCAAGCTTTAAAAATAAGAAAAAAATAAGAGAAAAGTACAAGAGAAACTTAGCAGCATCGGGTCTGACTGATATTTTAACACCAGAAGATTTCTTTAGTTTTAAATTATTTTTGATAGTAGGTTTTCCAATCGTCTTTTTGGGCTTGAGAACCTTTCTCGAAGAAACCTGGCCTTTGAATTATATTTTCATCATTTCAATATTTGGTTTCTTTTATCCTGACCTCTGGATAAAAAGCAAGATTTCACAAAGACAGCAAGAGGTTATGCGAAATATGCCTTTTGCTGTAGATATGCTCGCTCTAAGTGTGGAAGCAGGATTGGACTTTATCGCAGCGATGTCCAAGGTTAATGAAAAGGCCAAGGCATCTGCATTAACAAAAGAATTTGAAATTCTCATGAAAGAAATTAGGATTGGAGCTTCAAGAGCTGAGGCCTTACGGAATATGGCATGGAGAGTTGATCTAATCCAAGTGTCATCGTTTTGCGCTACTTTAATTGCAGCAGACTCAGTTGGTGCAAGTATTGGACCCATTTTAAAGTCTTTAAGTATCGAGATTAGACAAAAAAGATCCTCTGAAGTGGAAAAAGCTGGAGCAACGGCCGCGACAAAGATTTTATTTCCAATGTTATTTTTAATTGTTCCCGCTGTTTTTATCATTGTAGGTGCGCCGTTGGCCTTAGAGGCAATGGGGGCAGGCAAATGAGCAAACATATTAAATTTGTTATTAAAAAAGAGCAGGAAGTTATTGCTTCGGAAGTCGAGCTGGCGGATAACTTTTTGTTAAGGGCAAAGGGACTGATGTTTAGTTCTGGTATTGGAGATAGAGATGGCCTCCTTATTGAACCCTGTAATTCTATTCATACATTCTTTATGAACTACCCGATCGACGTCATTTTCCTCTCTAGTGATAATAAAGTAGTAAAAGTTTTTAAGTTTCTAAAACCGTGGAGAATGACACGAATGTACTTTAGTGCTTCAAAAGTACTTGAAATGGTTGCCGGTTCTCTTAAGACAGAGCTTAACCCTGGTGATCAATTGGATATTCAATGTACAAGTTAGTGGTTGTAGCGGGGAAATTAAGAGGGACAGAATTTGTCTTAGAAGAAGGTGAAAATACTCTCGGTAGAGATGATTCTTGTTCTATTCACTTTGCCGTACCTGGAGTATCAAAAAAACACTTCTCTATAACGGTGACAGGTGACACTTGTTATATAAATGATATGGGAAGCTCTAACGGTACCTTTCTAAATGGGAAGGCAATCAAAAGGGCTACCGTCCAAAATGGCGATAAAATTGCGCTACCCGATTCTATTATTCAAGTTGTTTACGTAGAAGAGAAAAAGGTAATCGTAAGAAAAAGAGTCGGTTCAGAAGATGACGATGATAAAGACTTTATGGACCCCGGAGTTCCGCCAGAGTCATTGGTGGCTAAAATATTTTGGGCTTTTAAGTTTAAAGTGATGCCTGTTGTTCACGGTATAAATGAAGAGTATGAATGGCACCATCTAATGGGGATTTTATGTGCTATTTTTTCTGTCGCAGCGATATCATTAACAATCTTTCCGGCATTACAAGATTCAAAAATGATCCTTATAAGAGAAACAGCAACTAGAGGTAGCTCCTACGCGGATATGGTCGCTAGGTTGAATAACCGAGCTCTTGAAAGAAAAGAATTAGAAAAAATAGACACAAATTTTATTAAGAATGAAGAGGGTGTTAAGGAATTTCGTCTGTTTGATATGGAGGGGCGTATAGTGCGTCCAATTGAAGAGCTAAATAATAATATTGGGCGAGATCCATTTTTTGCTACATCACTAAATTGGGCCATTAAAACGATTAATAATAAAGGGATAGTCCTTAAGAAGCTACTAGATGATGGTGAGATTGGGATTGCAAAAAAGATTGTTGCTTTTAACCCTAGAACGGCCACCGAAGAAGCTGTAGGGGTCATTGCAATTAAATTTGAACCGACTTCTTTAAAAATTGAAGCGACTAAGTCTAGAAAGGCTTACTTAGAAGCCTTGGTGACGACATCTTTGGTTGCCATATTCTTCTTTGGATTCATTTATTACCTAACAGTACGGCCTATTGAAGAAATTAACTTTCAAATTGAAGAAGCTCTAAGAGGGCGAAGGAAATCACTGGATAGTAGATTCCTTTTCCAGGAGTTAAATCCACTTCGAAATAGTATTAATGCCTTATTGGCAAGGATACGAGAACTTAACAATGAAGGGGAAGACGAATTTGCTGAGGAAGAAGGCGATGAGATGTACGTTCGTCAGTTGTATGAATTCATGCAGGGGGCAGCTGGACCTACTTGTATACTTGACTCTCAAAAAAACCTATCTCATATAAATTTAGAAGCTGAAGATATAACCGGTATGAGAGAAAGTGCTAGTCAAGGGATGAGTCTTCTTGATGTCTCTCGTGAACAAGGCTTTGCTGCAACTGTAATTGAGCTTTGTGATAATAGTGCTAATAACCTTGGAACAAATCAACAGGGAGAATATGAATTACAAGGGATACCCTACACGATTCATGTTTCTTCCCTTATTGGAAAGGATGGCTTTGCAAAATCTTACTACATAACATTTGTGAGAATTGATTAATGGAAATAAGCGAAAAAATACCAGTAAAGATCGTAAAGAGTCTAAAGGTTCCAAAAGAACCTGGTGTTTACTTTCGTCTTCTTTGTATGACAGGGAAAAATAAAGGCTTTTCCTATTTTATAAATTCAAAGCGTGTTGTTATGGGTAGGTCCGAAAAGGCTGAAATTCAGGTTATAGATGGGAAGTCTTCACGTGAGCATGCAGAGTTAGCACTAGTTGGTGAGAAGTATGTTTTAACAGACTTGGGTAGCCAAAATGGCATCATTGTAAATGATTTGAAGGTTAGTCAGCATCGTTTGGCGGATAATGACAAAATCATCATCGGCCAAACAGTTTATAAATATAATCGAATAGTAGTGAAAAAATCTGAGTTTCCTGTCGCTGTCGATGAGGATGAAGATTTCGAAGAATACGAGGAAGAAGAGCAACCAAAAAAAAATAAAAAGAAGGCTGAAAAGAAAAGTAGTAAATTTATCGTGATTCTAGTGGTTGCCTTAGGGGCTGTTTTAATTTTGCCTGATGATGGGGACTCACCAGCAACAGCGAAAAGAAAGGGAAGCGTAGTTGGTAATGTCCAGCGTGAGAAAATAGCATTATCAGACCCAAGAAATAATGAAATAGAAGATAAAGATGTAAGGGACAAATTAAAGGCTTTTATACATCGTGGACAAAGAGAATATCGTGAAGGCAATTACTTTAGAGCTATTGAGCAATTTGAACTAGCGTTAATTTTAGTTCCAAACCATGTAGATGCTTCATTCTACTTAAGGAAAACTAAAGAGTCGCTGCGAGAGTATTTAACTTCAATAAAAGAAAAGGCTCAGCAAGATCAAGATGGCTTGAAATATACAACGGCTTTAAATCAATATTGTGCAATTATTTCTTTTCTTCAGGAATACCCTGAGGATCCAAGATATAAAGAAGCCGAAAAACAAATTGAACTTTTAGAAGAAAAACTGGGGTACTTAAAAGGTGAATTTAAGTGTTATTAAAGACAATGACCTTCTATTTCAAGTAGACCTCGCTAAAGAGGTTGAGGGGAATGATGGAGCACAACTTACATTTTTTGTAGGACGAAGTGACTCGTGTCAAGTTGTCTTAGATGACAAACAGGTCTCAAGAGAACATGCAAAAATCACTTATAACCATGGGGCTTGGAATATTGAAAAAGCCGCAGATTTTAATACATTAAACTTAAATGGAACTAATTGTGATGAAGCCACTTTAAAAAATGGTGATCTGATAAGTGTAGGTCCTTTCACGATAAATGTTTCATTACCCGATATTATTGTGACGGAATCTTCTTTGACTGGCCCACCTACTGATGAAGATATGGAGTTTATTGACACTCAGACTCAGGATATATCAAGTGTAGATGTTGGTCTTGGGAATGAAGAAGCTACAGAATTACTGACAAACGAAAACTTTGAAAATGAACTTGATGAAGAGGGCCTAGAGTCTGCTGAGATAGAAGAACAGCTCGATGAAGGACTTGGTGGGGAGCTAGATGATGAACTTGGGGGTGGGCTCGATGATGACCTAGGTGATCTTGAAGACTTGGACCAAGAGCTCTCTCCTAATGATATTGATCCTATTTCGGATGAGTTCGCTGATGATTTTGACGGTAATTTTGGTGATGACAGTGAAAATACCACAGTAGAAGACAGCGGAGAAGAGGGGCTCGACGAAGCAGAGGGTTCTGATTTTTCAGACGACTATGGGGAAGGCGAGTATGGAGAGGAAGGATATGAAGATGAAGGCTATGATGTAGAGTCTATTGATGATGAGAAAACACAAGTTCTTAAAAGTTTTGCGAATTTTGTCTTAGAAATATTTGGAGAATTTGCACCTTATGATAAATTCAATATAGAAAAGTCAGAAACCTTCATCGGCAGAGATCCTGAAAAATGCGATATTGTTTTAAATGACCCGGAAGTTTCTGGTGTTCATGCTGTAGTCAAAAAAAATGCAATCACTTGCACTATTGAAGACTTAAAGTCTGCCAATGGAACCATATTAAATGGTGAAAGAATCAATCAACATGATTTGACATCAGAGGATGAATTTCTAATTGGATCAACCTCTTTTACTGTTAAAATTCAATCCGATTTTATTGAACAAGAAAAAGACCGCATTATGCCTGTCGAGGAAAATCAGGTTGTCGAGGTTCAAGAAGTTGTTGAAGTTGATGAAAACTTTGAGGATGTAGACGGTAGTGTTATTGAAGGAGACTCTCTCGGTGGTGGATCTCTTGATGGTAAACCCAAATCCCTTTTTAGTAAGGAGTCGTTAAGAGATCCTGCACAACGAAAAAAAATCGTTTATATTATCGTCGGTCTGTTGGTCTTATGGGCTTTTCTTGGCGAGGATGAGGATTCTAAAACTAACGTTGTCGCCAAAAAGCCAAAAGCAAAGATAGAAGAAAAGAAACTTACAAATCCTAATCAAAAGGTTCTAACTCCCGAAGAAACAGAGTTTGTTGAAGGCCAGTACCTATTATCGAAGCAATATTTTAATGAAGGTAAATATAGTGAAACAATTATGGAGTTGGATAAAATATTTGCTATTACTCCAGAATATAAAAAATCTAAACAAATTAAGGCATTAGCAAAAGAAGGACTCGAGAGGATTTCGCGCCTTCTTGAAGAAGAGAGGAAGGAAAAAGAAAGAAAAGAGCGAGAAGCGAAAGTAAGGGCATTGCTTGTCGAGGCAAAGGACGCTGTTAGTAAAAATCAAGTAGGAAGGGCTGAAAATATATTTAAAGAAATATTAAAGCTAGATCCTGAAAACTTTGAAGTGACTCAACTTAAACTTCAGGTGGATGCGTATAAGAAGGAAAAGGAGAGAGTTGCAATTGAAAAGGCTCAGAAAGAGTCAGAGAGAAAGAGGCAGCTACAAGAACTTAGTCCTGGCAAAACATTTTACTTATCAAAAGATTGGTATAGGGCCACATTAAAATTACAAGAATTTTTAAGAGGTAAAGGCTTAGATGAGGACTTGATTAGAGAAGCTTCCGATATGCTTGATAAATCAAAACAAAACTTAAACGCGGTTGTGAATCCTTTAATTGGTAAAGCAAGGTCTTTAAAAGAGGGGCAAGATTTAAAAGGTGCTTATGAACTTTTTCTTGAAATACTTCTATACCATCCTGCTCATGAAGAAGCCTTAAATGAAATGGATGATATACGAAATAAATTAGAGCTCAGAAGTAAGCGAGTTTATCGTGAAGCAATCATCGCTGAATCATTAAGTCTTTATAATGACGCTAAAGAAAAGTTTCAAGAAGTTCAGCAAATAAGTCCCACAGATTCAGATTATTATGAAAAGGCTACGGAAAAGTTAAAAGACTACCTTGATTAGGATGATCATATGATTAAGTTACAGAGTTATGCAGCTAGAACAGACCAAGGGCCTTATTTACAACTTAATGAAGATGGACATGAAGTAGACCTTGTAAATGGTCTTTATATGATATTCGATGGGTTTGGCGGAGCTTCGGTTGGAGATAGGGCAGTAAGTCTGGTTAATGATACAATTAAAAAGTTCTACACAAGAGTCGGTGGAGATCCTGATTCGACTTTACCGTTTTTTTATAGTCCTAGATATTTAATAGAGGGTAATGCTCTTATAAACGCTATGGAATATGCTCATTATCTTCTAAAGCAGGACAATAAAGATAAGGATATGAATAGTCGGGGGGGAACTGCTGGATTGGCGATCGCTCAAGCTGAGAATATTTTAACTTTTGCTTCGACTGGTAATTGCCTGGCGCTTCTGTATTCAAGAGGTGACTTACAAATAGTATGTGAGCCCGAAAATTTTGAGTTTATTTCAGGTGATCATTTTGAAAAGCAATTTACGACAGCTTCTGCGACGGCCTTTGGATTATTTGATGATCTTCATCTCAATATTAAAGAGGTGAGAATTAACAAAGGTGACCGAGTGATTTTACTTACTGATGGTGTATATTCTCGTGTAAAAAACTCGGAGATTCGAGATATTCTTCAGAAGGAAGGTTCTAAGAATCAAGATCGGATTGATGATCTTTTCGATCTGGCCAATAGTCGTGGTAATTTGGATAATCAAACTGCCATTGTCCTCAATTTCTAGAAACATTCTGACATGTTTAGAATTTTTAATTTTAAGGGCCAAGTCTATTGATTAGACACGCCAATTAAGCGAGAATAATCAAAAGGTTATGTATGAGTGAGAAAATACTAGTCGCTGATGACAGTCCCACAATTCAAAAAGTAGTTGGCATTACTTTGGCCAATACAGACTATGAAATAGTTCAGGCACTTTCTGAGTCTGAATTATTTGGTATATTAGAGTCCGATTCTTTTGATTTGGTATTGCTGGATTTTAATCTATCAGAAGAAATTGATGGATACGAACTTTGCAAAAAAGTTACAGATCTTTCTCCACAATCAAAACTACTCGTTATGCTCGGCACTTTTGATACTGTAGACGACAATCGGTTAGAAGAATTAGGTATTGTCGAAAAAGTAATAAAACCATTTGAGAGCAGTAAATTTATTCAAAAAATTAAATCAGCATTAGATTTATCTTTACCAGAGACATCAATTTTTGATGAAAATAATGGCGAAGAAGAATTTGAAGAGGATGATTCCTCTAATGAAAATCAAATTTTTAATGAGCAGTCAGAAGAAGAGTGGGTTATCTCTGGACCTAAGGTGGAAGAAGATGATTCTTCCCCTATGCCAGAAGGAAACTTTTTGGAAGATGATAAATCACAAGAAAATATCTTAGCGAGCGAAGTGCTTGGGTGGGGAATGAGTGTTCCTGAGGTTATTGGATCAACTAAAAGCCTATCTTCAGTGATGCCACCAAAGATGAGTGAAGCTGAGGAAGTAACAAAACTTCAGAAAAATTCATCAACAAAATCTTACCAAGAGGAAGATGCTACTGGTGAGTGGAAGGCCTCAGAGCTTTTAGAAGCATCTGATGAATCTGATTTACCTGTTGAGGAAGACCTTGATTACCCGACAATGGGCGACCATGCTAATAGTCAGCCAAGCTCAAGCCTTGTTTCACTTGATGAGTTAAGTGGCAATATCGGTATCGATGAAGATGAAGATGAAGATGAAGATGAAGAGGAATTCGAAGATCTAGAGGAAACCGACCCTCAAATAATAATTCAGAAACAAGAAGACGACCCCGATTTAGAAAAAGAATTGAGTGAAGAGATAAGTCCTGATGAATTTTGGGCCGCCGACGAAGGTTACGATGACGATCAGCCAGGCGACGAAGATGAACATACAATTACGATTGATGCTCATGATGATGATGAAGATGACGACTTTAAGCTAGAAAAGCACTCTTCTATAGAACTTGGACCAAAGTTAGAACAAGATGAAAGTGATGATCCTACGGTAGAAGCTTTGAATGATCTTCGTGAGAGAGAAGCGGGGCTTGAAGAAGTTGGTCCCAAGTTAGAAAGAGTTTCTACTGATTCTATAGATAAAGACGCAATTATTTCTTCTTTAAAAGATGAACTTAGACCCATAATTAAAGAAATGGTCCGAGAAGCTATTGAGGAAATGGGAAGAGAGACTTCTGAAAAAGTGGCTTGGGAAATTATACCAGACCTTGCGGAAAACCTGATTCGCAGTGAAGTTGAAAAGTTATCTCAAAAGGTTCAAGAGAAACACTCTTTAAGCTAGTAGCGTAGAGAACCCGTAAGTACCTTTTCTCGATGGTTGTCGCCAGATTCTAGTAGGGCCTCACCGTTTTCTCCAATACCTATAAACTTCCCCATCACTTGATTTTCGTTATTTAAAATAGTCACTTCTTTATTAATATGGACGCAGCTTTTTATAAATTCGCTGCGAACATTTTCGGATGAGAGTCTATTATTTAAAATATAATTCACGATTTTAAGAGGTAGTTCTTTCTTAATATTTGGATCAATTATTTCGTCACTATTAAATAATGAGCTAACTTGATAAGGAAATGGGGGAACTGCCGAGGGCATTTTTAAATTTATTCCTATTCCAACAACAATTGTTTCTCCAACGAGTTGGCATAAAATACCACCAACTTTTTCTCCTTCATGAGATAAGAGATCATTCGGCCATTTTAATTTAAGTTTCGGTGAAAAAATTTTTGCAAGATGAACACCAATCTCTAAAGGAGTTAGGGTTAGTGTTTCATTGGGTTTTAGAGTGAAGCTGAAAGCCAGAGCATTCTCAAATTGGTGCCATTCAGATCCTTGACGCCCCACTCCTGCCGTCTGCTTGTCTGTTGAGACCAAATAATCTCCAGAACCTTGTTTTAAGGCCCTTTTTACTTCCTCTTGGGTAGATGACGTTTGGGATAAATGGATGTGATGCATACTGTTCCTTTAACAATTCACTCCTATTTGGTAGAACTCTATGAATCCAGAAACAAAATGTCACGACGAGGTCGATATGTCCCTTATTGAAAGATCACATCCAAGAGAAGTTAAGTTCACAACAGGGATTAATCCCTATGCAGCAGGTTCCGTTATTGCAGAGTTTGGCAATACTAAGGTTCATATAACAGCAACTGTTGAGGAGTCCGTTCCACCGTGGATGAAAGGCACAGGCAAAGGATGGGTAACTGCAGAATATTCAATGTTACCAGGATCTACTCATACGAGAAGCCGCAGAGAAAGAAGTAAGGTCGGCGGAAGAACATATGAAATCCAGCGCCTAATTGGCAGAAGTCTGCGCGCAATTGTTGATCTTGAGAAATTGGGAGAAAGAAGTGTTCAGGTTGATTGTGATGTACTTGTAGCCGATGGTGGAACAAGAACAGCATCAATTTCAGGTGCATATGTTGCTTTGGCACAGGCCTTTAAGAAACTTATGGCCGAAGGACTTCTGAAAGAAAGTCCTTTCACTGATCAGCTTGGTGCAATAAGCGTTGGAGTAAATAGTCAGGGGAAAGTAATTGTAGACCTTAATTATGAAGAAGATTCAAGCTGTGAAACAGATATGAATATTGTAATGACTCGAAAAGGTGAGTTTATTGAAATTCAGGGAACCGCAGAAGAGAAACCTTTCAATAAGGATCAGTTGGCAGGTTTACTTGATGCAGCTGAAACCTCTCTCTTAAAAGTTTTTGAAGAGCAGGATAGGGTTCTCTAATGGCCTATTCCTTTCTCTTGGCCACAGGTAATGCTCATAAAGCGCACGAGTTCTCTGAACTTTTTCCGGGGGATGTTATAGAAGTAACATCGGCACCGGAAAAGGTAGAAGTTGTTGAGGACGGTCTTACTTTTAGTGAGAATGCTTTAAAAAAAGCTCGAGCCTACTACCAGAAATTCAAAAAGCCCGTAATGGCTGACGATTCCGGATTAAACGTTCTCGCTTTACCTGATGAGCTTGGAATTCATACCGCTCGATTTGGTGGTGAGGGACTTACTTCCAAGCAGAGAAATGAGCTATTGATAGAGAGGCTTAAAGATAAGAGTGAAGGCGAGAGGAGTGCGACCTTTGTTTGTGTTCTTTGTTTTTACTTCTCAGAAGAAGAGGTTTTCTTTTTCGAAGGGCGCTTAGGTGGCTCGATTGCTTCATTAGAGACGGGAGCAGAGGGTTTTGGCTATGACCCTGTCTTTATTCCTGAAAAGGTTGAAGGTGATGAGTCTTTGGCCCAGCTTTCTGACTGGAAGCAAAAAAATAGCCATCGTGCCTTGGCGTGTCAATCTGCATTGAAATTCTTCAAAGAAAGGGTTGGACAAAACTAATGCTCTTCATTATAAATTGGCATTCATAAAGTAATGAATCGGAGCGTAGCGCAGCTTGGTAGCGCACTTGCTTTGGGAGCAAGGGGTCGCTGGTTCGAATCCAGTCGCTCCGACCATTTTAAAAAGCCACTCTTTGAGTGGCTTTTTTTATTTCTAATATTAGTGAAAAAAGGAATCTAATTAATCTTGAAAGGTCCTGTTGTAGGGTTCACCATCTTGGTCTTGCCCAATAATTTGAACCCACTTAACGTTTCCAAACATGCTAACCTTTGAATGAATTCGAGAGACATTAAGGGTCTCTCCTTGGACTTGGATTTGGTTTTTAAGGGTACATAATCCTTCATCTGCGGACTCTATAGTAACCCTAACTTTTTCAGTGCTTAGGATTTTCTTTTTTTGAAAATCCTTCATAGATTCAGTTATAAATTCCACTTCGTACTTGTTACGAGTTCTTATTATAGGCTCAAGTGGCTTTCTAATCATGTCCATGGAGTCTTGCAGAGACTTCCAATTGCCATCTTCCTCATCCATCTTCCATTCGGCGTAGACATCACTCTCGATTTCACAAGTGTCAGGGTCATACTTCACTTTGTAATGAAGAATGTTTTTTGAGTTGATAGTCTTTGAGACCTTCAAGATAGTCGCCTCACTTGAGGCAAAGGTAGAAATGGAAAATAGCAATATGAGTGGTAGGGCTAGTTTTTTCATGGCGTTGTTGTACCAAGCCTTTGAAAAAAGGGTGAAAAAATCGTAATAATTATAGGGTGTCAGTATTTTAGACAGCTAAGGAAGAAGGATCGAGGCTCCAACCATTCTCATTTCTTGAGGCATATAAGTACCACAGGCACCTACCGGCGCTCTCTCCATAGATTCCAGCGCTTCATAACGGGAGCAAAGAGCGATGATAGCTTTTTCTTGATCTAGAATTTCTATTTGAAAGCTAAAGTAACCACCTTGATCTAACTTCTTTGTAAAAGTAAGGATTACTTCAAAGTCCTCAAATGGCACAGAAACTCTACTAAAAGAATTTTCCTTCGGTTCTGGAATAGACACACTTTTTACTTCATCAAAACCACTTGGCAGGCAAATTTGATTTAAGGGGCACTGAGGTTTTTCCCATAAACTAATACGCAGGTCCATCCCTAGTGTATTGAATGAAAGCACTAAACAAAGGGAAAAGGTTATTATTTTGAACATGGATTAACTCTCTATCAAAATTTTTATTAATAATGTTTTTCAAAAAGTAGAGCATTAGTTAACTTATCCTTATGAAATTAACAACGACCCTTATTCTCATACTCGTTTTTCACACAGTAGCTTTTGCAACTGGCATAGACGGTACTTATAATTCTAAATGCCTACCCCACGCTGAGAATCGTTTTTTCAAGAGTGAAGCTATAATCAAAGAGCAAAGTTTTAGTGGCAAGTTTTCCTTGTTTGAAGACCACCTCTGTCAAAAACTTCTTTTAATTGTGGATTATAAGTCAGAGGTTAATTACCCTGCGGCCCTGGAGATAGGTCCAATTGATCATAAGGTGAAGAGCGCTCTTATGTTGGTCTTTAGCCCAGAAGTCAGAAATCGTCTTAACAGCGAAGGCTTCTGTCTTGGTCAGGAGATTGTAATTGGTACGCCTTTTAACATTGAAGGCAAGCTTGGTTGTGGTCCCCTTCGTGTACCTCAATCAGGTAGTATTCTCTTTGATATGTACGAGAAAAAAGCAGGCGAAGTAAGCTTTGGTGCCTTTCCTTTAATGTGGATATTAGAGGAAGAGAAGCGACCAGCTCTAACGAGTCGCATTGCTCATCTACTGAAATAAGCACCCCCGGATAATGACTCCAATATGCGCAAGGCGCAAAGTCACTGATTCCTTGTTTTTATGAGGGTTTCGGCCTTCAAATTACCGAATATTTCTTGTACACTTTGTGAGCATTGTCATAAGATTTTCGGTACACACAACAGAGAATATGCACAACAGAGACAAGACAGTTAACACACACATTGCACGGCAAAGGATTCGCTTGTGAAACTCAAGAGATTAATAATCCAGGGCTTTAAGTCCTTTAAAGACCGAACTACGATCAATTTTGATGACGGTATTACGGGAATCGTAGGTCCAAATGGTTGCGGGAAATCTAATATTGTAGATGCTCTTTTTTGGGTTATGGGCGCCCAATCAGCAAAACATTTGCGAGGAAGTTCTATGAAGGACCTGATTTTCTCAGGTTCGACAAAATATAACCCCGGTGCATTTTCTGAAGCAACACTTGTTCTTGATAATATCAATGGCAAGCACATCCATATCGGAAATAAAGTTAGTTCACCTTCAGAGATTCAGTTAACTCGTAAGCTTTATAGAAACGGTGATACTGAATATCGTATTAACGGTGAGCCTGCTCGTCTTAGAGATATCCAAGAAGTATTTATGGATACCGGAGCAGGGGCAAAGTCCTACTCAATTATTGCTCAAGGTGAAATTAACCGTCTTGTTCAATCTAAGCCCGAAGAAAGACGAGTGATGATTGAAGAAGTTGCAGGCATCACAAAGTTTAAGGCGCGAAAGAGAGAGTCACTTCGTAAAATTGAAGCGACTCAGTTAAACCTGGGCCGATTAAGCGACCTTCAAGTTGAGATTGAGAAAAATTTAAGGTCTTTACAAAAGCAAGCGGAGAAGGCTGAAAGGGCGAGAAGTTTAAAAGAAAAAATTAAGCGTAATGATATTGTGGTTCACTCACACAAGGTTTATGAAGGGTTGAAATCTTATCGTGATGATCAAAACAATTTCAATCAATTAGAAATTGAAGTTGAAACCTCAAAAACTCAAAAGAATAATCTTGAAATTTCTTTAGAGGACGAAAGGCTTCAAAAAGATGAGCAAACGGCAAGAATCGAAGAACTTCAAAGTGAGTACAATGAGATATCAAGAAGCCTAGCTGCTGCAGAGGAAAAGCTTAATTACCTTTGTAAAACACTTACGGAAAAAGAAAATTTAATTGAAACTCGTGAAAAAGAAATAGAAGAAATAAATAGTGAAATTGCTAATCGTAAAGAAAGATTTGAGCAACTCCAGACGGATCTTGATGCCTTTGAGGCACAAAAGGAAGAGGGACTTGATTTCTCTGAATTAGAAGAAACGGTTGAAAACCTTAAGGAAGAATTAGAGCTTAAGGCCGAGAGCTTAGACCAAGTCAAAGAGTCTTTAACGACAGCAAAAGATGAGTTTTCTGAAATAGATCAGACGGTCTTTCGTAACAATTCACGTCTAGAGGAGTTCGCAGGATCTCTTCAGGATATTACGACTGAAATTGAAGCTCTGGAAAAACAATACTCTGGTGTTAGTAAAGACATTGCCGAAGAGAGAGACGCTTCTCTTAAGGCTACTGCCAGAGCAGAAGAACTCTCAGTAGAAGAAAGAGAAACTCGTCAACAAATTGAAGAGTTAAAAACAGAACTGAGAACTAAAGAATCAAGTTTAAAAGAAAAGCAACGAGATTTAATTCAAGGTGACAGTAAGCTGCAATCCTTAATTGAAATTCGTGAATCACTTGAAGGAACAAAAGAGGGCATGGGTAAGCTTCTTGAGGATCACCCTGAGGGCTTTGTGTTACTTGGAAGTCTTATTAAGTGCTCCGATGAATATGCCTCTGGCGTTCAGCTATTGTTAAAAGAGTTTTTAAAAGTAGCAGTTTGTCGTGACCTGACTAAGAAGGAAGATTTCTATCAGTGGTTAATGAATAATGATGGGCTAGGTCTTGATACTCTCGTTCCCCACAGGGAAATGACATCTCATTCCGAAACCTTTGAAAGATTAAAACTAAAGCTCTCCAATGTATTACAAATCATTGACGTTCTTGAGATGGATGAAGGTCTTAAGAGAGCCCTTACACCATTTCTATCAGGGTATTACATTGTTCCTATATTGGAACTTGATAAAGTTAAGAATTTAGATGAGGGAATGGCCTACAAAGGTATTGCTTCTTTTGATGGTCTAAAAGCCATTCGAAATGTTCAAGGTGCTACCTTGATTGACTTTAGTGATCCTAACTCTCAAGGATTAGGAATTGTTGAGAGAAATAACCTTATTGAAGAGCTAACAGGGAAAGTTTCAGTTCTAAAGACTGAAGTTCCTGAGCTAGATGAGAAGGTTCAATTCTTAGAGGGAGACCTCTCAAGCTTAGTAAAAAGGCATGATGAAATTCGCGATGAACTATCTGATAGAAAATCAGACGCAGCTTCATTGTCGAGTGCTCTAGAGTCAAAACTTTCTAATATGGAAGCTGGCCATGCCCGTCTAGATATCTTGAAGAATCGTAAAACTGAGGTTTCAAAACAGCGATTTGACCTTCTTGAAAATGAAGAATCAATGAATAAGACGCTTGAAGAGGCCAAAGAAAAGTCTGAAAGTTTAAGTGAGCAACTTGAAGAATTGGAAGAATCTTGCGAGCTACTTCGTGATGAATACTCTCAAAAAAGAGAAGAACTTCTAGAGAGACAGGTTGAAGCTAAGTCCTTTAATGAAAGGGTAGATAATACGAGTCGTCAGATTCAAGATGTTGAAGGTCAAATTGAAAGACAGAATCAGAAGCTAACTTCTCTTCAGGGTTTGATAGAGGGTTATCAGACGGAAATGGAAGAAATTGGTGTTCAAATTGAAGAGCTTGAAAAAAGTAATCTTGATACAGCTGAGGGCCTTCAAGAAAAAGAAGAGGTTCTTAACACTCTTAAGGATGGCCTAGGAGATCTTCTTCTTGGCATGAAAGAGAGAGAGGACCAAGCAAAGAAACTTTCCACAGAAATAAATAAGGCAGAAAAGAGTCTTGTTGAGATTGAGTCCAGAAGAATTCGTCTTGTTGAAGAAGAAGAACAACATGTTCGTAACATCTTTGAGAAGTATCGTATTAACCTTAGGGAAGCTCTTGGGCGCTACCTTGAGTATGAGGACAGTGATTATGAGGGATTAATTGAAATCTCATCAATTTTCATAATGGAAACGGAGCAAGGGGCTGTAACATTAGAGTCAGAAAGCTACGAGTTTACTAGACGGTATGGACAAGACCTTAAAGATTGTGAATATAAGTTTAAAAACTATAAAACAGAACTTAATCGTCTAGGTGAAATCAATTGGCAGGCCATTGAAGATTACGAGAGACAGAAGTTAAGATTCGATTTCTTGAAAATCCAAGAAGAAGAGTTGAGAACATCTTTAGAAGATCTCGAAAAAGCAATTAGTCACATTGATGAAAAATCAAAATTAAGATTTAAAATCGCTTTTGATGAAGTTAATACTCGTTTTAGAAAAGTATTTCCGATCATTTTTGGTGGCGGTAATGCCGAACTGAAAATTACGGGTGACATTAATGATGCTGAATGTGGTGTTGAGATTATTGCTCAGCCACCAGGTAAAAAAATGCAGAATATCAACCTTATGTCTGGTGGTGAAAAGGCCATGACTGCTGTGAGTTTGATCTTCTCAATTTTTCTTGTGAAACCATCACCATTTTGTCTTCTCGATGAAGTCGACGCCCCCTTGGATGATGCTAACGTTGGACGATTCAATGAGCTATTAAGGGAAATGAGTAAGGAATCTCAGTTCATCTTAATTACTCACAATAAGAAAACGATGGAACTTAATGACACGCTTTATGGTGTGACAATGCAAGAGCCTGGAGTATCAAAAGCCGTTAGCGTTCAATTACATTAAGGGAGTTTTTTGCAAAAATCACAACAACTAATATTAATTTTATTATTGTTCGGAAACTCTCTCCTTACCTTTTCTAAGGAGAGTTTTATCCCTAAAACTTTTGAAGCAAACTTCGTAAAGAAAGAAAAGGCCATCCTTTCGGGTAAAACGATCAAGTCGGAGGGGGAGCTTTATTATCAATATCCCAGCCGCATAAGACTTGAATTTCAAGGGAATGATAAATCAGTCTTTGTTAGTAATCCTTTTAAGACATTTTATTACAAGCCTCCTATTTTTGAAGGAGTACCTGGTGAACTGACTGTTAATAAATCAAATAATTATCCGTTGAGTAAGTTTTTTGATTCCCTTAGAAGTGGTCTAAAATCAAATGAGTTATATTCGGTGAAAAAATCTCAGAATAAGCTAAATATAAAGTTTACGAAAAAAGGCATTCTAGAGCTGAAAATCCTAAGTGCAGAATTAACTTTCAAAAAAAGCTTAATCTTTTTGGAGCTTGAGAAATTACAAATCGAACTTGATAATAATAAAAAACTTAACTTTGAACTAAATAAGATTAAGGTTAACCCAAAGCTAGATAAAAATTTATTTACTTTTGAAGCGCCTAAAAATACTCGAACATCCTACTAGCTAATTCATAATACTTTTCGTGAAGAAATCCTTTTTCTCATACCAGCTATTATTTAATATTCTCTCGTAAGTAGCTAAGTTTCTTAAGACTAGCTTGATGTAATTCCTTGTCTCTTTGTAGGGAATCATTTCTATAAATTCAAATCGATCTTCTCGAAATCTATGCTTGAGCCAACCTCTAACGGGGCGAGCTCCAGCATTATAGGCGCTAACGAGGGGAATAAAGTGTCCGTTATAGTTTTGACTTAAATTTCTAAGAAGAAGGGAGCCCAGTAGAAGGTTTGTTTCTACATCATAGAGATCGGAATAATCTTTGTACTTAATTTTATAACGACGTGCCAGTTTCTTTGCCTTCTCTGGAGTTAGTTGTAGCAAACCAAAGGCATCGGCCCAGCTTCTAACTTTAGGGTTAAATGCAGACTCTTGTCTTGCTATAGAATAGATAAAGGATGAGGGTAGTTTACTTTTTTTGCCAACTTCTTTGACCATATCTAAATAGGGAGCAGGAAAGGCGGCAGGAAGATGTTCTTCCTCTAGATCTTTTCTATTTTCATAATCAAGACTGAAATATTTATAAATACCCCCTTCGTACCATTTGGCAAAGTGATACAGGGGTAGAATCTTCTCAATCTCACCTTTTCCTTGATAAGAATTTTCTATATTCCGTAAAAAATCCTCTGCCAGTTCAAACTTTTCGACGGCGACAAGCCAGTCGAGAGTGGGGAATGGAGAACTTTTGATTTCATATTTATTTTTTTTCGTTTTCGGTAGAGGGAGTGACTGCTCCATTGCTGAAGCAATTCCATAATAACCATAAGAATCATCTTCAATAAGGCGCTTGAATAAAATATTGGCTTCGCCCTCTTGATTCATTTTTTTTAATATTTTTGCCTGCCAAAAGATAAGTTTTTTCTTAAAGCTCTCATCTTCAGTTCTTTCGGATGTAACAAAGAAAATGTCTTTGGCCTTTCTAAACCGAGATTTGAGATAATAGCTCCAGCCAAGACTCCAAGACAGTTCCTCAAGAATTTCACTGTCGACAATACTCTGTTGAAGACCTTTGAGATAATATTCTTCGGCTTTCTTAAAGGCTTTCTTTTCTTCTTCAATTTTTCCAAGAAGAAGGTAAGCATGGGCAGTGGTATTGGAATCAATAAGTGGACTCTTTAAAATAACTTTTAAACCATTCTCCGCCCTACTTCTGAAGTTGACTGTCCACTGGGCCCTGGCCATCTTAATTCTTAATTCAAGGTACTTTTCTCTAATCTCATCTTTATTTAGCCATTCACGGTGGTTCTCTAACCAAGCGACAAGAGATTCTATTTTCCAGCTATATTGTTTTTTTTGTCTTTGAAGTTTGTACGTCATGGCGAAACGCTCAAACGCCTCAATCCTTTCTAAGGGTAGATATTGATCAGACTTATAAACGAGCTTGTAATAATAGCGTCCCTTCTTGAAGTTTCTTACCCGAGAAAAGTCTTTAGCCATCTTGAAGTAGTCAATTTGCTTTGGGGATTTTATGAAACGGGGAGAAACATCAATGAGTTTTTGCCTGACAATTTTTTCAAGAGAAGAGAGTTTTTTCTTTTTTGTGTATTTAATAAGATTGAAAAGCTGTTCTTCTTTTTCTTTATGAATATCAATATGGTCATTAAAACCTAGTGAAAAACGGATGTAATATTCATGAAGTTTCTTTTTTAAAGCAAGCTCCATTGAATTCTTAAAGAATATTTTTTGTAAAAAAGGTTGAACCTCTTTTAAAGAACCTTTCCATAAGACAAGACTTCTAATTGCTAGATAATTACAAACCTCTAATGAACGGATCAGGGCGTATTGGGCCAAAGGAAAACTTTTATCCTTCCCAAGATACTTAAAACGGTCGCAAGCCGCTTTTTTATTCCCCGTCTTTTGAAATTCTTCAGCACTTAAGAAGACAAGCATTTGCCTTTGATTTTCTTGCAAACGGTTTAGGTCGGTATCGTTGAGATAATTCTGATTATTTTTAATTTGTTCAAAAGTTTGTTGAATGAACTCTTCTTTAGGCGGTCTTGTTAGAGAAGTACTGCACGAGGTTATGCTCAGGGTGAGTAAAATGATTAAAATTTGAGCCAAAACAATTTTCATGCTTAACAATTCCCTTTGTTTAATTCCTTATGGATATTATACGAGGCGTCTCGTTGTGACACAACCATTTGAAATTACGTGCAAATATTTTGCCTTTTCTCTATAAAAGTTTCATAAGCCTTTGATTTTTCGTGAATTGGGTATATATCCAAGCAACAAAACATACTCTTAATATTTATAAGGAACACCCATGAAAACTGTGGATTTGCCGACATCAAAAAAATTTGAGGAAAGGACAGTTTTTTTTACAAGCTTGGGCTGTTCAAAAAACTTAGTTGATTCGCAAGTTATGCTTGGTTTTATGGGCCTTGATGGATTCAAAATTTCTCAGGATCCTTCTGAATCAGAAGTAATTATAGTGAATACTTGTTCTTTTATTGAAGCATCTAAAAGAGAAAGTATAGATACAATCTTAGAGATGGCCGATTTTAAAGATCCTGACCAAGGTCAATGTAAGGCCCTCGTCGTAAGTGGGTGTATGGCCCAACGCTATAGTGTAGCGCTTGAAGATGAGCTCCCTGAGGTCGATTTATTAATAGGAACTGGTGAATACAATAAAATTGTTCCTCTATTAAAAGCTTTGGAAGAAGGGAAACTAGAAGCTAAGTCACATGTTGAAATTCCTAGATATATTCATACTGAGTTTGATCCTCGTTTAAATACCTCACCATTTTATACCGCTTGGTTAAAAATTTCGGAAGGCTGTAATAGAAACTGTACCTTCTGTATTATACCAACCCTTAGAGGGCGCTTACGCTCGAGAAAGGTGGATTCATTAGTAGCGGAAGCGCAAAAGCTTGTGACTACTGGGGTTCGCGAATTAAATTTAATTTCTCAAGACTTATCTGATTATGGGGTCGATCTAAGTGATGAAAATAATCTCTACCAACTCCTTAAAGGGCTAGAAGAGGTTGATGGTGCTGATTGGATCCGCTTATTTTATTTTTACCCAGATGAGCTAACAGATGAAGTTATAGAGTTAATGTCTCAATCAAAAAAGATTTGCTCTTACCTTGATATGCCAGTTCAACACTTTTCTGACAGTGTCTTAAAACGAATGAATCGTAAGATTACAGGTGAGAAGATATTAGAGAGGATATCAAAATTAAGAGAAGTGAATCCTGGTATCGTTATTAGGACTTCAATAATTGTGGGCTTCCCTGGTGAAACTGAAGAGGACTTTGAGACATTATTGAATGGGGTTAAGGAAGCGCGTATTAATCACCTCGGGATTTTTCGTTACTCTGATGAAGAAGGGACTCCAGCCTTCAAGTTAAAAGAAAAAGTACCGCAAGGTACAATTGAAGAGAGATTTGATCGTCTTCATGAAGCTCAAAGAGAAATTGCTGAAGAGTTAAATGAAGAATTTCTTGGCAAGACAATAGATGTCCTTGTGGAAGGCTTTCATGAAGAGACAGATTTACTATTAAAGGGCCGTCATGAAGGCCAAGCACCTGATATAGATGGATGTGTCATGATTAATAATACGAATGATATTCCTTTTAGTGTTGGAGATATCATTAAAGTAAAAATTAATGAAATTCATGAATATGACCTGATTGGTGAAGTTATTGCTTCTGATAAGAGAAAGGCTCAGTAGTCGATCACTTTGGTCGCTTATTAATTTCTACAAAAACTTAAAATTTTCATTAAGATAAGAACACTTACAAACAAAGGATGGGTAAGTGTTCAAGAAAATAGCTATTTTACTTCTCATATCACTATCTACTCAAGCCGGTTTTTTTGATGACCTTAAGGAAAAGGTTCGACCACACTTGGTTAACATCATTGGATTAGAAAAAACCAATGAGTTCTTAGGGAAAGACAAATTCCTTATCGAGCTTCCAAATATCCCAAAAGTTATAAGAGACGCTAGAAGTATAAAGAATTTTGGCAAGGGTCCCAAAAATAAAGTGGTCTATAAGAAGGATCAAGAAAGACGTTTTAATTACAACTTTATTAAAGAGGCGTTTCAAGCGACAAGAAAGGTTAATGCTGAAGATAGTGATATTGCTAAGTGGATGAATGTACTTGAGCAAAAGGGCTCTAGAGAGGGCGTTTATCGTGCTCTTGTTTTAGATGGAACTTATCTTGGTTTAGAAAACTATGAGTTTCCGATAACTGATGAAGTTATGAATTTCACCATTACTTACATAGAAAAATATCTAAATAAAACAATTAGCGAAAGTCGTTTAAAGAAAGCTAATTTTTTTACAGTAAAAAGAGATATCACGGAAAAGACTCTCGAAGTGATTGATGAGTTTTATAAAACTGAAACTGATGATATCTATGATTGGTACGCAGTTTTCTCTGCTGATCTGGCCAAAAGATTTCCAAAGGCGATGAACAATCAAACAAGAAAAGAGACAAATCCTTTAAAACACAAGTCTTGGGCCAAAAGTGTGCCCGACCAATATCTAAAGTCAGAAGTTATAATTAAACTGCATCAAGTTTTTAACTTAATTCAAAATTAAGAAAAGAAAGCATTAACTTCTTCGGGATTTAGGCTGAGACCCATGTAGAGTCTCTCCACCCCTAGAGCATTTCCTGCTGATGGTGGTAGGCCTCTTTCTAACGCTTGAAAGAGAATATTTGGTTGATTAAGCTCATAACCATAAAGCTTCTTCTTTTTCTTGGCCTCTTCATCCATGCGGACTCTTTGCTCAGCAATATCGATGAGTTCATTAAAACAATTACAAAGCTCTAATCCATTTAAGTAAATTTCGAACCTCTGGCAAACTCTTGGATTCTTAGGGTTTATCGTTGAGAGCGCGGCAAGGGGGGCGGGAAACTCATCAACAACCAAAATATTATGGTTTTTAAAGCTCGGTTCAATTTCATTAAGAAAGAGAAGATAGAAATAGTCCTCCCATGGGAGATCTTGAGTCTCTTTACTTAACAGCTGAGGAAAGTCTTTAAGGATTTTATTTCGAAGATCTAAAGGCTTAAGGAAGTCTAATATCGAAAAGCCTAATAAATCGTGGAAAAGCTCATCTACTGTGACCTCAGTCACGTTTTGTTTACCCTTTACCTGAATACCTTTTTCAGTGAGGTGGTTGTGAGCAAACTGAATGAGATCTAGCGTGTCCTTTTTAATCTCATGATAAAAAGAATTTGCACGATACCATTCCAGCATTAAAAACTGGGGTCTATGGGTTTGGCTTGGCGGTTCGTCTCTAAAGCAATAACTTAGATTGTAGATCTTTGTGAAGCCTTCACTTAAGAGTTCCTTCATGTGGAACTCGGGGCTTGTATGTAAGTAAAGTGGATAGTCTAACTTGTGAAAGGCGCTTCTAACTTGGAACGGGTGGAGGTGGGCCTCCATTCCAGGGTTTTCGACCATTGGCGGGGTAGGTGTTTCTAGAAAGCCATTTTGATTAAAAAAATGGCGACAGGCAGCAACTGTCTCAAATAAGCCTAATTTACTCAAACAAGGACCCCCAAATTAAGTCTAGATTGATTTTTAAAGTGCCTTGGGTATTATGGCCAGACTCTTATCAATTAGCTTTCGGAGAAAACTATGATTCAACTGTTGCAAAGCATATATGATCTTTTAGGTGTTCAGCAACTCGTCAACCTTGGTGACCTTCTTGGGTTGGCCTCAGCGGCCTTTCTCCTTGTCGCAGGTATTGCACAGTACTTTTCGTCTGGTGGTGGCACGGCAACGATTGAAAAATTGCCGGAGGAGAAGCCGTCAGTAGCAATTCAAGAAATTGTTTCTGAAAAATTAGAAGAAGCTTCTTTAACGGAAGTAATTGTTGATGAAGAAATAAAAGCAGAAGTTATCCCTTGGTCTGAAAGGTTGAGAAAAGGTTTATCTAGTTCTCGATCACAAGTATGGGGGCGCTTAGGTTCTCTTTTTCAAGGCAATGGTCTAACTGATGATCAATTGGAAGAGATTGAGGAGCTATTGTATTCCGCTGATATCGGGCCACAAACAGCAACAGAGCTTACGGAAGCTTTGACCGAAAAAGCAAAAGAAACGGATTTTGGTGAAAAAGAATTTAAAAGCTTTCTCTTTAATTTCTTAAAAGAAAAACTAGCTCCAATTCAAGATAAAGTTGACCCCTTACTTTACCAGTTTAATAAAGACGAAAAAGGTAAAACCAAGGTCATCATGGTTGTTGGAGTTAATGGCGCTGGTAAGACAACGACTATTGGAAAGTTAGCAACGAAACTTACACAGCAAGGAGCTAATGTTGTAGTCGGTGCTTGTGATACTTTCAGGGCCGCAGCAGTTGATCAACTTCAGGTATGGTGCGATCGCGCTGGTGCCACGATGATTAGAGCTAAAGAGGGGTCAAATCCTAGTGGAGTTGGTTACGAGGCGCTTCAAAGTGCTATCACTCAAAATGCTGACTATTGTATTTTGGACACGGCCGGTAGGTTGCACACCAAGGGTAACCTCATGGAGGAGCTTACCAAGAGTAAAAATGTGCTAAAGAAGTTAGATGAAACAGCGCCTCAACATGTACTTCTCGTTATAGATGCCATCACGGGTCAAAATGCCATTAGGCAAGCAGAGGAATTTAATAAAGCATTAAATCTGTCTGGTTTGATTTTTACCAAGTGCGATGGTTCTTCTAAGGCAGGGAGCGCTGTGTCTATAGTTCAAAGTCTAAAGGTACCGATTACCTATATTGGCGTAGGCGAAAGTGTTGAAGACCTAAATAACTTTAATCTAGATGAATATTTGAATGCCCTCCTTGATATGTGATGGTCTAACGCGATGGGAGCTCTCTTTGTTACTGCTTTATGCTTTACGTGAGTGGCCCTAATGGCGTATTCTATCCAAGGTATGGATAATTTTACGAGTAGTATCGAATACGAAATACTAGGTTACAAAGTTAAACTTCGTGAGGGTGATGATTTACATCAGTTATCACCTGATCAAGTAGTGGAACTCGTGCGTAGCGAGTCCGATAAGATAATGCAAAGAGCACCTCATCTTGAAAGAGGAGAGGTTGCCTTGCTAGTTGCCCTACAGATGGCCCAAGAAAAGTTAGTTTTAGATAATCAATATCATACAGAACTAACAGATCTTAAAGAAAAGGCTGGAAAGGCTCTAGATCTTATTGAGGAAGTTACTCCCACAACTATGTAGTCCAATTAAATTTCGATACTCTCGGGGGTCAAAATTGTGACTTCTAAAAATGAATTGCGTCGAGAGATTAAATCAATATTGAGTAACCTCTCTTTGTCAGATCATAAAAAGAATAGCTCTCTGGTCTCAGAGAATTTGCTCGAGTTTTTAAGGCAAATCTCAAAGAGTCAGTTTCCCAATTCCATTCCAACTTTTGGTTTTTATGCGCCGATAAATAATGAGGCGGATATTTTTGCTGCAAAGCAAGTCCAAGAGAAGAGTTTTAGTTTGGCTTTCCCCTATGGTGCTTCTGGAGATATGAGTTTTCGTATCTGTTCTCCGGAAAACTTAGAAGAAAGCGATGTGTTTGGAGTAACAATCCTTTCACCACGGGCAACTGATAAAATAGTTCTACCCGAGGTTTTGGTTATTCCCGGCTTGGCCTTCAGTAGAGATGGTCACAGGTTGGGGAGAGGCAAGGGTTATTACGATCGCTATCTTGAGTCATTTTCGGGCATAAAGGTTGGGGTCTGTTACGAAGAGCAAATGAGAAGTGAAGTGCCGTGTGATGAGCATGACCAAATGATGGATTACGTAGTTACCCAGAATGAGGTTTATGATTGCAAGGTTTTAAAATAATTATAGTTCCCTACTCTTATAAGTAGGCTTAGAAAGGAGAAAGCATTATGGATATATCAGTTGTACTTGCTTCCGTCCTTTTCTTAATCTTAGGTGCCGCATTAGGCTTTTTCATTCGACACAAGCAGGCTACTGCAGAGTTGAAAGAACGAGAAAGCAAGGGTGACCAGATTATTGAAAAGGCCAAGGAATCTGCAAACGACATTAAGTACAAGGCTCGTAAAGAGGCTAAGGAAGTTATTAAGGAAGAGCGCGGTCAGTTTGAAAACGAAATCAAAAACCGTGAGAAAGAGTTCAAGAACCAAGAAAAGGAATTGACTCAAAAGGAAGCCAAGCTTGATTCAAAAATTGAGCAAAATAAGGCTGAAGCAGAGAAGCTCTCTAGTAGCCAAGATGAGCTTAGTGAATTGAAAGGAAGAGTACAAAAAGAAATTGAAAAGTACCGTGCTCGTCAAAGTGAAATCTCCCAAAAACTTAGTGAAGTTGCGAGCATGACTCAGGACCAAGCTAAGCAAGAACTTCTTAAGACGATGGAAGAGGAAGCTAGAGTTGATTTTGCTAAGATGGCCAAAAAACTAGAAGAAGAAGCAAAAGAGGACGCAGAAGCCCAAGCTAAGCGTTTGGTTGGTATAGCCATTCAACGTTTTGCTGGAGAGTATGTTGCAGAGAAAACCATCTCTACAGTTGATCTTCCTTCTGATGATGTTAAGGGTCGATTGATTGGTCGTGAAGGTCGTAACATTCGTGCCTTTGAGCAAATTTGTGGTGTGGATCTCATTATTGATGACACACCAGAAGTTGTTGTCATTAGTTCTTTTAATGTTGTGAGAAGAGAAATTGCTCGTCAAACAATTGAAAAACTAATAGCTGATGGTCGAATTCATCCAGCAAAAATTGAAGAGTTTCATGACAAGTCCAAGAGTGAGATGGATAAACAGCTCTTAGATCTTGGACAAAAAGCTCAGATGGAAATCGGGGTTCATGGTATCCATCCTGAAATTTTAAAGCTGATTGGTGCTCTTAACTGGCGTACTTCATATACTCAAAACCAATATCAGCATGCTATCGAAGCTGCATTTATTTGTGGTGCTATGGCGTCTGAAATGGGTCTAAATGTAAAACAAGCTCGCCGTGCCGGTCTTCTCCATGACATTGGAAAGGTTTTAGATGCTTCTGCTGAAGGTTCACACGCTGTTATTGGCGCTGACTTTGCTAAGAAGTATGGAGAGCCTGCTGACATTGTTCATGCTATCCGTGCTCACCATGATGACGAAAAGCCTGAATCGGTTTTGGCCCACCTTGTGGCCGCTGCTGATGCACTCTCAGGAGCTCGTCCGGGTGCCCGTAAGGCGATGATGGAGTCCTATGTTTCTAGGCTTACTGACATAGAAGAAATTGTAAATACATTTGATGGTGTTAGCCGCTCTTATGCAATCTCTGGCGGTCGTGAAGTTAGAGTCTTTGTTGAGAATGATACTGTTAGTGATGAGGAAACAGTTTTGCTTTCCCGTGATATTGCTAAGAAAATCGAAGAAGAGATGTCATATCCTGGAACGATTAAAATTACCGTTCTAAGAGAGACAAAAGCGATTGGTGTAGCTAGATAATTTTAAATAAAATAATTTATAAAAGAGCCCCTCGTTTGAGGGGCTTTTTTTATTTAGCACATTCGTAAACTCTATCTCCAGCATCAAACCAGTTGAGGAAAAAGTCAAAGGCCCTTTGACATGCTTTTGGTGTTCTTTTGTTCTTTAAAAGTGTCGCAGGCTCAGTAACAAAACCGGTAAAGACTTCAGCGAACTGCTCGTTGTTGTTGTTGTCGGCATAATTCGAAACCATACAGTATCCGTGACCTTTCATGTGGGCCCTATATTTCCCATATACTCCATTATTTCCAATAAGGTGGGCATATTCATGGACATGCTGGGCAACGCTCAAGCCATGAGCTTTCTGTCCTTGTCTTTGAATAAGAATATGATTTCCTCTTTGCCCACTACTGCCATTACCATCGATAATGCGAATTTCGTATCCTCTAACTTTTGGGAAGCCTGACTTCAAGGGACCTTTATTTAAGTATTGTAGCCATTTTAAACCAGCTCCAAGTGTTCGGATTTCTTTGGAGGTTGCGCCCTTTGTTTTTAGCTTTTGTGAGGTGATGAGTTTCTTTGCTTCACTTAGGCTTACCTTGCTAACCGGGTAACAGCCTCGGGAGGGGATATCATAATTCTTAAGGGAATAAGTGTAGCTTTTGGCCATTAGACCTATTGAAGAGGTCATTAACAATGCTGCAAAAACTAACAAAGGTTTTTTCATTGATTTCTCCTTTGTAATCAATCTTGGGTTTGGGTACTGGATCATACAATTTCTTGAAATTATTAAAATGAATTTGAAAAAATTATGGTGGATGTCATTTTTTATACACCCTGTAAAAATGTGAGGCTCAAGCTACTTCCCCTAATGATAATAGAGGCTTATAATTTAAAGAAGATGTAACGGGAGGA
The DNA here is from genome assembly GCA_017858255.1 of Bacteriovoracaceae bacterium. Taxonomy (GTDB): domain Bacteria; phylum Bdellovibrionota; class Bacteriovoracia; order Bacteriovoracales; family Bacteriovoracaceae. The sequence goes on from JAFMBV010000002.1 coordinate 62,564, forward strand.
CTTTTTTGAGAACTCAATATGCTTTAGTCACTGGTTCTTCAAGTGGTCTAGGTTTTGAAATTTGCCAATATCTATTGGAGGAGGGCTTTATCGTCTTCGGTGCGAGTCGATCAGCTACTGACATAGACCATCCAAAGTTTATTGACCTTGATGTAGACGTTACAAATGAAGAGTCAGTTCAGCAAATGTATGACGAGGTTGGAAAGGAAACCTACGGGCTTCATTTGATTGTGAGTAATGCAGGTATATTTGAAATGGGTTCTGTTTTAGACACTGAAAGCGATATGTTTTTAGACCACTTAAAAACAAATACATTGGGACCCTTTCATATTTTAAAACATGGTCATGACTTCATTATTGAAAATGTCACTCATATCGTTCATATCTCCTCAATCGCCGGTAAAAAAGGATTTGAAAATGTCTCCGCTTACTGTGCCTCAAAGTTTGGTCTAAATGGTTTAATTGAGTCTTGTAGAGAGGAATGGAAGGGGTTAGGGGTTCGATTTAGTACCTTGATGCCAGGGGCGATAGACACACCTATTTGGGAAAATATAAGCGATGATTTTGAACGTTCTAAAATGTTAGACCCTGAAGACTTTATTCAAGTATTTGATATGGTAGTAAAAAGCCCACCCAATATGCAATTTACGGATATTACTTTTCTTCATAAGAGTGGAAACCTAGAATAGAATCATGGAACATAAAAAGAAATTACAAAAGTATTATCTCTATGGGCTTATGCCTGTCCTAGTGATTTGGATTTTATTATCCTTAATTGTTAATCAGCTCTATGGTGTGTTTTTTTTATTGGGGTATATTTGGCCTTATATGTATTACACGCCTGGCTTTGCAGAGAAAGCAAGCTCTCGCTCCTATCGTTTTTCTTTGCTTGGAAATCTTTTTAAGTTTCAATCTTATATCTTCACTCTTGTTGGAGAAAAACCTCCTGTTTGGATGATGCCTTTAGCACGGTTGGTTGTTCCCTTCAGCATGACTGGAGTTTTGAGTATTATTAATCCAAATTGGTCGCCACTATGGACTATTCTAGGTTGGTCTATGTTTGAAGTTTTTGTATTTTGTAACAAGAAATTTAAATGGGATTTACTTTAATTCTATTTAGGTTTTCTTGAAACTCTTCGAGGGTTCTTGAACGAAGAAACTTTGATCTCATGGCGTCACCATTAGGGTAATCATCAAAGATATAGCGAGAAAAGGCTTTGAAACGCCGTAAAAGCTGTTCTTGGTCTAAGCCTTTTTTAAAGTAATTTCGCTCTAATAAATGAAAGTAATAATCCAGATTATTTTGTCGTTCATATAAAAGGTATTCTTCATTAACTGCATGAATCTGATCTTTGTTTTCTTCAAAGAGAGTTGCCAGCCATGGTGTTTTTAGTGCACCTCTTCCAAGCATCACCGCATGACAGCCAGTCTCGTCAAACATTTGCTCTACATCAAAAAGATTCCAGCAATCACCGTTTCCGATAAGTGGAATGTTAATTGCTTCAACAGCTTTTTTTATATAAGACCAGTCGGCCCGCCCCTCATACATCTGATCGCGTGTTCTTCCGTGCAGGGTTATCGCCTCAACGCCTTCGTCTTCTAATAACTTTAATATATCTAAGAAATTCTTATCATCTCTAAAACCAACTCTTATTTTAGCTGTGAATAAACCACTAAAGTTTTCTCTAATATCTTTAATGACTTTTTTAAGGGATGGGAGATCGCCAAGTAAATAGGCTCCACCTTTGTTGCCATTAACTTTTTTTGAGGGACAACCGAGGTTGAGGTCTAAGTGATCAAAACCTAGGGCTTCGATTTTATGAATATTTGGGACCGTATTTGCATGAGCAGTTGTTAAAATTTGGTAAGCAGTCTTATTTTTCACTTTTGTATTAGAAAAAGTTCTTTCTCCGAAATGCTCCATGATTTTCTTTTCACTGTATTCCCCTTGGGTAGGGATTCTTAAAAAGTCAGTTGAGAGATACCCCCACTCGGGAAAAGCTTCCTGGATGGCCATTCGATAGGGCTCATCTGTGATGCCCTCCATTGGGGCGAATAAAAGGGACCCTTGTGGGATTTTAGACACATAACGCATTATCACCCTTGTATAGCTAACATAGTAGGCCTTGGGAAGTTGGCAGGGTAAAGGTGCCATGGTAATCACAGCCATTAAGTATCTAATTATTAAAGAAAGGCTTAATTATAGATGATTCTTCCTATATCCATTTGTGTCGCCATTTCGAATGTGGAGGCAGACCATGCCAAGGTATGGGTTCAGATTAGGCAGGAAGATGGTCACTTAGACGGTAAGTGGGAGTTCCCCGGTGGGAAAATAGAGACCGGTGAATCACCACCAGTGGCCGCAAGGCGAGAGCTCAATGAGGAAGTTGGACCACTAATCCCTGTTGAAAGTTTTATTCCTTTTAAAAACTATAGCTTCCACTATAAAGACAGGAGTGTTTGCTTATTTGTTCACTTGCTTTACCTCTCCTCAAAAGGGGAGAATTTTAAAAACTTTGCAGAGTCAGGATGGCAGGAAGTTGGTTATCAAGAGCCCTTGTCGAAATGGGCGACGAACATACCAGAAGCAAATGAAAATATACTGAAAGATTTGGCAAAATATTTAGATGAAGAACGGGCACGGCCCCATTGGAGTGAAACTTGGCAACAATTGTCATGCTAACAGAATTTTTTCTTTTGAGCCTTGCTCTTGGTGTAGGGTTTTTCAGCTTTCTTGCAAACACCAGGGAAACTGGCGCTGGCTTTTTAAAGATAATAAGTGGGTTATGTGGAGCTTCATCACTTGTTGCTCTGATTCTCCATTTAACTTATGGGAGCTATCTAGATAAGCTTTCGATTCTTTACTACCTTAGCCTTATATCATTTCTATTAATTTATTTAGGTCATAGAGACGAAAAATCTGTGTTTATGTGGATCCTTTTTGGTGTTCATAATATCGCACTTACGATTCTGCTCTTCATTATGAATAATGAGAATTTCCAAGAGTTCTTCTTCTCTTTTACATCTGTTATGTTTCTTGGAAGTGTTACCTACGCTATGGTTATGGGGCATTGGTACTTAGTTACTCCACGTCTTTCGGAAAAACCCTTGAAGATTGCACTCTATTTCATGTGGGTATTTATGGCCGTAAAATGTGTTTGGACGGGCATAGGTTACTTGGGAAGTTCTGACTTCTTTATTAACGGTACTGTTTCCGGTGGAGGCTATGCTTTTAATTGGATGATGCTTTTGATGCGCACTGGCTGGGGTTATGTAGTGTTGGGGATTATGAGCTACTTTGCTTATCGCCTGGTTGCTATGCGATCCATCCAAAGTGCTACAGGCATGCTTTATGCGATGACATTTTTTGTCTTTGTGGGTGAGCTAGTTTCAAACTATATGTTTTATCAGTATGGAGTTCATATATGAGCCAAATGGCAGTCACAATAACATGCGGTGAATGTGGGTCTGGTATTCATGTTTTGCCAACAAAGGATGCGGAAAAAACTCAATGTGAAGTATGTCACACAGAGGCACCTCTGAACTTTGATGATAACCACTTCCAGGGGATTTTGAAGGATTGTCCATGTTGTGGGAGGAAAGATTTCTATAAGCAGAAAGACTTTAATCGAAAGGTCGGAGTGGTTCTTTTCATTATTGCTGCGATTGCTTCAATATGGACCTATGGCCTAAGCTTAATTGCACTTTGGCTGGTTGACCTTCTACTCTTCAAAAGGCTTCCGCTCATCGCTATTTGCTACAAATGCCAAAGCATCTTTAGGAACGTATCGAATATAGAAGAAATCTATGACTTTAACCATGAGATGAACGACAGGATTATTTATTCAGATCATGACTTTAAGGGTGAGCAATTAGACCATTAATTGGCTTTTCTTTACTAACTACTTGAAATTATATTGTGTGAGATCTGGACTGATACCGAGATGCATTGTAATATAGGTAATAATTTCTCTTTAGCTAGAGAATTTATAAACTAAGAAAACAAAATGGTGAGAATTTGCTCTGGTTGGTGTAAGTAAACGAAATGACAAGTGAAGCAAAATTGAATTTATTAGTCTCTGTTTTAGAACAAGGAACTGCCTTATAGAACCTCCGTCTATGTTCGGTCAAAATTTTAGAGTTTTGACCACCCCTTCTTTAAAAAACCTTTCAAGGAATTTGTCATGTTAGCGGTCGCAGAGATCTCTGTTACAGAAATCTTCGTACTTTTGGTCTGCTTTGCAGGTTCAGCCTTTTTTTCGGGATCAGAAGCAGTCCTTATGTCTCTTGGTATTGATCGGGCCCGCCAAATTATGGAGGAGGGAGGATCTCGCGCTAGGGCGATGACTTTCATGATCGAAAGACCTAACGAGCTTTTGACCACAATCCTTGTTGGAAATAATATCGTAAATATTCTAGCGGCATCGGTGACTACAGTAATTGCTACTAGAATTTTTAAATCGGATGCCGTCGGTATATCTACGGGGGTTGTAACGGTTGTGATTCTAATCTTTGGCGAAATTATACCAAAGACTTTTGCTCGTGCTCATGCCGAAAAACTAAGTGTTGTGATTATTTATATTCTTAGAATGAAGTTTTATATTCTTTACCCGATTATTCAGGGAATGGTTTATATGATTCGTGCTGTGCTTGGGGAGAATGCCGAACTAACAGGTCGGCTTATTACCAAGAATGACATTGAGTATATGATCAATAGAGCTGAGCAAGATAAAACCATGGACTCCAAGCAGCTCGACCTCCTTAACTCTATTTTAGAGTTTCCTACAATTAAGGTTAAGGACATCATGATCCCTAGGCTTGAAGTTAAATATCTTCAAGATAATTATAAATTCAAAGATATTATAAACTTCGTCGAAGAGGACAATTATAGTCGTTATCCTGTTTGTGATGGAGAGCTTGAAAACTGTTTAGGTTTTCTTCATATAAAGGATCTTGCTTTCATTAGAGGGCTAGACAAAGAAAATTTTGATATTAAGGAACACCTTAAAGACCCATTCTTTGTTTATGAACACATGAAGATCCAAGCGGTCTTTGATCATATGAATAAAAAGAAAGTTCATTTGGCACTCGTTAAAGATGAGAATGGTGTTGTTGTCGGAATTATTACTCTCGAAGATATAATTGAAGAAATTGTTGGTGAAATTCAAGATGAACACGATGATGACGAAGAATCGATCGTTCAAGATCAACTTTTAAAAGAGCTTAGTGAAGGGGTCATTATTGAGGGCTCGGTTTCATTAAGAGAGCTTTACAATGATTTTGATATAAAGATTCCACTTAATGATAATTACTCAACGGTTGCTGGTTTTCTATTAGATATGCTTGGAAACAACTTTCCTGAGCAGGGACAGATTATTGTTTGGGAAGGCTACAGCTTCGAGCTTAATCGCGTTGAAGATTACGAGATTAGAGAAGTTCGCATAAAGAATGTTGATGGTGAAAAACATCTCTTTAATAAGAAAGAAGCAAATGGCGGAGACCGGTCAGATTCATCCTCTGAGAGTGTGGGTAAGTCTCTTGCTGCTGACTTTGATTCATAACGTCCTAATTCCAGCACCTTAGGCGGTATCTTCGGTGCTTGGATATCAAAAAAAAACATGTTTTTAACTGACACGGTGGGCATACAGATTTTACCTTTGAGAATCTAAAGTGTGCAATCGCTAATAGTCTGGCAGAAACCCCTTTAAAATTAAAGGGTTCCTAACTATGCGGTCTCGGCAAAGAAAAATATTGATGGACAAAAATTTACCCTAGGAGATTCGGCCATGCTTAGTTTTGAAAAGCTTTATGCTGAAGGACATGAAGAAGTAGTTTTCTTTAGTGATCCTTCTTGTAACCTAAAAGCAATTATTGCCATTCACGACACGACATTAGGACCAGCATTGGGTGGAACCCGTATGTGGCCTTATGAAAGTATCGATGATGCCATTACAGATGTTCTTCGTCTTTCTAAAGGGATGACTTATAAAGCAGCTGTTTCTGGTCTTAACTTAGGCGGCGGTAAGGCCGTTATTATTGGTGATCCAAACAAGGATAAGTCAGAAGCACTTTTCCGTTCATATGGACGTTTTTTAGAGAGTTTAAATGGACGCTATATTACGGCCGAAGATGTAAATATTGGTGTTGAAGATATTGAACATATTTTTACAGAGACAGCTTATGTGACGGGTGTTGCAGAAACTCATGGTGGCTCTGGTAACCCTTCTCCTTATACTGCTCGTGGTGTTTTTAGGGGAATTGAAGCTTCTTGTACTAAAGTATACGGTGACAGAAGTGTGAAGGGAAAGGTCATTGCTCTTCAAGGAGCTGGCTCAGTAGGTCGTCACCTTGGTGAACTTCTCTACAAGTCAGGTGCTAAAGTTTTCTTCACAGATATCAATGAAAAAAATATAGCCGCGTTTAAAGAAATGGTTCCAAGTGCAGAGCTAGTTGGCGTGGATGAGATTTATGATGTTGATTGTGACATTTATTCTGCTTGCGCCTTAGGGGCCACTGTAAATGATCAAACAATTGAGCGTTTAAAATGTAAAATTGTTGCAGGAGCAGCTAATAATCAATTGGCCGAAAATCGTCATGGAGATATTCTTAAAGAAAAAGGGATTCTCTATGCTCCAGATTATTTAATCAATGCTGGTGGGTTGATGAACGTGTCGATTGAATTTGAAGGTTGGTCAGATAATAAAGCATCGAGAATGGTTGATACTATTTACGATACGACGATGAGAATCTTCCAAATTTCTGATGAACAAAATATCCCAGTTTATAAGGCCACTGATGTACTGGCCGAGGCACGACTACAGTCTATTAAGAACATCCAAGGTAAGTTTCTTGGTGCAGGTGTAAGCCATAGGTTTCCCGGCAGAAAAAATAGAAATAGAGCTGTATAAAGAAAAGAGCCTTTTTCCTCATAAGTTATGTTTTAAAGAACCGGCAAATATTGCCGGTTTTTTATTTTAAGGCAAATGATGCACCACTAATATTAGGCCCATATATTCGCTAGAATAGAGAGGTGAAAATGTTAATGGCGTTTACATTTATCTTAGCTTTTATTGGTGTCTTATTTCCTTACGGATCTGTGTGGGGAGCTATCGACTTTAGTGATGCTGCTTACCCTGAGTTAATTACCTCTGGCCGGGCACTGGCAATGGGAAATGCTTATATTGCAAAGGTAGATGATTCGGCAGCCGCTTTCTATAACCCAGCTGGACTTGGCACTGTTAGAGCTCCTCACTTTCACATTTCATCTCTTCTAGAAGTGAATAAGGATTGGATTGATCTTGGAACTGGTGGAACAGTTTCAAATGCCTTTTCCAATTTTAATAAAGGTTTTAAGGTTGATGGTACCCGCAAGTTATTACAGGATCACCCTGGAAGCTTTTCTCATTCTCGATTTCATTTTGCTCCAAACTTTACGGCCCGCTATATTTCATTAGGTTTTCTCTATTCAAATCAAACTCGAGCAGCTTACGGAACTCAGGATAATGCTAAATTTGAATATGCAAAAAGAACAGACATGGGTCCTTACATGTCTTTAAATATTTCACCCTTTGGTGGGATTTTGAAGCTTGGTGTGACAGGTATCTATTTGACTCGAGAAGAGGTTTTTGGAGAGTCAGATATAGACACGGCCATAAGCTTAGAAGATTCTGACATCAACCATGGAAGGGCCTTCTTGTTAACAACAGGGGCTAAGCTCACCATACCAATGTATGGCCTTCCAACATTTGCTATTAAAATGAGCAATTCAACGTCAAAAGAATTTAACCCAAGTGAAGGTTATGCTGGGGGACCTGACAAGATCAGACAGTCGATTGATATCGGTTTCTCTCTAACCCCTCAGATAGGTAAAACGACCCGTATTCATTGGGAAATCAACTATAAAGATTCAAATAATAAACACACGAGTGTGGAGAATATGAGAAAGTTGGGCCTAGGACTAGAGTTTGATTTTAGAAGAATTTTCTTTATTCGCTTTGGCTTTGGTGATGGATTCGGCTCTGGCGGTATTGGAATTCGCACGAGAAAGCTTGAGTTTGACCTATCTACTTATGCCGTTGACACCACAAATTCTAATTTTCGTGGAGAAGAAGACCGGCGCTTCCTCTTATCTATTGGTGCAGGCCTGTAAAAGCTCCTCAAAACCGTCTTAAACCATTGAAAAGTTTATAGTTGGCCTTTAGACAATTCCCTTTCTTCTAGGTAATGTTTCTACAAGAACTGTTATTTTAGCGCGGTGCGCGACAAGGAATTTGAGGACATTACTATGCTCGAAAAAACAACATCTACTACTTCAGTTAAAACAGACTCTCAAAAGAAAACTAGCCAAAAACTTATAGAAGCAAAGCTTAAGCTTGCTAAGAAATATGGTCTTAAAAAAGAAGACTTAGTGTCCATGCTTAGAAATGTTTATCTCTCTAGAAAGCTTGATGACACCGAAATCTCAATGAAAAAGCAAACAAAAGCTTATTTTCAAATTTCGGGTGCAGGTCACGAGGGAATCTTAACGGCGGCTTCTCGCGTATTAAAGCCGGCCTACGATTGGTTTATTTGTTATTACCGTGACCGTGCACTATGCACTGGTTTGGGAGTAACTCCATATGAAATGCTCTGCCAAGCAAACGGAAATGTTGGAGATGCTAGTTCACATGGAAGACAGATGCCTGCCCATTGGGGTCACGTTAAATTAAATATCGTTAACAAATCTTCTTGTACGGGAACTCAGTTTCTTCAAGGTGTTGGTTTAGCTGAGGGCGGTAAGTACCTTCAGCAGCTTGATGAATCTGGCGTAGACTTAAAGGGAAGAACTTATCAAAAAGATGAGATCACTTATGTTTCAACTGGTGATGGAACTACTTCTCAAGGTGAGTTTTGGGAAGGTATTACAACAGCTTGTGTAAACAAACTTCCAGTTCTTTATCTTGTTGAAGATAACGGCTATGCCATTTCTGTTCCAGTTGAGGTTCAAACACCCGGTGGCTCAATATCAAAAGCTCTTGCAAATTTTCCTGGTTTAAAGATTTTTGAATGTGACGGAAATTGTCCAATTGAATCATATGCCACGATGAGAGATGCTGAGGCTTATTTAAGAGCAGGCCTTGGACCTGTTCTCGTTCATGCTCATGTTACTCGTCCTTATTCGCACTCAATGAGTGATGATCAAACTATGTATCGTACTAAAGAGGAATTGGAGCGCGAAAAAGATCAAGATGTTTTTAATAGCTATCCTAAGCTACTTGTTGATGCTGGAATCCTTACTGAAGACCAGAGAAAAGAGCTTCTAACTGAAGTATCGGATGAGTGTCGTCAGGCCATGAAAGAGGCCATTGAAACTCCATGGCCAGAAAAGAACACGGCAATGGATCATCTCTATAGTCACGATGTTGACATGACTAGTTCAGATTTTGAGACAGAGGGAACATTTGAAGGAAAAGACGATGTTCCAATGGCCGGCGCCATTAACAAAGTTCTTCAAAATGAATTCAAAAATAACCCACTACTAAGAATGTGGGGCGAAGACGTTGCTGACTTCTCTCAATTAGAAAAAATGGAAGACCCTGACTTAAAAGGAAAAGGGGGCGTGTTTAAACTAACCTCTGGAGTACAAAGAGCAGGTGGTGAAAATCAAGTGTTCAATTCTCCTCTTGCTGAGGCCAATATCGTTGGACGTGCAGTAGGCCAAGCCATTCGCGGAATAAAGCCAGTCGTTGAAATCCAGTTCTTTGATTATATCTGGCCGGCCTTTATGCAAATTAAAAATGAGATGGCGACAACTCGTTACCGCTCAGGTGGAGATTTTACAAACCCAATCGTAATAAGAACGCCGATTGGTGGTTATTTACGTGGTGGATCTATTTATCACTCACAAACAGGGGAGTCTCTTTTTACTCACATCCCTGGCTTGAGAGTAGCGTACCCTTCTAATGCAGCTGATGCCGCAGGCCTTTTGAGAACTGCGATTAGAGGTGATGATCCTGTTATGTTCTTTGAGCACAAGCATCTTTATTATCAAGGTTATAATCGGACAGCAGATCCTGGCGAAGATTATATGATTCCTTTTGGAAAGGCTCGTGTTGCCAAAGAGGGAAGTGATGCCACTATCGTAACTTGGGGCGCACTTGTTCAAAAGTCATTAGATGCGGCGAAGAAAATGGAGAGTGAAGGTTACAGCGTTGAAGTTATCGACCTTAGGACTCTTGCACCATTTGATATGGATGCTATTGTCACTTCACTTAAGAAAACCAACCGTATATTGATTGCCCATGAAGAGCACAAGACATCTGGTTTTGCAGGTGAAATTGCTGCTAGAGTAAATGAAGAGTGCTTTGAAGCTCTTGATGCACCTATTATGCGTGTAGCGAGTATGGATGTTCATGTAGCTTACTGTCCCAATCTAGAGGAAGAAATATTACCTCAGACAGATGATGTCTATAAACAGCTTAAAGATTTACTAGAATACTAAGTTTTAAAGTTTAAAGAATAACGAGGCCCTCAATGAGGGCCTTTTTTATTTGTAGCAATGGTGACTCCACTCATCGCCTTTTATCCTCGAATAGCAACGCATACCATTCGCATACTTCAAGTGATAGCCATCTTTGATTCTTTTTATATGACTATATGAATGTGGAGGCGGACTAGAAAATACAGCTCCTCTTTTAATAATTCCCAATGGTGTTGCAAAGAATAAGAGACAGAGAAAAAAGGATAAATTTCTTATCTTTTTATTACTCCAAAAATAAAGGACAGGAATAAAACATAAGAAAGGAAAGATGAAGCTAATCAGGCTGACTTTATGCGCCTTTAGTAAGAAGAATGACCACCAATGAGAGAAGGGAAGGCTTGGAAAAAGCGTTTCCAAAATAAATAAGGGAAATACCATGGGTGAAAGAAGAGAGATGATTAATCCGTAAATAGAACCTAATGGGGAAAACTCTCTATTAAACCAAGCGGAGAGAAGAGCTTGTAAGACGAATAAAAGAATGAAGAGCGAGGCTTTATTTCGTGTAGTTAGCAATACTCCTAAGAAAATAAACGACAAACAAAAAGAGAGCGGATTCTCTAGATATTGACCCGCTATAAAAGTGAGAAGGAAAGTCAGGATAAAAGATCTTTCAAGACTTAAATCTATCCATGGATTTTTTCGAAATATACCAAAGACCACCATTCTTTTGAGACTATCAACTCCAGTGTAGGGAAATACCAATCCGCCTATTACGATTAAAAAGGAAAAGAGAAGACCTTTTCTCCTGGTAAATAAACTTATGATTATTAGGAGACTTCCTAGGTGTAAACCTGATGGGGTCATTAAGTGCTGAAGATTAAAAGCTTGATGAACTTTTAAGAGGTCGCGTGAGACTCCTTTCTTACTTCCAAATAAATAGGCATTAATGAGTGGTTTGTTGCTAAGAGTTGGCAGAGGGTTATAAGCACTAAAGTATTGCTTTTTTCCTGGAGCGATTATCAAAAGTGCAAAAAATATAAGAAGAAGATAGCGAAAAACCATAGATAAGATATTGAAAGCTCGATATCGTTGGCTTTTCCCTTAACTTATTAAAAATATTGACCTAAAAAGGTGGAGCCACTCAAAATGAAGGACATAAAGATGGATTTGACGCAAATTTCTCTTGAAAAAGATATTGCTCATTATTTTGAAGAGGATGATCTTCCTCGTAACCTCTTCTATCTTGAAAAACTTCCAAGGGACTTGGTTAAGTGTAACCTCTTTATTAAGTCCGACCTTATCTTAAGTGGACTCCCATGGTTTCAGGGTACTTTCGAATACCTCGGTGAGAAGAGTTTTGGCGCCAATATTATAAAAGACTTTGAAGGCAAGTATTTAGAAAAAGGTTCTGTTATTCCCTTAGGTGACCTACCTTTTTCAAAGGCGCTGACCGGAGAGAGAATCGCTCTAAACCTTTTACAAAGGGCCTCTAATATTTCCACTTTTACTAATAAGTTTGTGGAAAAAGCGAATAAATATAATATCAAGATACTCGATACAAGGAAGACTACACCTGGTTTACGTTCTCTTGAAAAGTATGCCGTTCGAATGGGTGGGGGATTTAATCATCGTTTAGGTCAGACTGACATGTGGATGGTGAAAGACAATCATAAAACTTTCTTTGGTGGTGCCACGCAGGCCATAAACTTCTTTAAAGAAATGGGGGCTTTCTACACTCCTATTGAACTTGAAGTTCATGATGAGAAGGAGTTTGAAATGGCAAAGGCGAATAATATTCAACATGTCATGCTAGATAACTTTTCACCTGAGAGAGTAAAAGAGCTTGTTAAAAAGAAACCAAATTCTATGACAATCGAAGTTTCTGGTGGAATTAATCTTGAAACTCTGGATTCTTATTTAATCCCTGGAGTGGATGCTATTAGTGTCGGTGCTCTTACTTATGGTGCTCCAGCTGTTGATATATCTTTTAAATTTCAAAGAGCGGAATAAGAGCGCCTACTTTATCAATCGATGTTCTTAAACTAGAAATTATAAATCACAGATACATTGAAGTGAGCCCCTCCGAGGAGGGGCCTTAGGGACGTCTGGTTGAGGGGTCTAGATGGTTTTCCTTTACCGAACTCTAGAAGAGATGGGTCATATGCCTCGCCTTTATGAATTGTTCATTGGCAGATAAATCCTTGAGGCAATGATGAATGTCTATCTTTAGCCAAAATTATAAATTTGTTTTAAGCGGCCTTAAGCTTATTAAAGGCCTGTTGAACGGCGCTAATAAGGTCAATTTTTAAGGAAGCCGTGGCCTCTTCATTTGTACCTTTTGATGCAATAAACGCCTGATCTTTTAAAGCTTCATTTTCTAAAGCTTCTTCCCAAGTGACAGGTTCAAGTTCCTGACAGTTGATAATTTTGTTTTCCTCTTTACTTAGAAAGTAGGAGAACTTGTGGTCGTATTGTGTAAAAGCGATCGTGCATTTTTTGATTGGACTAACTGAAAAAGTCGTATCTTCCAATTTGCAACCGTTAAAGCGACAGTGTTGCATCTGAGTAAATTCAAACTTGCAATCTGTGAACGTGCAATTAATGAAATTGCAGTTCTCAAATTTGTTGGCGTAAAACACACAAGACTCGAAGGTAACATCAGTGAAAGTGGTGAGAGAAAACAGAGAGCCAGATACGGCCAAGCTACTGAAATGACGAGACTTTATCTCTTCATTCTCAATGATCTCATAAAGACCAGTAGCAGAGGCCTCATCAATGCCCAGTCTTTCTCCAGCGGTGAGTTGGTGAGAGAGAGAAAGTTGGGCATCAATGAATTGGGTTAGTGTGTTCATAATGTTTCCCCGAGCCTTGTGGTTGTGCTTGGTTGTGTGTTGCGTTATCCAAGCCTGATCCCAGTTTAGAATAGTTGACCATTTGCGTCAAGCAATTTGATTGCACGGTGCAATAAATAATTGCAGAATACTGTTATTTCAGGCAGTTGCATTGCGTAATAAGTTGCACATTGAATTAAGGTCAATAACTGACTGTGCCGATAAGTCCTTGAAGGCCCGATAAAGAAGGCCGTTGCATAGGCAAGGGGTAATCTCATGGCGCAATTTGATAAAGAAAAAATCTCACTATTCCTAGGGGCAGTCCGGAAATATATGGAGATAAGAGGCCCCATGACTCAGAGAGAGCTTGCTGATGCTACAAATACTGGTGTCTCGACTATGAGTCGCTTTCTTAATCAGCAAACTCAAGAGCTAAATCCCAACCTTATAGCTAATATAGCCGCCAAATTAAACATTCCACCTATGGAAATCATTGATTTTGTCGAAGAGGACTATAGTGATGAGTTTCTTCGGCTTGTGAAGTTCTATAAAGGCGAAGAGGCAAGTGAGCCTACCCAAACTAGTGCGAAGCAGCCTGTTGGAGAGGACGAAAGTTTTGATGATGAAGAAGGTCAGGAAGAACTTGCGAAGGCCCTTGATGAAGGCGGAAGCAAGAAGAACGCTACGGCCACGATTAAAGTAGGAAGTAAAAAAACAAAGCTAACTTATGTGTCAGAAGGTGAAGGAAGCTTGAAAGACAAAATTAAAAGTCTTTCTCTTCATCAAAAAGGTTTCCTTAGTGGGTTTTTAACTTTGGATAATGATGGCCGTGATTTAGTGGCGAATGTTGGCAATGAAATAATTAATCATCTAAAGCAAAAGGGATTAGACGATTGGTAAGAATTAAAACGCTTTATCTTATTTGTTTGAGTTTCATCTTCTCCCTTTCTATATGGGGAGATGCTGGAAACATTCACGTCTATTTCCTTTCACGTCCAGGTGTTAAGGGGACTCTTCATAATCTTTCACCTGTGCCTCGTTTTACATACTCTGCAATTGCTCAAGTAAATTTAAAAGAAGAGGAATTTAAATGTGAACCTTTTGGTGAAGGATGTTTTCACCCTCAGCTCGGTTATATTGAAGAACAGGGCAAGGTTATGAAAGCCAGAGAGCGCAAGCTTAAAGATGTCGAGGTTAAAACAATCAATGCAGAAGAGGTAAACCTTATTGACTGCGATAAGGAGTATTACTTTGATATGTATTGTGGCCAAGCAAATAAGAAGAATGCTCAAAAGAGCGTTCCCTCTCACTTTGAATTATGGGTAGATGTTAGTAGTTCTATGCGCCAGGTAGATTTCTCTAGTGATCAATCTTATTGTGAACGGAGAAGAATTGTCGCCAAGCTTAAGGACTCTTGTAAGGGTAAAGTCGATATTTATAGTTTCAATACCTCTCGCAAATCCCTTGGCCAACTAGAAAATGCGTGCCTGAATCATGGAACTAATGATGGCGGTCGTATTGTAAAGTGGCTCAAGCAAACAGACGCTAAAAATGTTGTTATCATCACTGATGTAGATGAGTATATAGGTGAGTTTAGGGAGTATCTAGACCTAGTCGGCGCTAAAATTACAGGCATAGGCGTTGAGCCCTTCTTCGCTGAGAATCTATATTCATCAATTGATAAGTTTTCTTCTTTTTGTCCATCTAAGTAATTTATAAGTCTAAATACCAATCGAATAAGACAAGGTTTATAAACCTGTGTTAAGAATAGTTCATGGATAAAAAATTTGTCTCTTGGTCTAAGAAGGAATTTAAAGACCTTCCTTGGCGTAAAAATCGTTCTCTCTATGGCACTCTTGTTAGTGAAATAATGTTGCAACAAACAACAGTGGGCACTGTTGTTAATCACTTCGATAGATTTTTAAAGGTGTTTCCTGATTTAAAAACCCTCGCGTCTGCAACAGAAGAAGAGGTTTGTGCCCAATGGCAGGGGCTAGGTTACTACCGACGGGCCCGTAATCTCAGAAAGGCCGCAATTTCTCTTGTTGAAGATTGGCAGGGAGAGTTTCCAAAAAGTACGGAGCAATTAAAAACAATACCGGGAATTGGTGATTATACAGCGGGCGCCTTGATGGCGATTGGTATGAATAAACCGGCCTTAGCTGTTGACGCTAACCTTGAGCGCGTTTTGGCCCGCTACTTTGACTTGGGTGAAGCTAAAGGCTTAAAGCTTCAAAAGTTGATTTATGCTCAATATAGAGAAGGGGTTTTTAATGCTCACTTTAAAAACTTAAAACCCAGAGAGCTCAATGAGGGGCTTATGGATCTTGGTCGTGTCTAT
The DNA here is from genome assembly GCA_017858255.1 of Bacteriovoracaceae bacterium. GTDB lineage: Bacteria > Bdellovibrionota > Bacteriovoracia > Bacteriovoracales > Bacteriovoracaceae. The sequence continues at coordinate 78,195 of JAFMBV010000002.1, forward strand.
TGTCAGGCAAGAAGGGCAGACTGTTTTCTTTGTCCGTTAAATAAGACATGTGTAGTTTATACAAGTGGAAAAAATCCACTAGAAGTTCCTGTGGTTAATAGTGCTCAAAAGAAAAAAGAAAGCTTTGAGTTATCTCTTTTAAGAGTGGTTGTTAAGCGGGGTGGGAAAATTTTAGGACAAATCAAAACGGAAGATGAATGGCTTTCGGGGCAAATAGAGATCCCTACTTTTATTTTAAAAAGTCAGGATAAAAAGTTAAAACAATACCCCTCTTTAAAGCTGAAATTGGCCGATTATAAGGATCTTCCCCTTATTAAAACGGCTATCACTAAGTACAAGATTCAAAACTACATTATGGTAGTCAATAATAAGGAATTTCAGTCGCTTACGAAGGACTCAACTGGTCCTCTAAGTTATAAATATTTCAACTTTAATGGACGGGATCACCACTTCTCAACTACAACACTTAAAACTTTTCAAAAGATCGGATTAGAGGTCCCCAAATGAAAATACTAAGTACCATTGTTTTTAGCCTTCTTTGTTTTTCATTAATGGCAAATGCATCTGCCGAAACTTTTAAGGTAACAACTTATAATTTAGGACTTGCTCATACTTTCGTTCCTTTTGCTAAAGAAAGGTTGGAGCCTTTAGCAGAAAAACTTGCGAGTTATGATACTGATATTCTTTGCTTACAAGAAGTCTGGGAAAAGAAGGATCAAAAGAAGCTTAATCGTAAACTGGAAAAATCTTTTCCTTATAGTTTTAAAACCAAAATTAAAAATTTTCGTGAAGGAAGTCGACCGACTTGTAAGATAAAAGAAATTTTTGGTGAAGGGAAATTTGTTAGTTGTATGCAAAGTCAGTGTAGTGGTAAAGAGGGCGATGAGTTCACTGACTGTATTATCGAAAAATGTGGTGAGCCTCTTGATAATTTAAAAGTCACAAATCGTACCTGTGCTACTGCACTTATGGCCCAAGTTGGAAAGAGTCCTATCGCGAGTATCTTGACTCTTGTTAACCCGCTTTGGCGTGCAGGTCTTTTTGCTTATAAAGGTTCAAATGGTTTAATGCTCTACTCTAAATATCCAATTCTTGAAAAACGTCATGTGGACTTCAAGGAAGTTTCAACCCTAAATAAGAGGGCTGCTCTTCAAGCAGTTGTTGATATTAAAGGTAAAAAAGTCCAAGTCCTTTGTACCCATATAACATCTGATTTATCGGAAACGGTTCCCTACACCGGTATTTTTGCTGATTGGGGAACTGAGAACACGGAACAAATGAATCGCCTTTTGCAAACATCAAATCAAAAGCTTTACCCAACCATTCTTTTGGGTGATTTCAACTGCGGGTACGAAGATCTTCCTAATGGATTAGCTTCAGAGCTTCCTGGCAGTTGTAAGCAAACTGAGGATTGGGGCTTTACTGACCCTCTTAGTGAGAGCACCAAGGAGTGTACATTTTGTAAGGATAACCTTCTCAATGATGGTGATGTTAGAAGTCTAGCGATAGACCATATTTTCTTGAAGGACCTAAAGGCCCGTTCTAGTCGAGTTCTCTTTAAAGAGAAGATCCAGATTAAGACCAAAAAAGAGGGCCAGGTTTCGACTCAGCTCTCTGATCACTATGGTTACGAGGTTCTCGTAGAGTTTCCTTAGATATTGACAGTTTATCCGTAGTTTCAGACACTTAACTTATACACGGAGGTATACATGTTAAGAGGCGTCATATTGCTTGTTCTGGCAGCTTTTTTAGGTTCTTGTTCATCAATTAATAAATCACATATGAATGCATCGATTGGAATTTCTATTTCCAGTCCAATGGACGCAAAAATTGATGTGGATATGACGAAAAAGTTAGTGGGCTATGCCTCTGGTGGTTACCTGTTTCACCTCTTAAAGGTAAGTGGAGATTCTAAGTATGCGGATGGAATTGCTTTCAATAGTCCAGGTGGTAAAGAAGGTGGTTTTTTTAACGGTATTTTGAATGCTATTAGCAAGGTAGAGGAAATTAAAGGGGCTGCAGCTTATAATGCGATTAGAACCTCTGATGCCGATGTCTTAATAAACCCACAATATATAGTAGAAGAAGGTAACTGGAATCCATTTTATAAGCTTATTAAAGTTAAGGTTACTGGATATCCAGGAAAAGTTATCTCTATTAAAAACCAAAGGTAGGGAGTCTACTTGAGACTTTTATTCACCCTTTGTTTCATATTGATTTTGGCCGGGGAGGTTTTTGCAACTCTTCCCGAGGACTCAAAGTTTGTCGCCAGAATACTTGGAGCTTCTGACTCCAAGAGAACGATTCTTGTAAACAGAGGTCGTGAAAATGGTTTAACTCCAGACCTCCATGCTAAAGTTTCTATTCCTAGTGGAGTTATTGCTAGGGCAGTAATAGTTAAGCTCTCACCTTCGCGCTCCGTGTGGTCTGTTTATCGAATCTTCAGTAAAGATCAAATTACCGCTCAAACTGTGGCCACATTTAAAGTGTCTAGTCCGGTAAAGCTAACGACAGATGAGTCACGTGCATTGGGTATCCTAGCTGAGAAGGTCGACAAGAAAAGAGAAAAAATTCCTGAGGACCCAACCTTTGATAAAAAACAGAAAACTATTGGTCGCCAAATTTTGAGAAGCCAGAGAATCACCAGCCAGTTTGATAATATTGATTACACAAACCTTGAACAGGACGATCAAATTGTCTCAAATCCTACGCTTGACCCTGACCTTGATTGGGGCGCTCTCAATGGAAAAAAAGATGGTGAGGGTTTTGAAAGAGGGTTAGATTACAGTCAGTTAAGATAATAACGGCCTGTAATTTCTTCATGATTAAGATCTTTCTTTAAAAATTTAAATTAGAATGCCCAGATGAAATTATCACTACTCATTACTATTCTATTTTTATCGCTCTCTACTTATTCAATAGAGATAACAAGAATCATTGTTTTAAAAAGCGAAAGAACTCTGCAGTTGTGGGAAGGGAAGAACCTTTATAAAACCTATCCTGTTAAATTAAGTTTATCTTATAACAATCCTCTTTTTACAGCTGGCCCTAAGAGAAGGGAAGGGGATATGCAGACGCCTGTGGGCTTCTATAAAATATCTAAGAAGCGTGAAAGAACGAGTTATCCCAAGTCTCTTCTGATTAGTTACCCCAATGAAAAAGACCGTCACAATGCTAGGGTCTTAGGAATACCTGAAGATCAAATTGGTGGAATGATTCTGATTCATGGAAATCCTTATCGTCCAAGCCCAGCCGTTAGGGCCTTTGGTAAGAAGCTTGGTATTGGCGAGGAAACAATTGATCAATGGGCCAGAGACTATTTTTATCCTTATTTTGATTGGACCAATGGCTGTATTGCGGTAGCCGATGAAGATATGAATGAGATCTTTGAACTAATTAAAAAAGACACTCTTATAAATATCTATCCTTAAAATAAAAATCCTAATTCAGCTACTTGGTAGCGACCAGCCGACTAAATTGACTCAAAATTGACATTGACCTCATGAACTTAACCTGGAAATAAGGCATATTAATTATGGGCTTACGAGGGAGTCTCGAAGTTAATACTCCAATGTCTCCAAAACTTCTCCCTAAAATGTCCGAAAGATTTCGCCGAATCTTAAACTTCGAGACTCCCTACGCCTTTTCCAAGAAAATTTATAGATTAAAAACCGAGAGTAGGTGTAAGCCGGGTTCTGTCGAGAAACACCATTCATCTAGATCCTTGGTTACCCAAGGACTCGAGCGCCCTACCCGCCTGCTAGGAGTGGCCCCCCTTAAACGCAGGCCTATTTGGACTTGCACCACGTAGAGTTTACCTGGTTTCACTACGGCCGAACCGTACATACTTTCTGTTGCACTTGTCCTCACCTCGCGGTGGACGGGCATTACCCGCTACGCTGCCATGCGGTGCCCGGACTTTCCTCCCGTGACCCGAAGGTCACCGGCGATGCTTTCCCACTCTCGGTAAAAAAGTTTATGGCACTGGGCAATACGTTAGTCAATAAATAGTTGTTTTGATATGAATGCGCGATCAAATCAAAAGAGGAAAACAGATGAGAATGTCAGTATCTATCCTAGCCATTTATCTACTAAGCTCCGCAGCTTTTGCTGGTTTGGAAAATATTGCTAAAGACTTTTTGGCGAATAATGCCCAGGTGAAGGTGGCAGAGTCTCAGGTTGAATTGGCCAGTTTAGATTTAAGAGCTTTTGAACTTACGCGAAACACTTCCCTCACTTGGAATAGTAATCGTAATGAAAATAAGCTGGAATCCTTTTCTGCTTTTGCTGCTCGTTTTGCTGGTGGAGCCTTCAGGCAACCAATTGAAACTACCGAACATAGCTTAGGCTTGAGTAAAGGTTTTGAGTGGGGCGGTAATTTAGCTTTCGATAATTCCTATCAAGAAATCACAGTAGAGGGAGCTCAAAAAATATATGGATACTCTCAGGGTTTAACTTACACTCAAAATATAGGTCGTGATTTCTTTGGAAGCACCTTCTCTCTTCAAAAAGATCAGCTATCTTACAATGTTTCTTTCACGGAATCGAGTTCTGAAAACACAATTCAAAATAGTCTTTTGGATCTTGTCAGGAATTATTACCAAGCGGCCTTAAATAAATCCTTAGTGAAACTTCAGCAAGATGCAAAGAAACGTGCCGATAGAAGATTGGCCTTAATTAGAAAAAGAGTAAGAGATGGCTTAAGAGAAAAGGTCGATCGTATCCAAGCGGAAATTTCTCTTTATCGTGCAGATGAGAATGTAAAGACTGCTCAACAAAACTTTACTTCCACAATTGAAGCCTTGAGCACAGCTGTTCACCGAGTTGTGCCTGCTGACGAGATTGTAGGTTTGAGCGATGTAAACTTTAAAACGACAAAAAGACCTGCAGGGAATGTGAAAGGAAATAAGAATTTAAAAGCACTTCAAGATCAAGTTAAAGCAACTGAATCAAGTCTCGATGTTGCTGATAGAGGTATTTTACCGGCCGTAAACTTAGAAATTGGTGCTAGAAATAATAATTTTGAACCACAAACTGGAGATGCTTTTTCTGGTGGAATTATAGGTGGGTCTAACCATGAGCTGCGCTTAGGAGTTAATCTTTCTTGGGCCCTAGGTTCACAGCCAGAAAAAGTAGAAAAAACGAGGGCCTTGGTAAATTATAATACAACGAGATTGCGCCTGCAGAAGTTTACGAGTGATGTTTTCCAATCAGAAAAGTCGATAAAAGATCAAATCTCTTTATTGTCAGAAAATATGGAGAGTTCAAAAAAACGTCTTGAGCTAGCTCAAACAGCTCTTAAAGAATACAACCGCTTGTATGCTCGAGGAAGAGCTGACTTGGATCAGCTGATTCAAGCCGAAGAGACACTGATAAGTACCGAGATTAACCATGTTCAATATCTGTCCCAAAGAGAAATTCTTCTTCATAGTCTGGCTTTCTTATATGGAGACCTCAGAAGTTATCTTGTCGGTGGGGACAGTAAATGAAAAAAATTATTGAGTTTTTTTTAGACCGTTCCTTACTTGTTAACTTATTGACTGTCATGATTCTGCTGATTGGTGGCATGGCCCTATTCGGTCTTCAAAAAGAAACATTTCCTCAGGTGGAGTTTGACGTAATTCTTGTCAGAACTGGCTACCCAGGATCTTCTTCAGAAGATGTTGAAAAACTAGTGACTATTCCACTTGAAAGAGAGATCAAAGCCGTTAATGGAGTTAAGCAACTTAACGCTCTGTCTGCAGAGGGAAGTTCCATTATCTATTTAGAAGTTGAGCCTGACGCTAACCTTGATGAGGTTTTAGAAGATACTAAGAACGCTATTGATGCTGTTGATGATCTACCTGAGGATGCAACAGTTCCTATCGTAACCTCTCTTGATAATAAACAAAGAGGTATTTTAAAAGTTACATTAACTGGTGGCGATTATAATAATTTAAGAGTCGTCTCAAAAAAACTAAGAGATCGTATTGAAGCCGTTAATGGAATCGCACTCGTTAACTTAGATGGTTACCGTGTTGATGAAATTAGAATTGAACTTAATCCTACTTTGATGAATAAGTTTGAAGTTACAGTCGGTGAGATTTATCAAGCTGTTCAAAAGAGAAACCTAAATCTCTCTGGTGGGACAATTGAAGACCCCGAGGGTGATATCATCGTGAGAACGATGGCGGAGTTTGAATCCACTGAAGATATTGAGGATGTTGTCATCGTTTCTAATACTTCTGGAAGGAAAGTATTAATTAAAGATGTGGGACAGGTTGTTAGAGGTCCTGCAGAAAGTGGGATTCTTCAGCGCTCAAATGGTGAGCAGGCCATATTCTTAGACGTAAAGGCCCGCGAATCTGCTGATATTCTCGACACGACAGATTTGGTTAAGGCAGTTACCACGAAGTTTTTTAAAGACAATAATTATAAGGACATAAACTTTCGATATACCGATGATCTATCGTATTACGTAAAAAGAAGACTAAATATTCTCAAAGATAATGGCCTTATGGGCATGGCGCTAGTCTTCGTGACACTTCTTTTATTTTTAAACGCTCGAACCTCCTTCGTTACCTCGATGGGGGCGCCTATCGCCTTCATGGTTTCCTTTGTGATTATGGATATGATGGGCATAAGCGTGAATCTTATTTCCATGTTTGCCTTAATCTTGGTTTTAGGGATGTTGGTAGATGATTCTATTATTGTGGCAGAATATTATTATCAGCAATTAGAGGCCGGACTGCCGCCTCATGAAGCTGCCAGAAAAGCTGCTTGGCAGACAATTAAACCTGTTACCGCGACCATTGCAACAACCATGGTGGCCTTTGGCTCTCTCTTTTTTATGGGGGGAATCATGGGGAAGTTTCTTTGGCCAGTTCCGGCCGTCGTGATTATTTGTTTGGTCGCTTCTCTTTTAGAATGCTTCTTTATTCTTCCTTCACATTTAGCGGATTTTTGTCGCCTAAATCCAAAAGAGAAAGGTAGACGTTGGTACGATGGCCTAACGGATATATATGCAAAGATTTTGGCCGTTTTCTTGAAAAAGCCTTGGGCCATTTTAATAGGCTTTTTCTTTATTTTTGTCGGCTCCATGTTTATGGCAAAGAGCATGGATTTTGAGTTGTTTCCAGGGGACGATGTCAGAACAGTTTTTCTCCAAATAAAAGGTAGAGTAGGCTCACCGTTAGCTGAAACAGATAAGGCCGTCGTAAAACTTGAAAACTTGGTTCTTAGTGAACTTAAAAAAGAAGAACTCGAGCAGGTGAAGTCTCAAGTTGGTGTATTGCGTGGAGATAATGGCAACAAAACGGGTAGCCATTATGGATCTTTGATAATTTACCTTACTCCTCCGGGGGAAAGGGAGCGATCCACAGATGAAATCTTAACACTATTAACAAAAGCATCTGAGAGCCTAATTCCTGGATACGTTGTAACGACAAAAAAGGTTCAAGGTGGACCTCCTAAAGGAAAAGCGGTTGATATTCAATTAACAAGTGACTCTCTAGATGATTTGAAAAAAGCTTCTCTTTTAGTTCGAGATGCTCTTTCAAAAGAAGAGGGCATAGTTGCTCCTGAAATAGATTTCGAAGAGGGGAAAGAACAAGTTGTTATTCAAGTTAATGATGATGAGGCCAGAAGGCTTGGCCTAAATACTCAGCAAATTGCTCTTGAAGTAAGGCGCATCTTATCTGGGGATTCATTAACTGAAATTAGAGAGTCTGAAGAAGATATTGAAATTAAGCTCTTCTTTGATGATAAGGCGCGTACGAAAATTGAAAGTCTCATGCTCTTACACCTAGTTAACAATCAAGGGAGAAGAATACCTCTCAATCGAGTTGTTACCTTGGAAAAAAGGCCTGGGGCCTTTGTCATTAGACGTTTAAATAGGAAGAGAATAATCTCTGTTACTTCAGATATTGATAAAAAGGTGAGCACACCTGTAAAAGTCGCACAGACCTTTACACCAAAAGTGAAAGAATTGTTGGGCCAGCTTCCAAGCGTAGACTTTAAGTTTGGCGGTGAAAATGAAGACACCCAAGAGTCTATGGTTCGTTTGCTACGTTCAGGCGGTATGGCCTTGGCGGCCATCTTCATTATTTTAGTGATTATGTTTAATTCACTAATGCATCCTATCGTCGTTATGGGAGCAATCCCCCTTGGTCTGATCGGTGTTATTTGGACTTTTAAGATCGCTGGGCAATCTCTTGGCTTTATGGCGCTCATGGGAGTCGTTGCTCTTATTGGAGTCGTTGTTAATGACTCGATTGTTCTTGTTACGTTTATCAATGAAAAACGAGAAGAGTATGGGGATGATATTGCTAAGGCAGTTTTTGAAGCCTCCAAAGGTCGTTTCCGTGCTGTAATTTTAACAACGGTAACAACAGTGGCGGGTCTAATTCCTATTGCTCACCCTACAGTTTCAAGAATCTTATCTTTTGGTGCGAATACAGATAGCGACCCCTTCATTCAGCCAATGGCATTGAGTTTTGCCTGGGGCCTCTTCTTTGCTTCTTTGGTCACTCTTTTCTTTGTTCCCTGCAATTACTTAGTGTTTGAGCGAGTGAAAAGAAAAATTGGATCTTGGGGGAAGCCAGGGGCCAAGACAAAGGCCGAGCGAGAATCATCACCAGAGGCCGTAGAAGCTTAAGCGTTGTAGGGTATTAAAAGTCTTTCACATTGAGAGCAAATTTCGATTGTTTGAAGGAGTTCGATTCTAGACTGGGTGGTTCTATCGAGTAGGAATCGGCATTTTTCGCAGCCTCCCTCCATGACACGAGAAAGAGGGCTTTTAAAGCGATGCTTTTTCCATGCTTTTTTAAATTCAGAATTCAATGGTTCTGGAACCTCTTCAAGTAAGACTTTTATTCTCGATTCATAATTATCAATTTCTCTTTGTTCAGCTGTTGTAACTTCTAGTATTTCTTCTTCAATTTTTTTAAGAGTGCTTGCAGACCCTAAAAGAAATGAAGCACACTCTTCAATTTTCTCTTCAATCTGTTCCTGTACTTCTAACAAAGAAAGAACTTTATCTTGGAGTTTTTCAACATTTTCTTCTGAGAGATCTTTCTCTTTTTGAAGGCCAACCACTTGCTGTTCACTTACCGCCAGTGGAAGTTGCTCATTCGCCTTTGCTAATTTCTTATCCCAGTCGAAGAGACTTTTTTCCCCCTCGCTGATTAACGCAGTGTTTTCATTTAATTCAATTAGGAGACTTTCTTTCTCGGTTTCTCTTCTCGTTCTTAGCTTAAGGATCTGGGTTTTACGTGAAGTCTCACCCTCTATAGTGTCCAAGTGTTTTTTAATCATTTTATCTAATGATTGAACTTCTTTAAGATGAGAAAAATGAATAATATCCATAGGCATTAGATTCAAAAGGTTGAGAGTGGTAATATATGTAATGCTACTTAACCTAGCAAGTGACATGTGAGTCTTTAGGAGAGTTCACCATGAGAGGAAATTCATTCGGTAAAATGTTGTCCATAACATCATTCGGAGAGTCTCATGGCCCAGGAATTGGCGTTGTGGTGGATGGAGTTCCGCCCGGGCTAGATTTTTCTTTAGAGGGGCTTGCCGCAGAATTAAAAAGACGAGCACCTGGACAGGTTGCAGGCACTACTTCTAGAAAAGAAGAAGATTATCCTGAAGTGTTATCAGGAGTTTTTGAAAATAAAACTTTAGGTACCCCAATTGCCGTGTTTATTCGAAATACAAATCAGCGCAGTAAAGATTATGACAATATTAAGTCTGATTATCGGCCAGGACATGCAGATGAGACGACAATGAAGAAATTCGGTATTCGCGATCATCGCGGAGGTGGCCGTTCTTCGGGACGAGAAACCATCGCAAGGGTAATTGGAGGCTATTTTGCGTCTTTAGTATTGCCAGATATTCAGGTTAAAGGTTTTATGACAAAGCTTGGTCCATTTGAGTTCAATGGATTGCCAAGTGATATAAGTGACGACTATTCACCTTATTACTTTCCCGATAAAAGTAAGACAAAAGAGATTCGAGATTATCTATTAGATTTGAAAAAAAATGGTGAAAGTCGCGGAGGAAAGGTTTCTCTTGTTGTAAAAGGTGTACCTCCTGGCTTAGGAGAACCTGCTTTTGATAAGTTGAAGGCCGATTTTGCAAAAGCTCTTATTTCCATTGGGGCAGTCGTTTCATTTAGTTTTGGGCTAGGTGAAGAAATGGCAAACCTTTCTGGTAGTGAGGTCTCAAAAGATAAACAAAATTTTGGGGGCATGGAAGGTGGAATATCAAATGGCGATGATATCATTCTAAATGTTACTTTTAAGCCTACAAGTACCGTCGGGGAGAAGGCAAAAGAAGGACGTCACGATCCTTGTATTATTCCTCGGGCCATACCCGTGGTCGAGGCCATGGTAAAACTAGTTCTAGCAGATCATCTTTTAAGACAAAGAGCTTATGAAAACTAATATTCAAGACTGTAATTTCAGTTCTCTCGGAGAAGAACTTGGTGCCATAGATACTGATAATTTACTCATTGTTGTGGATAGTCGTGTTTGGCAAATTTATGCCAAGGAATTGGTTGAAAATCATCCAAAAGATAAGAAAATCTACCTCTATAAGACATTAGAAGGGGAAGCGACTAAGAATGTAGCAGAGTTTGAAAAAGGGTTAGAGTTCTTTTTAGAAAAAGGAATTCATCGTGATTCTTATCTCGTCGCAATCGGGGGGGGCGCCACAAGTGACTTTGCAGGTTTTCTTGCCTCAAGCCTTTTGCGAGGGCTTAAATGGTCGGTTGTTCCCACAACTCTCTTATCAATGGTTGATGCTAGTATTGGTGGAAAAACGGGGATTAACTCTAAGCATGGGAAGAACTTAATCGGAGCTTTTCATTTACCTGAAAACGTTTGGATCATAGAAGACTTTATCAATAGCTTGCCTAAAGAAGAACTTGATAGTGGGCTAGGCGAAATAATTAAATATGGTTTCTTAGACAAGGAGATTTCAAAAACTCTGACCTCGAAATGTAGTCTAAGTGAAGTTATCGAGGCCTGTGCTAGAAAAAAAGAAGAAATAGTTCAAAGTGATTTTAAAGAAAATGGCGCGAGAATTTCTTTAAATTTAGGACATACCTTTGGTCATGCTCTTGAAAAGATATACGATCTGCCTCATGGAGTAGCTGTCTTTTGGGGTATGGCCCTCATTTTTAAGCTTTATGATGGGGAAAGTTTTTTAAAAACCTTAAGGTCATTTGAAACCAGCTTAGGAGCCGATTTTGGCGCTCCTCCCTGGCTTAATAAGACGTTTCCCGTTAAAAAAATAATGGAATATGTAACAAAAGATAAAAAAAGAAAAAGTAACGAAGAGCTACAGCTCGTGTTGGTCGAAGAAGTTGGCCAATTTAAAGCAGTGAGTTTTAAAATTTCAGATATAAAAGAAAAACTAGAGCAAAGTAAAGATGACCTTAGATCCTTCAACTTTTAAAGTAGATTCTCTCGAATTTAGTAAAGAAATAGAGGTTCCATCTTCTAAGTCTTACGCTAATCGTGTCCTCGTTTTAGCGGCGCTCGCCCCTCAAGAAGTTATAATCGAGAATTTGCCTCTATCAACTGACGTTTTAACAATGATTGATTGTTTAAAACAAATTGGACTTCAAATAGAAGAAAGTGACAGGGGTTTGGTTGTTAAAAACTCCTTCCCGGCCTGTGAGCTTAAGGCAAACACCATTCTTAAGACTAAGGATGGTGGAACGACCAATCGATTTCTTATCCCTCTTCTCGCGCGAGGAAAAAGGCAGTATCAGATCGAGCCGGAAGGCCACATGCGTGAGAGACCTATGGAGGCCCTTCTTGATGCCATTAGTGAATTAGGCGTTTTCGTCGAATTTAAAAAGAGAGACTCCTGGCTTAAGATAAAAGGTCCAATAAATGAGGAAGTTAAATCTGTAGAAATTGATTGTTCACAGACAACACAATTTTTAACAGGCCTTTCTTTGGCGCTCAGTAATACAAATATACAAGTGATTCCAAAAAACTTATCTGTATCATTACCTTATTGGGAGCTAACCAAGAGTCTAATTGACCTTTTTCAAAAGCCCATCGCAAAGTTTTTTAACCCAGTAGATTTTTCATCTTTATCTTATCCATTGGCCTTAGCTGCTGTAACAGGGGATTGCCTTGTAACTAATTGTCACGAGCAAGATAAGAATCAGGCCGATTCAAAATTTATCGAGTTACTATCCTCAATGGGGGCAAGGTTAGATTGGAAAGAAAATGGTCTTTTATGTAAGAGAGAGACGTTAAAGGCAATAGACTTTGATGGATCTCAGTGTCCAGATATAATACCAACATTACTATATGTTTGCGCCTTTGCTGAGGGAACCAGCACGATTACTAATTTAGAAGTCTTAACTCATAAGGAGTGTGATCGCTTTGTTGAGATGATAAAAATGCTTGATGTTTTTGGTGTTAAGCACAAAGTAGATTATAAGAATTATTCAATAAAGATAACAGGACCCACTTCCTTTACTTCTGATATGTTTTATTTGCCTCCTGCCGATCATCGGATGGTGATGGTGGCTTATTTATTTTTGAGAACTCTCGGTGGTGGTGAGATATTAGGAAATACGGAGCATGTCAGAAAATCATTCGCCAATTTCTATGAAGTAATGGGTTGAGAAGAGGATATTTTTTTCTTAGGTATTACAAATATTTTTCTTATGAATAGACTTCAAACCAGGCCTTGAGGAACTCATTAAGGCCATCTTCATCCCACTCAGGAGTATCTTCCCAGTCGTCGATGGCATCCAGCGAAAATTCGATTCCGCTCGCCAAAGGTATTCTTGGCTGCCAGTTACAATGAAATTGAAATTTCGAAATATCTCCCCAGGTTTTTTTGGGCTCGTCTTCTTTATTTTTAATGTATTTTTTCTTTCCCTTAAGTTGATCAGTGAATTCATTAAGAGTCACGGCTTGACCTGATCCTATGTTATAAACTTCTCCATTCTTCCCTTCCAATGCAGCAATAAAAAAGGCGTTAGCGACATCTGTGCAATACACAAAGTCACGAGCATTGCTACCGTCGCCAATTATCGTGAGAGGGTGATTGGATTTCTTTTGTTTCATCCAAATGCTAAAGGCTGAGCCAGGGTATAACTTATTTAAGTCCCGTGGACCGTAGGCATTAAAAATTCTTAGGGAGTTTGTAGGGATGTTGAATACTTCCCCCCAGTGTAAGACCGTTTCTTCTGCTTGGGATTTCGTTAAGCATGAGGGGGTCATAGGGCCTATAGAATCTGTTTCTAATGTAGGTGTACTAGCATCCCCATAGATTGCAGAACTTCCAGCAAAGACAAACTTTTTTAAAGCTGATTGCTTCGAGGCCTGTAAAACTTTGACAGTACCTTGAATATTTGCGGAAAAGAAAATTTCAGGTTTGTTCAAACTTGTGACTGGGCACTCTAGTCCGGCCAAGTGAAATACATAATCTAAATTTTTAAAGTTATCATCATTTGGTTGTAGGTCGAGAATATCCATATGGACTTTTTTGAAGCGAGGATTGTCCTGCCATTGCTTCAAATTCTTCCAAGAACCATTAACTTCATTATCAATTGCCACGACTTCATGGCCCTCCTTCATAAGGAGATCGACAAGGTGGCTACCTAGAAATCCGGCGGCACCGGTTACAATAGAGCGTATAGTTATAGGCATGAGTTGATTCTAATATGATATTTCATATCCGTCTAAGAAGAATCTATTTAATTTCTTAATATGCTTCAAATCAAGAAAACCCGTTGCCTCCAAGATCTTATCGCTTCTTCTATGGTGTTTTATGATCTAGGTTTTTGTTTAATGGTAAAGTATTGAGAACATAGTTAAATTGAATTGTTTAGGTTGAGTTCTTGGATATGGGTCAGTGTGTATGTGTAAGTGCCTGTTTTTACGTTGCTCGTTTTTGGTAAACGAATAAAAACTTATGCTAAAATGGTGAGACATATAATAGCTAAGGTTTGAGCATGTGGGTGATCCTATATGATTTTAAGGGGGGATGCTTTGATCAATACGAGAAGAACGTTATTTAAAAAACTGGGTGCTTGGTCTTGCTGCCTACTTTTTGGTGATTTTCTTAAATCTAAAGGAAGTGACTTAAAGAATTATTACAGAGTAGTAATCGTAAATACATCAGGTGCAAGAATAAAAGAAAAGTCACAATATGAAAATGAATCTGATTTTTGGGATTTAAATTATGATGAATTTGCTGATGAGCTTAATAAGAAATTTATCTCAAGTGGACGTCTCATAAAAATTAAATCGATTTTGTCTCGGAGTAAAAGATCTCTCATTTTAGTTAAATACTACAGATCAAAAGCTGACCATCGTGATTATGTAAATGAGCTAAAGGATTATCACTTGTCGCGTGGTTATTCACATAAGGTACTCTCTAAAGAGCTTGAACTTAAGTCTTAAGAATATCTTCAATGGTTGGTGAATCGAATATCTTTAGGTCCAGGAAAAAGTGAAGACCGACTTTTTGACCACTTAATACTTCTCCTTTGTGATAATAATCTAAATTATTTAACAAGACGATATCTCCTGGTCCATATATACAACTATCTACTGGTTTTTTATCATCAATATTCTCATAGACCTTTAGGTCAAAGGTACCCTCAAGGGGGAGTATTCCGGAAATAGCATTTCCATAATTAATCTCTGGTCGATCAATATGAATAGGAAGCTCTTTTACAGAACCATAGTTCCAAAGGTAAAAAAGACTTTTAAAAATAGGGTGACCAACTTTTTTTTCAAGAATAGATACTGAATCCTCAGACAATTGTAATTCACACCATTGAGTCCCATGTTGACCGTTGTGATGTCTACCATCCATTAAACCTGCGTAATGCTGACCCGATTCTATGTTTTCATGCCAAATTAAACTGCTCTTTTGAGATTCAATTTCTGATGAAATAAGTTCCAGTTTTTCCTCAAGTTGAATTTTGTAAAACCAATGCGCCATTTAGGAAACCTATCATTTAAATGTATTACAGTTATGAGGGTATGAAGCCATTTGTCGTTTCCCTGTAAGGGGGCTTATGCTAATCTTATATGATTATGACGGAGAAATTTAATAAAGAAACAAAAGTTTTTATTCTAGTATATTTCGCATTTATCTTAATCAATACTCTGTTAAGTTTACTTTCTTGGTCAGATATATCGAGAGGAATGGGTTGGGTCGCGTCAATAAAGCAAAATGAAAGTATGAAAATACGACATATTTTGCAGATGGGTCCCCAAATTTTATTATTACTATTACTGGCGCACTTTTATCTTAAACTCTCATTTAAAAAAACGATAACATTAGGGATCTGGACAGGATCTTTCTTGGCGATAGAAGCTGAGCTTGTCCAACTACTCTCTTCTACGAGAATCTTCTCTTATGTAGATATTTTATGGAATTTATATGCTGTAATTCTCGCTATAAGTTTATTCTCTTTATTAAGGCGAGGAGATACCTCTGGATCAGTAAAGGTTTATCCAGTTTTAAGCGATATCAATATTTTCTTCTTTTTTACTTCGGTTCTTTTTCTCTTCTATCAAAGTATATTGTTTGTCCCTTTTTCTGGTGATGACTTTAAGATTGTTATGGCAACAAATAACCCCTTGAATACAAGTTGGGACTATATAAGTTCAATATTGTTAATGCCAACCAATGGTGGTGTCCAGTATCGTCCAATGAGCTATTATTTTTCGGGTATAATGATTAAACCTTTTATAGGTTTAACAACTAAAAATATATCAATTATAGCAATACTAATCTTATCTTCCTCTGTTTTTCTTTATTTTAAATTCCTATTCCAGGTTTATAAAAAATACTCAGTATCCTACTTCCTGGCGACCATTTTATTGCTTGGCCCTTGGTTCACAAAATTAATTACAAGTTTTCGTGGTCTATTTAAATATTCATTAAATTTATTTTTATTAATGTTGGGGCTTAATCTTGTTGTTAACGGAAAGTGGACACCCGTTAAGACTTTGTTGCTAACAGTGTTATTCTCGGTATGCATTTTAAACCATGAAGGGTCTATTGTATTTCCAATGGTCGTATTCTTGGTAAGCCAAAAGAAATTAGTGTTTTTTAAAAAATCCCCTCATAGTTTATTGATATTTTTGCCAAGCCTTATTTATTTATTGTTAAGGTTTTTTAAATGGGGAGTTCCTCAGAAGGGATTCATGGCATTAAGCTTTTCAACAATTGAAGATGTTTTTTTTCACCATATTTCAGTGATTTCAAGTTTCTATTACTCGAGTAGCTATGCTTTAGGTCTTTCCGTTAGCATGTTAATCGTTTTAGCCATAATAGTTTCTTTTAAGAAAAATCAGAAAAGGTTGATGAGTTTTGTCGTATGTTTTTTAATGCTGGGCTTACCTTTCTCCTTATTAGATAACCATGTTTCAAAATCCCATACAGTTTGGCTTGTGCCCTTTTATATATTGATAATCTTTGAATCATTTAAGCTACTTCGCGAGTTTGTTGTTCCCCGTCTAAAGTCCTTTGATTCTATTAAGGTGGTCGTGTCAGTTGGTGTTTTGATTTTATTGTTACAATCTTCGATACAAGAAAAAACTAGGTATTATCGCAATGGGTTGATGTTAAAAACTGTCTTAAGTGAAGTAGACATTAAAATTAAAAACATTAAAAATAAAAAGGATAAAGCTAGCATCATGGTGGAGATCCCTCGCATTTATGATGTCAACCGTTACGATATACGAATGACGGCAGCGGCCCTTGCTTATTATTATCCAGAAATGACATTTCTCGTGTCAAATAAAAGCGTTAACGAGGAGGCTTTGTCTAAAGGGGGGTTTTATTACTTCTTCGAAAAAGATTCTAAAGTGAAAAATTTCAATGAGGAATTTTTGGTAAAAGATCCATTTTGGAGAACTACCAAAACTAAATTACCAAAATCCTTCGACTTTGAAATTAAGCTACCGCCACTTTCAGGTAATTTTAACGAGCATTATCATAGATCAGGTGAGGATACTTATCCACATCAAGTATATGATGTAGATACCCTTTACTAAAATGAAAAGCTTAGGCCTTCAACTCATTTTCAATAAAGTAGTTCGCTGGTTTACTTGATTTATTGAAATAGAAGATACCTTGATAATTTTTTGGATAAATAATCTCGACTTTTGTAGGGTGAATCGTCCACTCAGAAAAAACATCAGGACGGCTTCGCTTTAGCCCTTTAAAAAAACTTGTTCCTCTCTCCCTACTCCAAAACAAAAAAGGAAATTCAGTTGAAAACTCCTCAATGTCGTTTTGTAGTACCTCAAAGTCATCTAGCTTAGAGTAAAGGTTACTGCGGGATGGAATTGTACGGTACTTTTTAAATACATAGTATCTACTGAAAACTCTCGCAGAGTTATCTCCTATTCGTTGAAGACCACTTATAAAAACGGGCTCATTTTCTTCTAGATTGTAGATTATTTTAAACGAAAGCATTTTGTTTAAATGGAGACCATTTAATTGGTAGTTATTAGAGAGGTCTTCACTTGCCGACTCTTCACCTAAAATTTTCAAGGAACTTTTACATAATTCCAGGCTTTTATTTGTAAGCGCTGCATTTTCTTTGCCGTGAAGAATATAGGGTATGGAATGAAAGCCACATTTGAGAATTCTAATTTTCATAAACGAATAAATACAATTTTTCTACGCCCACTAAAAATTTCGGCATCAACTATAGTTTCTTTGTATTCCTTATATTTTTCTTTATAAAGATGTAAGTCATCTTCGATGGTCTTTAATTTTAAACCTTCAATCCAATGTTTTTGATTAGATATTGGTTCTTGAATAATTGCATTTGGAGAATTATAAAAATTCGCAGTAATTTCATCGAAAAGTTTAAGATGTCTTTCAGGTTGATATAAGAGAACACCTGACCAAATTACACAATCAACTGGAAAGCTAACTTTAATGGATTCTTTGTCTTCCCAGCTTGCACAACGATATTCAATGTTTTTAAAGTCTTCCCATACTTCGTTGCTGTAGTTTATTGGCTCTGGGCTAGTATCGAATCCCATGTAGTTATAATTTTCGTAACCTAATTCAAATAAAATGTCGTTAGTTGTGCCTGTCCTACATCCAATATCAATAATACCTTTGAATTGATTATTTATGATTATTTCTGCCTGCTCTTCGTAAATTTTTCTCGCTTGGGGAGTATCTAAGTAATCCATTGACCTAAGCATGTACTGTTCTTTTAAGGGGACCTCTATCGGCCCTTCATTTACATTATTTATTCGTGGCCACGGAATTCCATTAACTAAATGAACTGGTTTGTGGCCATACTTATGCTTATCGACAAGATTCTTTTTAGGCACTTAACTTTTCCTCAATTAAACGTTTGAATTTTTGAAAATCGAAGTCATCATCTAAGCCAATCCACCTCGTACACCAGACTGCTCTAGGGGAAGTAATTGGCTTAACATCATGAAGCCAAGATGTATCTAATAAGGTTGGAGAATCCAAGATATATTTTTCGATAAGATGTGGTTTTTCTAGTTCTTTTAACATCTTCCAATGTGATTTATTATGTCGATATTCCAACTCTTCATAATTGGTTTCATAAATATTGATTTCGGCAGCACCCTGTATTGGTATAAGTAGGTTAAAACATTTTCCCACATCTATATCCACATGAGGAGGTACTGTCTGATTCGTATTCTGACTATAATTTATTCCAGTCGCTAATGGACATAATAAATTATGAACAGTCATGTGCTTTAAAAGAATATCTTTGAAGTCTTCAGCATTTTTATTGTCCGTGTCTATAACCCAGCTTTTAGCACCACATTCTATAAATGAAAGAGGTGTTCTCCTCATGACCTTATTAAATGCTTCGGAAAATAAGGAGGTGTTTATTTTTATATTTAGCGGCTCAATCACATTGTCCATTGATTATTCCATTTTTGATAACTGGTGAGCCATTTGTCTGCATCAAGTGATTTTTGCGAGGTAGTGTCGGGAAGCGAACTGTTTTTACAAGTTAGCGAATCAAAGTCTTCTTTAATGGTTAAACACTCATTGGCAAAATAACTCTCATTGCCTGGTAAAACTGTTTCCCAACAATTATTAAACACTATGGTCTTTCTTACGTTGGCGCCAAACTTAGATTCTAATAATTCTTTGGTCATTTTAAAATGCCTTCCTCCCGATCCTTCAAGTGTAGGAGTAAAGGTTAGGATATATGTTGGTTTTTTACTTAAAGAATATCCATGGCCTAGTTGACTATTAAATCGATTTTTTACGATGAGCCAGTCAACAACATTTTTAAAGGCTGAACAATAATGGCCGCCGGCTTCTGGGATAGCAAAAACAATTCCATCCGAAGCTGAAAGTGTATTATCAAATTTTATAACCGAATCGGGTACTCTGCCATCAGGGGAATTTGAGTAACATAAAGGTATATCAAAGTCTCGCATGCTGTAACAGTGAGTTAATGAAGTGTGATCCTTAATTAGAGAGAGACCTCTTTCTTGAAGACTTGAGTTAGAATAACTAAAGCTGATTCCAGTTAGTCCCATTATTTTCCTTCTGTATTCTGTAACTTAATTACCGAAGACTCACTATAGTCGCAAGCAACTCGCCAGAGTAGGCGATCATTCGATACCGATGATCTTCTATGGAGGGTATTGAGTTGGTCCATTAGCAGTAGGTCGCCAGGGTAAAATACATGATGATATTGATATTGGCTTTTAAAAATTAAAGGTTTGAGTTCCTCAATTAGAGCATTGTGGTCAATTTCTTCGTTTCCTAACCATGCTTGTATTATGAAGTGGTAGGGGAAATATAGGTAGTAAAGACCTGTGATGGGGTGCTTAGAAACGAGTTTTCTTGTGCTGCCTCGATGCATGCTCATGAATTCAAGTTCCGGATCTCCTTCATCTAGATTATAAATAGAGTTGTTTTTAAACTTTAATTTGATTCGAATTTTTTTAAAAAACTCTTGTTTTTCACGAGGTAGGTCATAGAAAGGCAAACTTGTATTGCACACACTTAGCGTTGAGTTTGGATCAGATTTTTTGCAATATAAACCTACGAGGATTTCTTCTACATTGTGTCTGCTGTTACCATTGCTGTGCCAGCCGAGTTCACCTTGTCCAAACATTCCGATTTTATTCCCATGGGAATCTTTCTTTGCGGTTACAATCGATATCTCAGGGAACTCGGGAGGATTCATGAATTTATTTGGTACCTCGCAGCGTCCAATCTTTTTCATAAATTCAATTAATGAATTTTCACTTAGATTTTGATTATAAATTATCGCAAGTCCATTTTTTTGTACTTCATGTATAAGGTTGTAAATATCCTGTTTGGAAAGACTTGGAATATCGCAAATGTATTTCTTAGGATATATCATATGGATTTAATGTCTTCTTGGCCATCTAGGCTAAACATAAAGGCAACTCTGTGTTCATCACTGTTATTGAAAACAGCATGGGAAAAACCGGTGTTTAAAAAGTAGGCATTACCAGCACAGAGGTTTGCTGCAACTATTTCATTACGAACTTTAAATTGGTTTATTACGAGCTCATTCGTATGTATTGGAATAACTATTCTTGTGGCATAGGTTGGGTCATAGTCAATGTGAAAGGGGATGTTAGTGTGTGGAGCCAACTTTGTAATTCTAACCCGCATTTGGGGGCATTTAAATTGTTTTAGAATTTCCTCGAAATAAGTATCCTTAAAATGTTCTGTAGGGTGATTATATAATCGCTCCTCTTTTCTTTTTATTCTTTCTTTAATGTTTTCGGTATAGGGGAGTGGCGGACCTTTAATTGTCGTCAGGTTTATTTGGCTAAAATTATCGTAGACACTGTCGGATAACTCCATATGGTTATCGCATAGAGCAGGATTAGCCTTTCTTACGTCAATGTAGAGGTGCTCGATCATTTTTAGTGAAGTCTTTAGTTTCTCGAGATCTATTTTGATATGCTCTAGTTTCGCATAAATAGGTAGCTCATACTTTCTTCGTTTCATTTAATCTCTTTTATTGTCATAAAACTTCTTAGGTCTTTAAATTAAATGGCCTCATGATTATTTATGATGCCTTAGTATTTTATTAAATTATTTTTAATTTCCATGTCTATTTTTGGTTAATAATAGTGTTTATTTTACCTTTTTCTGACTTATGGCTCCTAAATTATTATAATGGAATTATTCAATTTAGCGAAATCAGTGTCGACCTTAAAGTTTAACTATTTGAATCAAGCTTGTGTTCAAGCAAAGTCTTTGTTTAGATTTATGGACGAGCATTATTATATTTTGAATGAAATTGAATGCTTATGATTGTACAATAACCTACGGATAGAAATTTATTTTGGTGTCGCGTTGCGCCGAAATGCATTTTACCCCAAGTAATCTTAACCTTGTTGTAAATGTCTTTTAGGAAAGCCCTTGAACGAAAGTATAATAAAATTTCAAGAAATGATTACCCTTGGTAATCACTACTCTTTGGATTTCTTTATAGATGAAACGAATGCAATGGATTGTTTCAATCGCTATGAGTGGAAACCATATAATCCGCTTAAAGAAAGTAAGAGATATGGCCTTAGCTTAACCTCTCTAGATGGGAAAATGGAGGGGGTTCCAGATCTGGACTCATTGTATGAGTATAACAAAAATAATAAGACCAATTATCGTGAGATGGACTTTAATAAACCTACGGAACTCTTTTATAAGATTGATGGATTATCGACCTTTTTGGATCCCATTTCCCACCTACTGGGTCGGTCTCACATTTTGAAGTTAGAGCAGGGTGGTTTTTTTCCTCCTCATCGGGATTTAGATCCAGAAACGTTTAGATTAATTGTACTAATTAATAAATGTGAGTCTCCATACTTTAATCTATTCTTAAATGGGGATCCTTTAAAGTTAGAACGTCATATTCTTTATTTCTTAAATACCAGAATGGAGCACTCTGTGTTCTCTTATGAAAGATGTATCTTTGGTGTGTTCAATATAAAAGTTTGCGGTGAATCCTTAGACTTTCTTAGAGCTAATTTGTCATCGAAGTAAAATTTATGTTACTTCAGCTGCCACAAAGTAGAGTTTAAGTTTCTCTTTAAGATCTTTGTCTTTATCAAAGTGATTAAAATCTATTTTGGGATATATTAGCTTTAGTTCTTCTCTTGCTTCCTCTTGATGATCATAAATGTCGACAACTTCATTTCCTCGAAAACCAAACTTAACTACAAAGTTAGCTAAAAACAAACTCCTTATGATTGTAACTGGCTCCGGTTTAGCGAGGGTGTTGTAGACTGCGGATCTGTACTCATCTAAAAGTCCTTTAAAAAATGGCATTTCGCCACTCTCAATGAGTGTTAAGAAAATCTCAAATTGTTCTTTGGCCGTTTGTTTTGAGTCAAGCATCCATTTGTGTGCGACTTTTGCATTGTAAAGTGCATTAAACCAAAACCACGTGTCGTAAATCTTCATGAGTTCTACTTCATTATAGCTAAAGCATTCATAGATGAATTCTAGCGATTGGTATTCAGAGGGGTCTTCGAAATTGCAAGAAGTCATTATAGGCTTAGAGTTTCTTGATTCATGATAGACGCGGGATTTTAGCTGATAAAGGTCATTAGGGATTAATACTTTTTTCGTCTTTATCTGATACTTATTTTTATAGGCATTTGAAGAGAGCTCTGTGTTGGGAACGACAAATAAGACAAAGCTCTTCTGATGATTAATTTTCAGATCCATATTTGTTTGAATTGTTTGCAGCCACGTCGTTTGTGTTTCACCAGGAAGTCCAATAATCATTTCAGCGTCAACCTTAACGCCCTTTTGTTGAAAACTTTTGGCCATTGAGAAGAGCTTTTCATTTTTTATGTTAGAGCGATTCGAAATTTTTAAGACCTCATCATTGTGGCTCTGGAAACTTAGCTTTACATATTTTCTACCGTGATAGGCATCAAAGTTTTCGTGCATTAGTTGCATGATTTTTTCGGCATATGGGCTGCCGTTTTTGGCCATCCCTCCAAAAATAAGGTTGATTTTGTTTTTACGCTTTTCTTGGCACTTAACCATGTGTTCGATGTACTGAAGATCCATTTCGAATATTCCAAAGTTGGCATCTGCAATTTCGATTTGATTAATTTTTTCATGAGACATGATGTAGGTAATAGTATCTATTACTTCTTTATGCTCCGCCCTTATGATTTTACTTCTAGTCATTCCTCCCCAGTCGCAAAAGGTACAACGGTAAGGACAGCCGCGATTTGTTTCAAAAATAGCGGTTAGAGGTTGGTTTGTATTTTTAATAAGATTTTCAAATATTCCATCAAGGTAGGGCATGGGAATACATGTCTCCTTGTAGTGGTTTTTATCTTTATCAAAATTGAACTCTTGTTGTGTGAAAGTGCCGGGATTTCCTAAGACTCCCTGTTTGGGGAACTTTATTAAGAATTCTTTAAAGGTTTTTTCTGAAGGACCACAAAAAAATAAATCTACAAATGGTCTTAGTACGGCATATGCTTTTGCTTCAACCTTATCCTCAGGAACATTAGTGCCTCCATATAGGACAATCCCGTCTGGCCGATACTTTTTGTAAATACTTGCAATTTTATCATTGTAACCTTGATTCCAAACCCAATTGGTGAGTCCAAGTATGTCAGCATGTTTTAAGTTTTGGTGAAAGTCTTCTTTATCAAGTGAGTCACTTCGATACTCAGGGTCCATAAAGTTATACATACGATTGATTTGAGGGTCTTTTTTGCAGTAACTAATCAGGACGCCAACTGGATATGGAAGGTACTCATAAGCTGAAAATGATATGCTAGCCAAAAATACTGTCTTCACGACACCCCTTATAAATGAACAGCATAAGAATAATTTGGAAGAAATAAATTTCTTATAGAATAAATACTATTCGAAGTCTTAAGTGTTGGCAATTTGGTGACCGCTAAGTACTTAATATTTAATAGTTTTTAACCTTTCCACAAAGCTTAAAAATGACCGTAATTTAGAAAAGAAGATCTACCTTTTTTCGAGAGCTTAGGAGGTCCTTTTTTGTGCCTAATAATAATCATGTTATCATGAGTTTATACGAGGAACACAGAGACGCTACGGATTAGTCATGAAGAGCCACCAATGGTGTCAAAAATTTAAATTGGAGAAAAACCTCGATGGAGTACTAGAGTATCTAGAAAATAAGATGGCAACGTGCCCATTTATGACTCCTGAGGATCATTCACTCTTAGCAAAAAATAGTCGTTACTGGGATTGGTATACGAGAGATATTGAAAACTCTGAAATCTTGGATTTGCTCAATACCATTGAAGCTCGTCACTCTTTACCAATTAATACGGAAAAGACAAGGATTGCTCTTTGGGAATATGGGAAGGGAGATGAGCTGCCGCCACACATCGACCCTAACATTAGCTTATCTTCTTCGATAATCATTTCATTGATCGGAAGGTTTGAGACTAGGCTTCATGATGAGATGGATAACACCAAGGTATTGGATAAAGTAATTTATGGTCCAGGGGACTATATTATATTGAATAATACGATCTGTTTTCATGGTGGTAAGCCTTTGGATGATTATCGTTTGGCCTTAGTCGCTTTTGTGGACCCATCTTTTGATATGAGTAAATTTTGGAGGTAGCTTATGGAAGTTATCATGGAAAGAGATTGGATTGTCTCTTTTCCTTTAAATATTGATATTCATGAACTCATTGTTTGGGCGCGAAAAATACAGTGTGCCTCTAAGGGGAATCCTGGGGTTACTGGAGAGCATGATACAGACCTTTGGTGGTTTGCAGAGACACATCCAGTGTTAAGAAAACGTTTGGAGGAAATCGCACCATTAAATCCAGAGTGGGCAACAAGTATTTGGGAGTGGCATGATGGTGGTCCCCTAAAAAAGCATTGCGATGGACTAGGTCGAGGGGCGAGCTTGGTTGTTGTGCTAATTGGTAAGTTTGAGATCTACAGGCACTGTAACGAGACAGGGGAAATACTAGACTCATATGTATATGGACCAGGTGAAATCGTAGCACTTAAAAATGGTCACAAAACACCACACAGTGGTCGCTGTCTTGAGGGTTATCGATTAGCAGCGTGTACCTTTGCTGCAAATGAAAATGATCCGTTCAGAGATTATGGCAATTTAAAGAAAAGCTGGGCAAATAGTGATTAAGGACTGGTTTCATAAATCGCCATTAGAGGAGGGTTTTTCTCTAATTCAAGCTCAAATATTAGCAATGATTCCAGGTGCTACTTGGAATCCTTGTCATCCTGGCCAAGCGCCAGGGTCTTTTTGGTGCCATTTAATTATCGATAAAGAATTGAAGTTAAAAATAGAGGAGTTAATTAACTATCGTGTGTACCCTGATTTTTATATCTGGAACTATAAAAACATAAAAAAACTAAAGGTACACAGGGATACAAATGATCGCGGACATTCACGCGAAGTTTCAGGGATATTGCCATTGATTGGAGACTTTAAAACAGAGGTTTATCATGAGGATGATTTAACAAGTCCTATCGATAATTGTGTCTATGGTCCGGGAGAGGTGCTTTTTCTAAATAACACTCGATATTATCACGGTGGTGATGTACTTTCCGAAACTAGGTTATCCCTCCACTTTTATTTAGATTTCTTTAATGAAGGTAATAAGACTTTAGAGCAACTTCTAAATTTAAACAGGATAAGTTAAATGGCCGCATATAAGATTATAAATATGGGCAATGATTTTGAGAACATTAAAGCTTCTATTAAAAAATTAATTAAAGAAGAAGTTGAGTGGCAGCCCGCAACCTCTCGTACTCCTGGAGCTGTGTGGTTTGATATTTCTAAAGTCCTACCGGATTTTGTTAAGGAAAAATTGTCAAAGTATTGTGGGAGACCTTTACATGATATTTTTTGGATGACTGATTATTTGGACTGCAAGAGTCTTGAGATTCATCAAGATAACCCAGGGAATGAATATCCCGTTACTACCCGGTTTACATTGATTCTAATGTTAGAGGGGGTTTTTAGATTATCAATATGGAATGATGAGGGCACCGAGGTTTTGGATACCGTAGTTGTGAGTTCGGGGGAATTTGTTGTTCTGAATAATAGTCAATACTATCATTCGGGGGAGGTCATAAGTGGGCAAAAGCTTAGTTTGCATGCTTACCCTAGAGTTGAGGAAATTGATGATTTAGAGGTCGTAAAATCAAAGTTTCAGGTGGATGATTATATTTAAGAAACTAATATTCAAAAGACGTAGTCAAAGTGTTTTCTAAGAGACGTCTTGTACCAGCAGGCTATTCTTAAAAGCTCTCGCGCTTTTTCTTGGTGAATATTTGGGCGCCTGTGGATAGTTAAAACTTGATCCATTAAAATAATATCACCCGGTGACCATTTATGTTTGTAAGTGTATTTTTCTGATAAAACTAGGTCTTGCCAAATCTTCCAGTATATCCTCTCGGAGTCCGCTCTCTTTGTTTCGTTTTCGTAGAAGCCATGAATTTCATTTGGAGAAAAAAATAGTCCCTCTGTTCCTAGTGGATGCTTTGGTACAAATTTCGCACTTTCTAGAACCCCTCGAGAAGGTTTGTAATTGTTCTTGTTTTCTGGCTCCATGTTTAGTGCATTAGCTATTTCTCTAGTTTCTCGATTTTTAACAAGGTCCTTAATTATTTCATCACTATAAATTTCTTTTAAATTTAAGGACCAGGAGGGTTGAATTCTGCCAAGTTTACGCTTTGGATCTAGGACAACTGTCAGTTTTCGAAATTTCTCTTTTTCTACTAAGGGCAACTGATTCCAGTAAGGTATGGAATTACAAAACCAGGTTTCTGTAGGATAGGAAAATGTTTTGCCATATAAGCCTACAATTTCTTCTCCATCTAGAACAGGAGTTACATTTGAGTGCCAATCTAGTTCATGATCTCCGGCCAGTCCTTTATTTGCCCCATCGATAATTTGGTTGGTTACCCTCCAGAATAATGGACTAATTTCCTTATCAGTTGCCCATACATTGGGCGGTAGATGATAGCCAAATTCGTTTGCCCATTCGGAAAACTCTTTTGGTGTGGAACCACTATTTTTTATTAAAACTATACCAAGTTCTCCGACTTCCTTTGCCGTTTTGACTGGGTCAAGTTTATCTAAAGAAATGCTCTCGTAAGTTTTGATTATCAATTAAAAATTATCCTATATAAAAACTATAATATTTTTAAAAAATAAAGTTATAATACAGACCATTCTGTCTTGGTTCATATTTTGATAGTATAACTTAATTTAAATAGAGGCACTGCTACGAAAGAACTTTCTAAAAATCGTTTAATTTATCCACTCATTATGGGTTATATTGTTGCCCATTGCGTTGTCGCCTTATTTTCAGTTAGGTATTGGCCTTTTACTGACTATCCTATGTTTAATGATCCCATCTATTCGGATGACGAGATATTTGTGTACAAATATTATGGCATCAATGTGCAGGGGCACAAGGTGGAATTGCCGAGAAATTTTTTAAAGGGATTTGGTATTGGTGAGTTAAATATCACAAACTTATATCTGGCAGGTAAAAAAACACAGTTTGAGGACGTAATTAAAGATTGGCTTAATTCAGAGGGAAAGATGATTGAGATTGAATCTGTTCAATTTGTGAAAGTTGAAGTGAAAAGACCAATTCAGAAAAATCTTCAAGACTCTCTTATCTATAGTGAGATAATAAATATAACAAAAGCAAAGGGTTCTGATTGAAGAAATTGCTCTTTGCTAAAACATCTCCAAAGATCTTAAGTATCTATAGAGTTCTTTATCCTCTGTTTATAATTATTGAGCTACTTAATGATCAATATGTAATATATGTTAGGTCTAACTCAAGTTTTTGTGCTTCTCCACTACCAATATTTTCTATCTTAAATATTCCAGTATTAGACTCTTATTATATAAAAATAGTTTTCTGGTCATTATTGACTTCACTTTTTTTATTATCTTTTGGTCTGTTTACGAAAGGTATGGCATTAACCTCGATGTTCTTGTTTTTTTGGATAATTGGCTCAACCTTAAGTTGTACACTAGGTGAAGGGGCTGCTTATATTAATTGGCAGCATGTTATTGTGATTTTCAACTTATTGATTTTGGCCGTTTCGACTTCTGGCACCCTATACTCGTTAGAGAATATAATTTTTAAAAGCCGAAGAGTTTCTAATGAATCTTCATTGTATTGGCCTATTTTCTTACTTAAATTTAATTTGATTTATAGTTATTTTGCAGGAGGAATAAGTAAGATTCAACACGGGCTTGATTGGATGAATGGTTACACTTTACAGGGGCATTTGTTATATACTCACCTCCATATCGGTACCCCTGATGTTCTACCTTTTTTATCAAATTTATGGTTGCTAATTGGAGTTTCTGTAATTGTTTGTACTGCTGAGGTTTTAGCTCCAATAGCTCTGTTTAGCCGAACTTATTCAATTGTATTTATTATTGGTTCGTTAATTTTCCAGGTCCTATTCTTTTTCTTAATTGATTTAAGATGGATGCATTACTTTGGTTGGTCATATCTTATTTATTTTATTGAATGGGCATTGTTCTATCAATCAAAGCGTCATGCTAATAAGATTTAAAACTGACCTTAAATAGCTTGCGTAGGGTAGGTGGAGGTTGTCGTTGATTAACTCTTTAATTCGGCATAGATTTGGAGGATCATTTTTTTGAAAATTAAAAAATTCGTGCTGCTCCTTTGGGTCTTGACCAATCTGGTTACAATTCTTTTTTAAGTGTGAGGCGATAAGATTGTTATTTATTGGGATCTCTGATAGTTCTGAACACTTTAAGGTCAAGACTTGATTATATAATTGATAGTTAATTATTCCACTACTTGGAATCTTTGATAAAAGGCTTACGACATCTTCGTCAAGAAATGGACTACTGCACTTTTCGAGCTGAGCACTTGGAAGTAGCCATGTAGCGCTGTTATAAAATGCAGTAAGTTTGGATGTTAAAAGAATCCTGAAGTGCATATAATATTCGACGTTGTCATAATTATGTTCATTAATTCCAGACATCTTTAGAAACATCATCATTGGGGAGTCTGGCGAGACTCCATCAGTGAGAGTTTTTTTTGTAAAAATCTTATTAGATAAAATTGTTCCACCAAGGAGTTCTGTTCCCCATAATCCTGTCAAAG
This sequence comes from Bacteriovoracaceae bacterium, assembly GCA_017858255.1. GTDB lineage: Bacteria > Bdellovibrionota > Bacteriovoracia > Bacteriovoracales > Bacteriovoracaceae. The sequence continues at coordinate 107,351 of JAFMBV010000002.1, forward strand.
GCATCTTGAATTGGAAGTCTTGAGGTTTTAAATAAAACTGAGGGTGAATGGTTGAAATCTCAGGAGTCAGTTTAATCTTTAGTTTTTTACAGACTTGCTGTGCAATAAGAAAGTCTCTGTCTTTTTCTATACCTAATTTGGGATGAACTCTAGAGTAAATATAAAGTTCGTTTAATTTAGAGGGATGGTTTTTTGCCATTATCGAAAGGATTAGTCTGCTATCAGCACCTCCGCTTACTGCGATTGAGTCAATCTCATTTTTAGTGACAATTTTATTAATGGCCTTGCAAATTTGGTTATAAATCTCACCTACATGTTTACTTTCATCACAACTGTGGTTTTGTGAGCTTTCCGTGAAACTCTTTAGGGCAATATCTCCCTTGATAGGGTTGGAATCATATAGTCCTTGACCAGGCGAAATTGCACCGAAAGTCATAAAGTCGATAATAGAGTCTTCATTAAGTTCATTCATAATTAAGTTGGGTTTTATTATATCCCCAGTGGATTACTTTTACCTATATCCTAAATGTAGGATTTTAGTACGTTATCGCACTTGAGTCGATTGATTATAGGCAGTGGGGTGCGGCGTGTTAATGTTAGAAGTCATTCAATACTAGTGAATGATGTTTGAGATTTTATAGAAAAATAGAGATAATGGCAGCTTCACAAGAGAACCTTTAACCAAAGAATGCTTTATGAATTTCCAAGTCCTATTTTTTACGATCGTCGCCTTTTACTTTTCTATTGGTCTTGTAACGGCCTCCGAGAGTTATGATGGCCAATATGAATGTTCTGGTAATCTAAAAAAAATAGAATTCAAAATTGAGGTTTCAAAAGATGGTAATTTAAAGAAGACAACTAAAAATACGGAAACTAATGGAAGGATATATACAGATACTGATGACGGACAAAAGTTTAGTTCCAACAATAGAATTTTATTAAGTTATACCCCCAAAAGAATGAGGGTCGAGGTTTTAGAAAATAAAAAAGAAAAAATTAGAATTGATCAATCTGTTTTATCTTTAAAGGGACTAAAAGTTATTCCCTCTCCGAAAAAGGGTCTTGTAGTATTGGGTAAAATTTCTAAAAAATCTTATTTTAAGAATGATCCTAAAAAAACAACAAAGTTGGGAAGGGAGTTTAGGGTCGAGGTTCTTGGTAAAGAGAAAGTTAAGCATAAAACGCTTGGGAACTTAGAGTATTGGAAAGTCAAACTAACCTTCTCTAGTCAGCAGGGTGGGCAAGCTGTAAAGAGTGAGGCAAATGGTCAGTATAATTCTAAATACGGCTATTTAAAATATTCTTGGAAGAGCACTGCTAAGGGTAAAGAAATTTATAAAGAAGATTGCAAATTAGTAAGTTGGAAGTAATTCACTTGTGATAACTTTTTATAGAGGCAAGAATCAAGATGATATTAAATGAAGTACAAATAATACTTAAAAATCTGTTGAAGCTAGATGTTTCTAAATTAGTTCCTGATGCTCGTTTTATGGATGATTTGGGTGTTGATAGTCTTGATATTGTCGAAATAGTTATGGCACTTGAGGATCACTTTGATCTCGAAATACCTGATGAGGAGGCTAAACAATGGCGCAAAATTCAAGATGTATGTTCTTATATTGAATCAAATAAACCTTAATAGAATGACCATATATCACTTAGGCACAAACGTGCCTTTTCAGCGGATCTAAAACGCTCTCCAAAGAAAGAGTCGATACTATTTGCAATAAAGAAAGTGTCACTTTGTTCAAGACCTAATGATTCACAAATCTCAACTTGTTTACTTTTATTTCGGTCAAACATTTCATGAACAGAGAAGTTTTCCATAATACTTCTCATTATAATAGTAGCAGGGTAGTTCCAACACTCGACTCTTTTCATAAGCTTTAAAGTTTTATGTGGAGTGCTGGTGTACATGATACCAAGCCTGTACCCGATTAAGCCCCATCCTTTACTAAAACTAAAAAAAACTTGCTCTAGGTTTTTAATCGATTTTATTTTTTTTACTTTTGTTGCACCTATATAGGCACAGTCTAGAATGACAGGGCACCCAACGGTGTTTATATAATCAATATAACTATCCTCTAAGAAATTCCCATCTATACTACTTGGGTTGCTTAGATACAAAACATGATCACTTCTTAAGTCCTTCTGAGTGACTTGAACACCATTCTTAGAAATAAGTTGTGGCCATGAGTAATCCCCTTTTAGGTATTGCCAGGGCCTAGAATCAGTTAGTCGCCATAAGTTAATCGCTTCTGTAGCACCTGCCGTAGGGTAAATATGGGGGAGAGAACTCAGGTCAATAATTTCAGAAATCCATTTCCTATGAACTTCTTCAATATCATTAAAGTCCTTTGTCGCAGCTCCATTTCCTCGTGAGTAGTATGTTTTCGAGAAATCCATTTCATGAAGGATTTTATGGACATCTATAGAAAGAGGAGCCTGAACAAAAGGATTATTTTTAAGATTTTCTTTTTGCTGGTCTAAAGAATTTTTCTGCAATGATACCGCCAATGTCATACTTATGAAGTCTAATTTGTTTGGAGTTGATGTGGTGATTTTTATGATAACCTTCACCAGCGATAATAAAATTAAGCCACGGTTTATTACTGCCTCCATAGTCAATATGGCCGACAGTATTTAATAATCCAAAGCCCAGTCGCGCTAAAAGAAATGGAATGAGTGAAAATCCAATAAATACTCTGTAATCAATCAAAAAAGTAATTAACCAAGTCGATAGTAAGAAGTGTTTCCAGTATTTATGGGCCCATGCCAGTCTAGGATTTTGGTAAAGGTCTCTTGCATACTTTGGTGGTATGTAACTTAGTTCCCATGTTGTAAACAAAACTTTCCAGAATCCGACATGTTTTGGGCTATGTGGGTCGTCTTTTGTATCTGTAAATTCATGGTGCATTCGATGGGATGCAATCCAACCAATAGGTGTTCTTACGCATGCGATAAGAATCATGAAAATCATGACCCATTCAGTGGCAGGGGATGCTTCAATTTGCCTGTGAGAGAAATATCGATGGAGTCCAATAGAAACCGCAAAATGAGAGATTATTTGACTCCAAATTATTCCCAAAAATATCGCCCAAAACACAAATTCTCCTTCATGAGATAGATTTATTTTTATCATTTATTGCGACAAATGTTAAATAAATGGATTAATTGGCCACCTACGTCCAATTCGTACCATTTCTTACCAAAATAGTATGAAGATGGGCTTGAATGGTGATTATTGTGCCAACCTTCTCCCCAAGTCATTAGGGCAAGAAGGGGATTGTTTTTACTTTTGTCTAGTGTATTGCTTCTTTTATAACCCCATAAGTGACCCACTGTATTTACAGCACTTGAGCATTCCCAAAGAATTGCTGCTGGAAATAAATAAGCATACACAATTGAAAATGGGTCTAAGGCAAGCAGGATGACAACGTAAGAAAAGTTAATTGGTAAATAATAACGGTGAAAAAATTGGTGAACTGGGTCTTTCAATTTTTCCTGAACAAACCTTAAGTCAGGTTCATAAAGCATACCCAAACATTGAACACGAAAAAAACCTTTATGCGAAGGGCTGTGAGGGTCTTTGATTGTATCAGCAGCTTTATGATGCTCTCTATGGACAGCTGTCCAGGCAAGACTACTCCCGGCTATTCCAAGAGACCCGCATAGAACTCCGAATGCCTCTAGCCATCGTGAAGGCTGCCATGAGTTGTGGGCCATGAATCGGTGGAAGGTCATGCTCATGCCAATGCAGCCAGTAAAAAAATATACACTTATAGAGATTAGAAATTCCATGCCTGTTCCATAGAGAAGCATTGGGATAATTGAAAGGTGTGCAAGAATTTGTAAACCAAGAATCCAAAACATTAATAAGCACTCTTTTATAGATTGAACCAAATGTAAAAAATGTTCCTTATGTTACTATAATGGAGTGGCACATTTAATTTTTAATTTTAATAGTGGAGTTTATGTCTAAAAAATGTAGTTCGTATTGCCCTGCGCCTTGGGTGAATATTCATATCCACCCGACTGGATTTGTTAAGCCATGTTGTATTTATAATGATGAGGGTTACGATTCAGTAAATGAACTAAGTCTAAAAACAACATACTTAAATCAAAAGGCAAAGAAGTTGAGAGAGGACTTTGTAAATGGGAATCCACCGAAGGCTTGCCTCAAGTGTTTTGCAAAGGAAGAGGTTGGTATTCAGTCGATGAGGCTAAACTATATCGAAAGGTATGGTTCTGATTTTTCTGGGGAGCCAGGTGATACCTCTTTAGTAAAAGAGCTAGACTTGTCCTTCTCAAATAAGTGCAACTTAGTATGCCGTTTTTGTGGTCCTTACTGCTCTTCAAGTTGGATTGATCAAGCAAAGAACATTAATAATGATAATGAAAGTTTTTATCCTTTATTTGAAAATTATCCTTGGCAAAAGTTTAATATTGAAGGCGAAGTAATCGCTAATCAATTAGAGGATTTTCCTAATTTAGAGACAATCGAAATCAAGGGAGGAGAGCCATTTCTCTCTAATGACCACTATGATTTTTTAAAGATTTTAGTGAACAAATCACGTGCTAAGGATATTTCACTAAGATACGTAACTAATGGAACAATTTGTTTAGAAAAGTATAGAGATGTCTTAAAGGAATTTAGAAGTGTTCATATTATTTTCAGTATGGAGGGTGTCGGCCCTATCTATGATTATCTTCGTGGTATTAAAAATGGAGTCGCCATTATTGAAAATGCGTTAGATTTTTATAGTGAATCAAAGAATACCACACTAGGTATTCATTTTTTACTTTCAGGGTTTAATATTTTTGCTATTCAAGATTTTTATGAGTGGTTTCTTTCAAATAAGCCTAAATATAACTTAAGTCTATCACTTGGAACAGTTGTGGATCCATCTAGTCTAAACTTGTTAAATTTGCCTTTTGAATTAAGAATGAGTGCTGTTGAGCAAATTCAAGACGATGGAAGTGAATTTATAAGGAATGTAATAGGAAATTTACTTAAAGAAAGTGTTGAAGATCTGTCCAGCTCTTTCGTTAGGTATACAAGAGATATGGAGAAGTTTCTTGGAGGAGATATCTTAAAAGTTGAGCCCCAATTTAAAAATATTTTCGAAAGCAACGATTAACTCGATCTAGAGAAGTCTTCAACCATGTCTCTTATTACATTTATTTCTTGGTTTAAATTAATTTCTAGTTGAGAGTGGCTTGACCTTTTTTGATTGTTGCTTGAATCACGACATTTTCTTCCACATATTGAGTGAGGACTGCCACTGGACCAGCTTTCCTTTAAATTTCTTAATACTTCACCATTAAGTGTTTTTTCAATAAAGTCTGGCCCACTCGCTGAAATACAAAAGTTATTATCAGTATTAATCCAGCAACAAGGAGAATAGCGTCCGTTTGAGTCGAGATAATGCATGGACTGATTTTGGCACCTTGCACTTATTGTAGGCTTCTCAAAATTATCTACGCTAGGATTGAATTGCCAATTGGCGGTAGGTGCTAACGGGTCTATACCGTCAACAAGCCAATCTCCATTAAAAACCGAACTTTTTGTTAAAAGAAATGTCTTAATATCCAACTGTTTAGCGAGTTTGATAGCTTCCTCTATCAGGTGTTGGTTGTGTGAAAAGACTATATATTTCCAAACTGTATGACACTTTTTAGCTGAAATTCTCATACCCTCTAAAATTAATTCCCAATTCGAATTAACTCTATAGTGGTGATTTGATTGCTCAAGTCCATCAACGCTAAAAAGGACAATATCAATTCCCCTCAATTGATTAACCATATCTTCCCATTTTCTTTTCCCTTGAGTTCCATTTGTATGAATGACAACTTTTGTAGAGGGAAGAGCTTCTTGAGTAACAGAGATAAAACTAATTATTTCTGGATGGTAGATTGGATCTCCTAAGTTCCCTCCAAATTCGACATAATCTAAATTTCCGAAATATTTTGATTGAATAAAGTCTTTGTAAACATTTAGATCTAAATGATTTGGTGAATAAGATTCAGGACTATAGGTTCTTGGACACCTTGGACACTTTAGAACACAGTGACTTGTTGGTTCGACATATAAATAGTTCGCCTTCGTAGTAAACATAGAAACTGACCTTTATTGACAGAATAACAGTGATTGGCTCTTTTATTATATTAAGCCTTTTTTCTTTTCCATTTATATTAATTTATTAATTTCGCTCTGTTTTTCTTAATTTATTGAAAAACTAACTAACAACGGGACATGCTGGATTTGGAAGATAGTAATCTGACAAATATTGTTCGCGCACCGAATGAACTTTGTTTCCCTAACTCTTATCAGGTGATTCACTAGTAATGGGTGTGTTTATATTTATTTTTTGCAAATAAAATGCCCTTCCATTTATGATGGCTATCATTCATCTATCCTTTTACGATAAAAACCTTTTAGGGCTCCAATTTGATTATTACTTAAACCTGCAATGTAGCTTTTGAGGATAAAGAAACGATATAAAATCTCAGCCGATATCATCCTGGCCTTTGGCGTATTGATGTATAAAAGAAGTAGCATCAGTCCAAACTCAGTAATATCGACTTTTCGAGTTTTTCTTTTCCTGCCTTTTTGGCCACCTAAGTAGCTGTTTTCTGTGAAGTTTTGATTGAGCCCAAATTTGGGCTCAATAGATAGCTCGTTTGTGCAATTATCAATTGCCCTTAGAATATGCTTGTGTTTCATGTCGAAATGCTCAGCAATCTTTAAAGAATCTGTCACTGCTCCAAAAGGTGTGTCCCTAATCCAAACATCTCGCATAGCATGTTCATTAACCAAATCTCTAAGTCTTGGTGGTCTTGTTTCAAATGGTTTTTCAATTCTAAAATTACCCATTAGTTCTCCTTGGTGATCTTTATTTATGCAAGAACGCGTAGATTTGACTGAGCGTATTTAATTGAAGTTATAGGGCTTTGATTTGAGCCAAAAACATTTTTGATGTGAAATAGAATTTTCAGGACTAGAAATAAAAAAGCCTGCTGGATTTGGAACGTAGTAATCTGACCAATATAGTTCGCGCACCGACTTCCGCCATCAATGGCTGCGTCGGTAGACCAACATCGTGTTGGCCACCACCCGGTTATGCTGGACTCGACCGAATAGGGAGAGTTCAGGGGCGTAAGCCCTCGGCTCCAAAGCGGTTACAGAAAAAGAAGTAAAGTGGTGGGGCATTGAGATCACTAAATGAACTCAGCTTCCCTAACCGTTAAGTTATTAAAATTGTTATAATAGTATATCATTCTTCTTTCTTTTAAAATTTTTCCTTAAAATTAACTTGAGTCTCACATGGTGTCAGGGCCGATACTTTTCTATAGAATGTATGGGAGGAAACTATGATTACGATTAAAGATTTTGCTAAAAATTCAGGATTTTCAATAAGAATGCTTCGCTACCTTGAAGAAGTAGGCCTTCTTATCCCAAAGAGGGATAAGAGTAATTATAGAATATATTCTGAGGTGCAAGTAGATGAAGCCAAAAAAATAAAGGCTTTGCAGAATTTAGGCATTCAGCTCAAAGAAATTGAAACGATCCAGTCTCGTGATAAAGCTGCTCAGCTAGAAGTATTAGAAAAAGCTTTGGCCCGAGAGCAAGAAATTGCTGAAATTAAGTCAGACTCTATACCAGAGCTGAAGAATGTCATTGATTTCCTTAAAAATAATGATGACAGTATTAATGCCTACTTTGAGAAAGAAAAGAAGTTACCACGGAAAATGAGAACTCTAGGTGGTGATGAGAAATTTCATAGAACGGCCTATAATATACCTATATTGAAAAATATTTATGAGGATCATTTAACGATTGATGCGAATGTTAATTTAATTGAAACAAATCTTATTAAGTTTGGTGATTGGTTCAATAGTTGTGAATATACACCCGATGTATTTACTGTTCTTAGAGAGTCTTCATTTGTTTTCGGAAAGAATATCTCTGATAGCTTTATTGAGGGATATGAAGAGTCTTGGAAAAAATTTCTTCCTGAAATGGGTTTTCAGAGAATGGAAGACTTTACTCGAGAGGATGTCATTCAATTGATGGGCCCTCATGATATTATGATTATATCGACATTCTCATACCTTGACAGTGGTGAAGATGGGGAAATTATCATTCCTTATACGCCAATCTATACGATGGCTCAGTTGAGTAATAAGGTTTAGTGTATTTTGCAGAACTACAAAATAAATCCAATCTAAGAATCATTTTTCATATGTTTGCGATAATAACCTTTAAGGGCATCAATTTGACTTTCACTTAGTCCTTCGATGTATGTCTTGAGAATAAAGAAGCGGTATAGAATCTCAGCTGAAATTCTTCGGGCTTTCGGTGTATTGATATATAGTAGCAATAAGGTGAGTCCGAATTCACTGATATCTACTTTTCGATATTCTCTTTTTCGATCTTTTGGGCCAGATAAGTACCTGTTTTCGATGAAGTTTTTACATAAATCAAATTTGAGTTCTGTTCCCAGCTCTTCGTTGCATTTATCAATGGCCCTAAGGACATTGTGATGTTTCATCTCAAAGTGCTCTGCAATTTTAAGTGAATCTGTAACTGGGCCGAAGGGAGTGTCTCTGATCCATACATCACCCATAATATGCTCATTGACGAGATCTTTTAGTCTGGGTGGTTTAGTTTCAAATGGTTTATCAATTCTAAAGTCATTCATGAATATTCCTGTAGTTAAGTAAGTTCTTAAATATGGTTTTGATATTTTGATTTGTGAATGGATCAGGAGTACTTGTTTCTATTATGAATTTTTAGAAAGCCGGCTAGATAAGATCAATCAAGAGCAGATACTTTACCTACTCGAATGGAAAAAGAGTTCATCGATAAAAGTATGACGTTGAGACAGATCGCGGAGAAGCATAATTGTTCACGTGTATTTGTGAGAAATATTTTGTCTGAGAAAGTGGATAACTTTGATGCCAATCAAAATGTTATTAAGAAATTAGATCAGAAAGTTATACATTCTATTAAGGAGTCAAAGGTTGAGGGTAAGAGCTTTGCCCAAATTGCGAATGATTTTAATAGGATAGGTGTTAAGACGAAGACGGAAAAAGGCCAGTGGCATGGCAAGACGGTTAGGGATGTTTATTTGGGTCTGTAAAAGACAAACGATCTATTATTTGAGAATATTTATATATGATATTGCTATTACTTTCCACATTTTTCATGAACATTACAACATCAGGATGTGAGATTGATTGGGAAAAGTTAAATCAAAAAACGCCTTTTCATAAAAAGAATGTTAGACCTCAAGGTTTGGCTAGACTAGGTGATAGTGTTTTTTTAACAAATCACTACAAAGATTCAGATACTGATGAAGAAACTTCAGACCTCTTTGAAATAGACTCAAAGTCATTTTCAATCAAAAATAAATTTAAATTCCCCGAAGGGTTACGTCATATCGGAGGTCTAGCATCAGATGGCTCAAATTTATTTGCTATTGATTTTGATAGGCAAGACTTCTTAAAACTAGATGTAAGCTCTAATAAAGAAATATTAAAAATAGAGTCCTTATTTAAAATTCCTCAGAGAGGACTTTCAGGTCTTGCTATTTATAAGGGCATTATTGCAATATCCAATTATATATTACCACATAAAGCACCTTACCTTTCTGACCGCTATATTCGTTTTTTTGACTTAAGCGGTAATGAGATTAAATTTAAAGGGAAAATTCTTACTAGTAATTATTCTCAAGGTTTAGCGTTCTTAAAAAATGAACATGGGCTTTATCTAATAGAATCAATTAATAAGTTTAAAAGTGTCCTCAAGTATTGGATAACGGGACTAGATTACGAATCTGATATTATAAGAATATATAAAATTAATATTGAAGATAAAGCCATTAAGCACCTCGCGGATTATAATTCACCAGCCAACATGATTGAAGACATAGCTGCGCTTGATAGTGGTAGTATACTTGTTACTGATGAACAGAACTTTTCTTTTTATGAGGGGAGGTTATTTAATTGTCTTTAAATGAGTTTAAAAAATTAAATGTAGGTGGTTTGACTAGAGATGAGCTGCTAGCAAAGCTGGCGAGCCATGACATAAACTTCAATAACTATGCTGAAATTCTTTTTGATGATCCTAAATTTATTATTGGTAAAGAAATTAATAGCTTAAGCTTGGTTAAGGTTACTTGCTGTGATTTGGGTTTTTCTAAGCCGCCTTATTATAAAAATATTGTTAGTGTAGCTAGTTCAATGGGCTTAAGAGAATGTCCTTTATCTTTAGGTGCCTTTTTAAGGCTTGAATATTTAGACCAAAAAGAAGGGCCTTATTTACATATTGCTTCTAAGAAAACTAAGGATGATGAAGAGTACCCAAATGGTTTCTATTTGAGAAATAATGAAGGTAAGTTATGGCTTAGAGGATATCGTGCTAGTCATGATTATGAGTTTCCTCTAGATGAGGAAATAGTATTTATAAGAGGCGCGATATGAAATATTTACTATTAGTTTTGATCTCATTCCATATCTTCGCTGCTGATATAAATGAAAAAAATATTTATCACTTGCATCAATCTATTGGATATATGGAAGAGTATTCAGACGGAAGGTGCCCTAACGGTCTTCAGCGGGCAACGAATCATCTTAGCTCTATAAAAAAACCAACAAAACTACTAAAACCTATTATTCAAGGTGTAAAAATAGCATTAAAGAAAGGTAAAAGTGTTACGAAGTCAGACGCTGAGAGCTTACGTTTTCACATACAAGGTGTAATTGATAAAACGATTAAGAAGCATCCAGACTCCTGGCATAAGGAATTTAGGGCATGCCTTTGAATAAGAAAGTAATATATCTATTAGTTTTATTAATAACGGGTCAACCCCTTTATTCCGGACAACTTAGTTAGGCTACAACATTTTCGATA
>JAFMBV010000204.1 GCA_017858255.1 Bacteriovoracaceae bacterium
CAAATCTCCGTCACCGTAGATTGTTTCACAATAGGTCTTAAATGTTTGCAAATCATTTTGATAGGCAGTAACCGTATGTTTGGAATACTTTTTCTCGAAAATAAGATAGTCTAAAAAAGAGTTGATTAACATAACTAAAAGGCTTCAAACACGGCTTCATTCAAAGTTACGGATATAAATTTTAGAAGAGCGTTAATAAAAACAAAAAATCCTGCCAAAAAATTGACAGGATTTATATTTGATAAGTACGCTAGTGACTAACCTACTTCTTCTTGAGTTCTTAATTTCTGAACGTAAGACGCTTTGATGTTTTGAGCTCTTTTAGCAACCGATGGTTTCGTAAAGTGCTTTCTTTCACGCAAGTTCTTCATGGTCTTTGTACGGTCAAACTTTCTTTTGAAACGTTTCAAAGCTCTATCGATATTCTCTCCTTCTTTAACTGGTATAATTAACATATGATGGCACCTCCTTTCATGTCGTTCTTTTAAATGGACTGCAAAGATACAAAGCTTTTTTTAATACAAAACTTAAAAAGTAGTTTTTTTGTGAAAAAGATTCACTTAAAGGCTCAGAGGTTCAAACCTGCCTTCGGCAGGCAGGGGTTCCTAGTTGCAAAGGTTCACTCACCACTAATCACTACTCACCGCTCACAGCTTATTGTTCACTGATAATTGATCACTGATAATTGATAATTGTTAACCGATCACTGATAATTGATCACTGATCACTGTTAAGTTGCCGGTTTATAATCCTTCTTATCAATCACCATCTTCGCAATTATTTCTTTCAAAATCTCCGAAGTACCGCCACCGATAGGTCCTAGTCGGCTATCACGCATTAAACGCGCCAATGGATAATCTTCCATATAACCATAACCTCCTAATAGCTGCAAACAGTCATAAATAACTGCATCCGCCATTTTGGTTGACACCATTTTAGCCATACTCGCTTCCTTCACTACATATTGTCCTTGATCCAAACGTTTCGCAATCGAATAATTAAATTCTTTGTGCATCTCAACATCGGCAGCCATCTCTGCTACCTTATGACGCAATGCCTGAAATTGATCTAAGGTTTTACCAAAGGCTTGTCTTTCACTCATATATTGCATGGCGTACTCCAAGGCGTATTCTGCTCTTGCATGCGCATTTACCGCCATAATTAATCTTTCTAAGGCAAAATGTTGCATGATGTAAGGAAATCCTTTTCCTTCTTCACCCATTAAATTGCTTGCTGGAATCACCACATTATCAAAAGCAATTTCTGCCGTATCTGAAGCTCTCCAACCCAATTTATTCAATTTACTTGCTGTAATTCCAGGAGTATCTCTATCGACAATAAAGATGCTCATTCCTTTGTGCTTGTCTTCTGGATTGGTTTTCGCTGCAACAATTAAATAATCAGAATATACCCCATTGGTAATAAAGGTTTTTGAACCATTAATCACATAGCTATCTCCTTTTTTTACAGCCGTAGTTCGCATTCCTGCAACATCTGACCCTCCAAAAGGTTCTGAAATACACAAACAACCAATCTTCTCTCCTTCGACACTAGCTGTTAAATATTCTGACTTAATACGCTCATCTCCTTCTTTATTAACATGGGTCATGGCTAAATAGACATGTGCCCACATGGCAGCCGCAAAGCCTCCTGAATCAATCTTTTGTAGTTCTTCTAAAAATATAAGAGTGTAAAATATATCCAAATTCAATCCTCCATAGGCTTCAGGAGTATTCAATCCAAAGTAACCCATCTCACCGAACTTCTTCCATATAAATCGATCAATGGTTCCAGTTGATTCCCATTTCTCTATGTGAGGTTTTACTTCTTTCTGTAAAAAATCTTTAAAGCTCTGCCTAAAGGCCTCATGCTCTTCTGTAAAGTACATATCATTCATCGTATTCCAGTATCGTTTTTGTTGTTTGTCTTTATTTAGCTTCCAAATATATAACTATTCTGCCGTATTTTTCTATAGGAAAACCGTCTATATTTTTTAATTCTTCGATGGATTGCAATTCTGCAACTTCCGATCGGTAATTAAAGATTTTCTTACATAGTTCATAATCGATATACGGATTCGCTAAGACTTCTTTAAAAGTAGCTGTATTTACATTGATTTTTTGAATTTTTGGCAAAGATTTGATTTCAAAATACTCCCACACTTTAGCAATAAGCTCGGGTTCTAATTTCCACACTTCATTCAACTGGTCTTTCAAGGAAAAACCCTGTAAACGTCCTCTATACTTTACAATTCTTTCTGAAAGTACCGGACCAATTCCTCGGATAGCTTGAAGATCTTTTGCTGTGGCTACGTTTAAATCTTTATAGACAATTGCGGACTGTATTCGAAAAGGCTCCTTTTGCTTTGCTGCGGCTTTTTTAAGTGCCCAAGCAGGAAATTGAAAATAGGGAGCAATACGTTTTAACAGACTATCTGAAACTTTGGTAATTTGCTGAAACTCCTTGACTGAATTTACAAATTTATCTTTGGATCGAAAATCCAATAGCCGATCTATTTCTTCTAAAGACATGCCCAACTCCTGCCCCTTGGCATCTGAAATATAATTAGGATTAAACGGAGAAATAACAGGTTGAGATTTAGCTATTTT
>JAFMBV010000098.1 GCA_017858255.1 Bacteriovoracaceae bacterium
AGAGGTCGTGCTAAGTAAGATACATTAACTTGGACTAGTTTATGGGGTCTCCTCATGGGTTACTAACTTTTGTTAATTTTTTAAAATTTTGAACCCATTTCTTTTTTACCATTGGGCAAGAGTAGGCATTATTATATCACCAACATCATATTTATTAATAATATGGATTAAGGCCATTGATACCAAGTGATACGTCTGATTATTTTTCTTTCTATCTCTATCTGCTTTTATTTCATTCAACTTATCCTTAGAAAACTTAAGATGTTTTGCAACTTCTTTGTTTTTAATACCTTCAATAGAAGATTGAAGTGCTTTAGCTGATTCTTCTACTTTTTTGCCGTCATATTTAAAAAATGCAGAGTGAATTTTTTCATTAGTTTCTAAAACTTTTAAAACTTGCTCTTTAGTCGTGTCATCAAGCATGTCTCTATTGGAGATATTCGTCTTTTTTTTCCATGATTCATGTTCATGTTTCCATTGGCTCCGTTGATTTTCTTACTTTGATGGATAGCGAGAAACAACATTTTAGTAATCGAATATCCTTTGAAAATACTCTTACTTAATACTTTCAAGCTATCTCAATGCTTAAAAGGAACGTTGGCTTATCGTTAAGTAGTTGGATTCAAAAATAATCCCATATTGTAATTGTATTTACTAAACTTAAAAATCACCAAAATCACATTGTAAACAAACCAGACCTAGATCTCTCCACATCTTTACAACTTTACTTCTATCATCCACAACAAATAAAGGAATTTATTGTCGTGTAAGTACAGATGAGCAAGCCAAGAATAAAGAAGGCTCTATAAAGTCTCAGGTACAACGACTAAAATTAAAAATTGAAGAGAAAAATAGATATGAAATTAATAAGTGGGGAAAACTTGTAGGTATCTATAAAGATGAAGCATATTCAGGAAAAAACACTGATAGGCCTCAGTACCAAAAGCTCATTGATGATGTAAGAAGAAATAAAATTGATACTGTCATTGTAACCGAGCTTTCAAGACTTAGCCGTTCTGTTACGGACTTTTTAAATTTCGTTCAAGAGCTTGAAGATTTAGGAGCAGACTTTATCTGCTTACAATATGACTTCGATACAACTAGCCCTGCTGGAAAAGTCTTTATGACAATCATCATGGCCCTTGCACAATTTGAAAGAGAGCTTACGGCAGAACGTATCAAAAACAATTTCCACGCAAGAGCATTAAGGGGTCTTCTAAATGGTGGGACACCTATTCTAGGGTTTGATAAACACCCTACTCAATCAGGCTCTCTAGTCATTAACAAAGATGAAGCTAGAATTGTAAAAAAGATGTACCAAGTTTTCTTAGAATCAGGACAAATCTCTGAGGTTCTAAAATACTTAAAGAGTAAGAATATCAAAAATAAAGCATGGACTTCTAAAACTGGAAACAGCTACGGAGGAAAAGCTTTTACTCATTCCACAGTTTATAGACTTCTTACTAATCCGTTTTACATGGGAAAAAGAGAAGTAAATAAGGAAAACAAAGAACTAGATCAATCGACATTGAAAACTACTGAAAAATACCACTTCGTTGATGCCTCTTGGGAAAAAATTATTAATGAAGCCGATTTCAAAAAAGCTTCAAAGATATTAGAGGCAAACAAAGCTGTAAAACATACTGCGACACATGACTTTATCCTCTCTGGGCTACTTACCTGCGATGAATGCGGACAGCCTTTATTTGGCCAATCAGCCACAGGAAAAACAAACAAGCATTACTATTACGGCCACAGCAAAAAATCAGAATGCAAGGTTAAGCGATACCCTGCAATTGAATTAGAGCAAAGAATTAAGAAGCACCTATTTAGTATTTTAAACAATCAAGCTCTTAAAGATGATTTTATTAGCGTCCTAAAGGAACTCTCTACAAACTCAGCTCCTGAATATAAAGGGGAATTAAAAGCGAAAAAGAGAGAAGAAAAACTAATACAGGGACAAATTAACAAACTCATTGATGTTATTGCTAGTACAGATATGGCTGGTAGTGTTGATGCCATTGTGAAGAGATTAAAAGACTCTGAGAAAGAGCTTCTAATTATTCAGGAACAAATTGCTGAGCTTGAGATCAAGGCATCCAATGAAGAACCTCAAACAATTAACCCAGACTTTGTTATCGAAAACCTTAAACAGCTAAGCTCTGAGAGATTTAGAAAGTTTAAGCTTCAAAAGAAGCGTTTAGTTGCCAAGAGCGTCATCAAGAGTATCAATATTAGCCCCGACAATTTGATTCAAATAAATGTTTGGACTCAAGAGAATAAGAATAAAGACCAGAGAAACACTGGTGATGAAAAAGGGGTCATACTCCCTTTTCTTAAAGCTGGAAGGACACTAGGCGTAGCTAATGCGTCTGGTGGTGGAAGGTCTGAAAAAAAGGCAAAAAAAAATGCTGAGATCGAAACCCTTGTGACCGAGGGTTCGTCCAGCATTGCAGTTGGTGGAGGTTGTGGGAATTAAACCGACAACCTCTCCACTGCCAGCTAAGCACTCTCAAAAAACCACAATCTTAGGTAGCTTTTAAAATGCAATGATAGTTATTTTTAAAATGAGCCAAATAAAATAAATGAACACCAAGGGGATTAAAAAATGACCCCATTGGTAAAATAGCCATTTAAAGCACTCGATAACAATCAGTCCCAAGATTTTATAAACGAGTGATAAGTTCATAGGCTTTCTCTAGCTTTGATGGTTCCAAATTATCTAAGAGTTCATGGCATCGGTCGCGAAGACCATAATTTTTGTCGCGCTTTTCAAGTTGAAAAATCCAATCCTGCCAAGAAAGGTCAAGGGCCTCTAAAAACTTAACGATGTACTCTTTTGGAATAACGTCTCGTCCAGATTCCATTTGATGGACTCTGGTAAAAGAAATTTCCATTAGGTCAGCTAATTTTCTAAGTGATAGACCATCTTTTTGGCGCAATGCTTTTAGTGCTTCCGATTCTGGTGATGTTTCTACAATTTTATTTCGTTTACTCATTAATTTTCCTCCTAGTTTTGATGAAAATTAATATGGTGACGACGAAAACCTAAATTAGCAGGATGCTAATTTAGGCCGGAAGTACTAGCTTTTTGGGAGCTGGAAGCGACCAAAAGGTGCCGTTTTGTACAGCCGCTTGCAATCGCTGAAACAGCGACTGCATGGGCTTGACCGTAATTAAGAAGTGCGTAAAATGGCATTTTGGCTAAGTGAAGTGCAACGCTTTGCTTCGTTAGCCACAACTTAGCCAAAATTTAGCCAATCATTGAAAGTACCAGACAGTCAGAGACAACTTCGAGTCGAAAAGTTTGATTAACTGATTGAAACCTCGTTCGAGTAAAATCAAAAAGATAAAAAAAAAGCCCCGATGACGAATCAATCAGGGCTTTTTTAACTGGAGGATTCTTCAGGTTTTAAACCGATTATTAGACGGTTTTACCTAAACGCTAAAAAATTACTATTATTAATTTCATCCCTATTCTAATAAGAAACCAACCGATATAAATAACAACCAAATCGACCGAAACATTACCTAAGCGACTCATTGGCACTTTTAAAACTTTCAGTAGCACTTTCCCTCTCCTAAAAGAAATTCAAATTATTAGTAATCCCCTGAATATGAATCCCAGACTTTCTAATATATATTTGCATGGTCTTTAAATCCTTCCAGCCTCCCATGGACATTACTTTTATAGGCTCAATGCCTTTAGAGAGCATGATTGTTGCCCATGAAGCCCTAAGATCATGGAAACGAATAAGAGGAAGATTTAATTCTTTCAAAAACTCTTTTAATGGCTTCGCTTGAGTACCTGTTTCCCAATCTCTAATCCTTGGTAAAACAAAATCCCCATCTTTATTTTCATAAAGCTCCTTGATAATTGGCATGAGGCTAGGAGCAATTTCGACAACTCTATCATCCCCAGACTTAGTGGTCTTAAGGCCATTTATCTTATTCCAAGAATGAGTGATGTAGAAAAGTCTATTTTGAAAATCGACGCACTCCCATTTTAGGGCATAGAGTTCACCATTTCTAAGTCCTGTGTAACAGGCGACTGCCCAAACAGGAAACCACTCATGCTTTCTCTTTTTGGCTTCTCCAAGAAAAATTTTGATTTCTTCTTCTTTAAGCATTTTTTTTATCTTTTCATTTTTTTTAAATTTAAGTCTTGGACAAGGATCACTTTGAATAATATCGAGTTCTACTGCATACCTAAAAACTCCCCGCAAATACTTAAGCATGCTTTTACGATGAGCTTCAGAAAATTTAGCGCAGTCATCTAAGATAAAGTCTCTAATTTCAGAAGTATTAAATTCGTTTATTCTTTTTTTTCCCCACCTATGAAAGGTGTTAGCCTTAAGGCATTGCTCATAATTACGTAATGTATTCTTAGCTATTCCACAATTGGCGTAGTAGTCTAGGAACTTTTCAACGAGGTCAGGCCATAAGGGATAAAGGTTCTCATTAAACTTCTCTCCCATTTTGATGATTAACTCTTTATAGACCTTTTCAGCTTCATACTTGGTTTTAATTCCCTGACGTCTTAGGCTCCTAGATTGCTTCGTTACAGGGTGTCTCCTATGATAAGTAACAACATAATATTTTTTCTCTCTGTCGTATTTAATTCCCATGATTACCCCCATTTAACCTATGAAGGTATTTAAAAAGGCTTTAACCGCCTTTAATTTTGACGGCTCAAGCCTCTTTATAATATCGATACACTCACCACGAATATTTTCTGGAAGAACGATGTCACCTTGGAGCATCTTCTCATATTCGTCATAGCTGTACCCGTAAGCATCAAGAAAGCTTATAATGATTTTTTTATTAAGGTCCCTTCTTCCATTTTCTGAATGGCAAACAGTGGACTCGGAGATCCCCATTATTCTGCCTACGGCCCTGACTGATAAATTTCGTGACTCTCGAAGGTATTTAAGAAGTCTTCCTTCTTTAGTTTCTACCTTAAGGTCGCATCTTCTGCTTTTTTTCTTTGTCTGTTTTTCTTCGTCTTGCTTGGTCTTCATAACTACTCCCATGGTGTAAAAACGCCGGTTCAATTGGCCCAAATCGATACACTGAGTAGTTGTTTAAAATCAGAAACTTAATTGCGTTTTTTAGCTACTTTTTGCCATTTTGCTACACTGAATAGTCCAACAAAAATGCATGTAGCCAAAAAGTTAGCCACAAGTAGCCACATCGGGACAGTTTGAGACAAGTTAAGACAGGTCTCGCTGTCCGATTCAAACGCAAGTTACTGTAAACAAGTAGCTGATTTTAATAATGTTTAAGGAAAGAGGGCTTCCACCACCCGAATCGGATGGTGGAGGTGGCGAGAATCGAACTCGCGTCCGGAACAACCTCGGAACCCGGCCTACGTGCGTAGTCGACGATTATCGTCTGTCGACAGGACTGTCCATCTTACGTGCCGATGGCAAACCCCGGTGAGTTATTAACGAGAAGGCCCGGCAGGCTCGAAACACAGTTATGCTGGGTGTTCAACAGCTTTGTTAGATTCTGTTTCTTGGCACTAACGCCTCATGCTTGGTTGTTGCCTATTAGGCAGCCATTGCAACTGGCTCATAAGAGTCAGCATTTATAGTTTGGTCGGATTTTTACTGGGCCGTCCGACCAACCCAGGCACGCCCGAAAGCTCTTTGGTACTGCCCCGTCGAAACCAGGACACCCCCATTGCTTTAAGAGAGGCCATCGTAGCATGAATTGGGAAAATAGCGAAGTTCTTCCTATGCCCTGGGGCGCCGGAAGCAAGCCTCACCTAAGGTGGTAAGTGTTTCACATTTTGAAACAGTGTTTCAATAAAGGGATGACACGGTTCTCTATTGTGGGTAGAAAGTCTTCATGAACGAGATCAGCACCATTCTAAAAGTAGAACTTGAGACCCGCCAGGAACTAAACACGGCTTACTCCTTGCGCTCCTTTGCCCGCTTTCTTGAGACCTCACCGGCAACACTCTCCCAAGTCATCTCCGGCAAAAGACAGCTTGGGCGAAAGTCTCAAGAAAAG
This sequence comes from Bacteriovoracaceae bacterium, assembly GCA_017858255.1. GTDB lineage: Bacteria > Bdellovibrionota > Bacteriovoracia > Bacteriovoracales > Bacteriovoracaceae. The sequence continues at coordinate 6,019 of JAFMBV010000098.1, forward strand.
ATGCTTGAAAAACTCGGCTACCGTCATAATGCCCCCCTTAATAAGAAACCCAAAAAAGAAGAAATCAGAATTCAAGAAGACCTCTTTGAACTTATTGGTCACTGGTATTATTTTGCCATTTTAAGCCTAGCGAACCTTAAAGGGGCCAAGGCCAATCCGCGCTGGATTGCCAGTCAATTAAATATCACTGTTGAAGAGAGCAACCAGGCCATTAGTCGCTTGGAACGTTTAGGGATTATTCAAATTAATAAAGACAAGAGCTTCCAACAAATTAGTCCCCCGTTAAAAACAACGGACGAAGTTCCTTCAATGGCCATTCGAAATTATCATAAGAGCGTCTTAAAGATGGCCCAATTGAAAATCGATGAAGTGCCGGTTGAGAAGCGCGAGTACCGTGCCATTACAATTTCAGGAAACTCAAAAAAGCTTAAGAGGGCCAAGGCAATTATTAACGAACTTAAAGAGGTTGTTTCAGAAACCTTAGAAACTGGTCCAAGTGATACCGTTTATCAATTATCCATTCAACTTTTTCCAATAGTAGAGCAAAGTAATATTTAGGAGTTTAAAATGAAGTTTTTCCCCATTGTTTTGATTATGCTTTTTCTCACCTCTTGCGCTTCTTATAACCCAGGCGAATACGCTCATGTAAAAAAAGGCAAACATCCAAAAAATGTCCCTATAAATGCTGAGTACTATAGAGATTATTCAAACTTTCCTCTTCACTTTGTGAATGTCACTTTTGGTAACCAATCCGAAGACTGGCGCCGAGTAAAGTCCGTCAAAGTTACGAATGTTGGTGGTATCGCCAAGTCCCGTATTATCGTCGGTCCCGACCTGGTTTACTGGTCTAAGGGCATCACAAGAAAATTAAAAATTGATTCTCACAATAATCGCATGATTCTTGGTGCCATCATGGGGGCCTTTGCAGTTGGCGCAGGAGTTTCAGCAAATAATGGCAATTACGATTTAGGTATAGGCCTTGCAGCAGGAGCACTTGCGACTTCTACTGTTGCGGACATCAATTCTATTTTTGAAAGAATCGATTCCCTTGAAATTGCCAAGCTGGTTCCACCTGATCACCTCTACTCACCATTTTCAATTCCACCAAACCTTTACATTACCAAATGGGTAGTTTTTCAAACCCCCGGCGGAGAGCTTCCAAAGTTTATCGACTTTGAAGTAAAGTACCTCTCTGGAGAGACAGCAAGCTACAGAACAAAACTTAGACTTGAGGATTTATGATGAATATTTTTAACTTTTTAATCACCATAAGCATGACTGTAAGCACCCTCTCCTTTGCTGGCAATGAGGTCGGAAATGGAGGGGATCTTCTCAAGTGCCCCAACTCACCAAATGTTCTCTTTGACTTTAAAGAGACCTCAATTAATAAGGTCACCCTCATGCTCGAGAGCAAAGAAGACCATAAGGACGAGTACAAGTTGGCAGAAAAAGTCATAATGAGACTTAAAACTCTTGCCCCTAAAATCTATAAGAAATACTCAAATGACCTGCTCTCCTTTAAAGCTCGCACAAGATTCATAGAGGGCGAGGTTTTCAGAGACATTTTAGACAGCAAGCATGTCTCCCTACCAAAAGACTGTGAACTTCTCCAAGTGGCCACACAGCAAGTTGACCCACTTTCAAAAGACACCATTATCTCAATAAATAAAGACCTCTATAGTAAGCTAGATCCTCCCAATAAGGCGGGCCTCATTCTTCATGAGATTATCTATGAGCATTTTAAATTTTTCAGTGACGATAACCACCCAAACCAACACTCGAAGCCTTTTAGTGAGCAGAACTCTGTGAAGGTGCGTATGTTTAATCGCTATCTTCATTCTAAAGAGATCGGAACTCACACTGAAAAGCAGTTTCATGACTTTTTTGAAAGACTTGGAATACCAAGTTATTAGAAGGCGTATTTTACGAAAAGAGATTAAAAAGACTAAAAAGATTAAAAGAGGTTTTCACCATTTAATACCCAACGAAACATACGAAAGAAGAGAATCTTTGATTCTTCGATCCCTTGTAGAACATCACCGATCTCTTCTTCTGATAACTCAGCGTTAGTAATCGCCTCAATGATCTGCTCACCGTGATTAACGACTTCATGCTTATGAAGAATAAGAAAAGTCGTATTCTTTTGGTTTAGAAAGCTACTCTTTGAGATGGCACTATCAATGAGATCCCCAACAGCGGTTCCAACATTTTCAAGGACGCAGGTTCCCCCTAGTCTTAAATAAGGGCGCTCCTTAATGATGTCTGAAAAATAAGACCACCAAAGTTTTACATCCAAAGGAGGTTCACCAACGCCGGCACCAAGGGCCGTAAGGTCTCTTTCGGCCATTTTAAAATGCGGCCCCTCTTCTACACCGAAGTTTAAGAGAAATTCTGAAAATTTGCGTTTTTTAAAGACGCTAGGTTGACCAGCTATAGCAAAGAACTGCTTTTGAACGTCTCTGACTAAATGATATTGCATTTGTAGGTAGCGAATATATTGAGCTTCTTCTAGCCCCTGATTGCCTATTTCACTCGCGAGAATAAGCTCTCTAAAATCATCTTGGGCGCTTTTTACGGCGTTTAGTATTTTTTCCATTTTCTATTCCTCTAAAATAAAGACATCTTCGTCTTTATCAAAGCCGCGAATCGACACGGTCTCTTTTTTAAAGTGTCCTGTATGTTGACTCTCTAATAAGTCATAAAAACCCTGACTAATAATAAGAGTTGATTCATATTCTTTATTTAAACTCTGGAGACGGGCCGCTTTATTCACGCTACTGCCAATACTGGTGTAGTCCATGCGAAGCTCTGTACCAATATTTCCACGGATAACCTGGCCCACATCAAGACCAATACCTACTTTCACAAGAGGATAGTTCTTTCTCTTCGCTTCTTCATTAAAAAGCTCGAGGGCGTTCTTTATTTTTAAAACGGTTTTAAAAGCAGATTCAATAAGAATTTCTGGATCCTTATTTTCCCAAGTAAAGAAGAATTCATCACCAATAAATTTATCAATATGGCCACACTCGGGATCAAGTGCCTCTTCACATAAGAGCGCGAGATTATTAATCAGCTCGATGATAACTTCTGGTGGATAAATATCTGAAATATTGGTAAAGCCTCGCACATCGAGAAAGCCCGACACAACAGTCTTTCGACTACCAGCGAGCGATACTTTGTCTTGATCTATTTTATTATTTTCAAAGACTTTTGGGTTATAGCGCTTAAGAACAGTAAGCGTTTCATTGAGATCATCAAATCTCATTTGCTTAGAAATTGCTACCGCCAAGGTTGTTGAAATCTCTTCTAAAGTTTGTACTTCCATAGGACTAATTTCATGAACCGTATCCCGGCCTTTGTCAGCAATGACCACGCCGTGAATTTCATCATTTGTGCCAATTGGACAAATCACATATGACTTAGCATTTAGCTTTTCAATAAGTTCTTTAGAGAAATCAGTTAAATCCTCAAGAGTATCGTTAACATCGCGAATAAGTATTGTCTGACGTGAGTGATAGGCGGTACTCACGACCTTCTTATCCGTCTTCTTTGTTGAGAGATCAATCTCAAAGCCCCAAAGTAAATTAAGAAAAGTCACATCTTCTAAGCTATAGACAGAATGAGTTCTTAAAAAATTATCGCTGTCTTTTAGCATAATCATGCAGCGAGAGAAGTTAAACTGCTCACAAATAAGCTTAGAGGTGGTCTCAATGATTGATGAGATACTTTTTGAATAATGAATTTCACCTGAGATCCCATTGAGAAGCTCAAGTCGATGGTGATGTTTCTCCAATGTCTGCTTAGTTTGAAAGAGAACGTCGTACTGCTTCTTACTATTTTCTTCAACATCTGAATAAAAAGAATCGATCTCACGAAAGGCCTTTTTGAAGTTTAAATGACTAATAACATTTCTGATCAAGAGCAGAACAGAGTTTGTTGCTAAAAGCGCCACTCTATATTCAGAAAACTTTTGATAGAGCCCAACATTAAGGGCGATAAAGCCCAAGAAACCAAGATACTTTAACCAGTTCGAATTTTGTTTCCAAGTTACTTTAAAGCGAGAGGCACCATTTGTATCATAGGCACTGGCAATTTGATCAACGACCACATCAGAGCGTTTTAAGTTTTGTACTAAGCAAATTCCATGATGCAAGAGCGTCTGAAAGTTTAAATCACATGAACGATGCTTTGGTAGGCGAAAGCCCTCTTTAAGGTGAAAACTCACCATAATTGAATTACTAGAAATAGATTCCACATTCACGAAGCGATTTGTATTTAGCTTAGCCGTTGTCTTCTTAATTTGATTAATAAAGAAAGTAATATTTCCAAACCATTTTAAGACATAGTAGCCAGGACCAACCAATTCTTTTCGCATGGCCAATTCACCTGCCAAAATAGCAAGGTCATCTAAATCTAGTTTTCTTCCAAGTGCTTGGAGAAAATTATCAAAGAACTCAATAGACACCCAATTATTAGGATTCTCAAAATAAGAGCGACTCAATCCAAATTGATCGATGACACTATCTACAAAGAGATCATCTGAGAGGAGTATTGCCGCTTTTAAATAAGGATAGATAACCTGAGTTGAAAAGTCTGATCTCGTATAAGACAGAATAGACTCTTCTTTTAGCTTGTCGACAGTCTCGACGGTCTTAAGTCCCTTCTTCCTGGCTTTTCTCTTAAAAAAATAATCCGTAGACTTAAGAACAATTTTGTCCCAAAGACCAAATTTCAGTTCTTGAACAAGCCCTAGAGAATGAGCGAAGACGTGTGTATCACCATAAACGATCTTCCAAAGAAGAGGGTTTAGAGTCTTTGCCTCTAGATAGGCCTTCGTATCCAGGGTTAATAAGTGGAGCACCTTACCTTTTAGAGTCGGATGCTCATAAGTCTTACCTGTATCTTGAGCACCTAAGCGCAAATAAATGGCGAGCAGCTCTTCAGTTGAAGAGAGAAGAGCATTCATACAGTTATTGTTAAGAGAAAAGAGATGTATTTTCTTAAAAAGAGTAAGCAGCACATCACTTCTTTGGGCCTTTGGATGAATACAGAGCCTGTTGATCTCAAGCAGGCTGTCCACTTTATAATCAAACTCTGAAAGGTCATAATATTTTTCAACGAGAAATTCATGGTTTAGACTTTTCACTTTAAGCTCAACGGAGCACATCAGCTCCCCGTTTATATAGCCACCAATAATGATGCCCTCTTTATCAATTCCAGGCGCCAAAGATAACTTAGCGTTGTCATTTAGCTTATCTTTACTTGCGTAGGCCTGGTAGCGTAGATCGACAACCTTCTTATACTCTTCCTCTTCTTCTACTCGAAAGAAAGAGATGGCATCACCAATATTCTTCGTCATTTGAGTATTGTCGAGTGGGAATTCAAAGCAAAAGGTCGCAAGGTATTTCTTAAAGACCCTTTTATATTCTTCGGTGTTCTTTACTGAGACACCTATCCTTACATGCTCGCCTTCCATAGATAGATTTTGAATACGTATATCCAAAATGAGAGCACTCTCAACAGTATTTAAAGTACCGACACTCTTCATACCAACGAATAAGTGTTTATTGGATTTAGAAGTAATAAAAGAGAAACCATCAAGGGAGAGGTCTAAAACTTTGCCATAAATATTTCTGGATGGCTCTAAAGGATCCTTAAAGAGAAACGTTGGCCGAAAGTTAATGTCTGTAAAATAACGGTCACTCTTACGACTATAAGGGAGGTCCGACTTCGTAAACTCTATGCCGATAAGGTGACCAAAGTTTCGATCCTCCCAAGCAATACGATAGTTAATATCGTGGCAGAAAACCTTTTCCCCTTGTTTGATATTAAGGCGTAGCTGGTTTTCCTTACTCTTTAATGGAGGAAGCTCTGACTTAATAAGAAGACAAGCTCCTGAGAAATTTATATTTTTGAATTCACATTGGATGAGGCGGTCGTTAAAAAACAACTGTGGTCTTAGCGAATAGTTTGCGGCGTAAACTGTTCTTCTTTCAAGTTTACGGTCTGTAACTGTTCTTAAATTTGCAAAGTTTTCGTCCTCAGCTTCTACCGCTAGGGAATTACCTTTGGCCTTAAAAGACTCCATCAACCTACCTTTTCATTTGTATTCTTTTCGACAAAAGTCTTAAAAATACTTAATAAAAGGCGAGATAAACTGTCTGATCGGTTTTAATTCCCTAGTACTCTACTGAAATGTTTTTGTTAGATATTTAGACTAATTGTAATAACAATAAAGAGCGTAATTCTTATTATCAATTGATTCCGTAATCTCAGAACCATAGATTCGCCCAGTATCTTGACCTCTTTCTATGGTGATTACTTCTGATTGACCGGCCTCATCTTCTAGGATTTGTGAGTAAAGAGTGACCCATGCTTCGCAACTCTTATCATTGCACTCTGCCTGTAGATCAAACGAGAGGTCATAAACACCATCTTCACTCGAAACATAGCCTTCCCCATCTTCAAGCCCACTAAGCTCGAGCGTGGCGGAGGCCTTGATGTCACCACTTTTCAAAATACAGGTGATATTTTCTGAGGCGATAGCAGATGTAGAAAATAGTAACAGGAGTAATAACCACTTCATTTTATTTCCTTAATAAGGGATCTATAAAAAGAAATATTTCACAAATGTCTCGCTCCAGACTAGGCGCCGTGTACATTTTATCGCCTTTTATTCTTGAGTAAGTCCTTAAACTATTAAATTTATTGCGATAGCAACTTCCCCTTGGAATAATCACATTAACTAATTATTAATCAGCAGGAGGCGTCCCTATGCTAAAAAAACTAACGTTAATCTTTTTTCTCATAATTCCAACAGTATTTGGTCAAAATAGAGTTCTTGATTTCTCTGGAGATTGGGCCGGTAAAGGCACCTATATCTTGGATGGTCACCTTACCCAGTGCTCAGTTATGCGTTTAAAGTTTTACGCTGATGCCAAAAAATTCATCTTTGACGGTGGAGAGCGCGTTTGTGATGAGCACTCTGAAAAATTTTATACTGTTGTTATGACATATGAAAATGGCTCCGTATCTATTGGGAGCGAAATTGTAGGCACCTATAATGACAACGAAATCAATGTTAGCTACTCCATGCCTGACTCTGACGGTCAGATCAGACACTGGCGTATGAGCATGCGGGTCGAGGGCAATAACCTCGTTTATGAAGAGAGAAGGATCATGAATAGTGATTCAACTCCTTATATAAGCTTTGCAGGAATGCTTATTCGCCAATAAATACTTTCTTGAACGGTTACGCTGCGACCTTCAGAAGTGTCGTTGTCGTAACCTATCTTATTAAAAATGGTAAATTATGTACTCAATAAGTGTTCATAATTAAAAACGGTGGCAAAATATTACTCTCTTACCCCAATGACCTCTTAGAAACTGCTATTTAGATGTTAAATACTAAATAAGAGGAGATTCCATGAAAGCATTCATTATTTTATCAGCGGCATTGGTGACCATTAGCAGTTTTGGCTTCCAATTTGATTCATCTTCAGCCGTTATTGAAACAGCTCACTTTGATAAAAAATCAAACCTATCAAAGAGAGTATTTGATACTGGTACGATTCGTATCAATAAATCGACAAATAGTATTATTCTATCACTTGGATTTGAATCAAACTGTGGCACAGACAGAATATGTGCTCGTATGAATTCTAATATGCTTCAATTCATCCTTCCAATTACAGACCAAGATGTGGATGAGTGCGGTGTGGTTTACTACAAAGCATACGAAAACAAGATACCTGTCGACGGTAACGAAACTGTCATTACCGTAACAGACTATTCCAAAAACACTTGTCCTACTTTTGGGATTACTCCAGAAACAAGCATTAATTTTACTTCAAGAGGATTTTACTGGCGTAGAAGTGAAGTTCAAACATTGGAGCATTACTTTACTGCTGACAAATTAGAGCAAGACGCTTCAATAGGCGTTCCAATTTCACTTTAGTTTTCATAAATTTTAATGAGGGTCTTAATTGACCCTCTT
>JAFMBV010000205.1 GCA_017858255.1 Bacteriovoracaceae bacterium
CAAGTCTAGGAGGCAGGGAGAATGACTTCAAGAACCTGCTTCACGCCTGACGTACCTTATAATTCGCTAATTTAGGTAGACGTTTTTTTTGTTAGGTGTGCTTGACAGAATGTGGAGTGCAAAATATGTTAGGCTCACCTAACAAAAAAGAGGGCGTCTTGGAATTTCAATTTGAACAGTACTGGAAAGAATATGGCGAAAATGAATTATCACATTCTGAAACGCACTATCTCTTAGCTATTTATTCATTTTTGCAAAACAATGATCAACTCAGAGCTTCAACTATCGCCAAAGGACTTGGTGTTAGCAGAAATGCAGTTCATTTACAGCTTAAAAAGTTATCAGAAAAAAAGCTTGTAAAAATAAAGGAAAACATTATTTCACTTCCAAAGCATTCTATCATTTTGGTTGAAAAAATTGCTAATAAAAGACAAACGATGGTTGTTTTATTGACAGAAGTATTAGGCCTTTCACAACATGTAGCTACAACAGATAGCTGTAAAATAGAGCACTTATTATCAGATGAAACCGGTGAAGCTCTACTCAAGTTTGTTCAATTCTTACGATCTGATCGAAAGGTTGTTCTACAATTTTTAAAAGAGTTTCAAAAATACTACTTACAATGTAACCCCGAAATTGGATGTGGTCTTTGTGAAAATATACATTCTATGGAGAAAGACAATGAGGATGAGTAAAATATTATATTGTTTTTTAGTTATTATTAGTTCCACAGCATTTGCATCAACAAAAGAAAACCAATTAGCTGTTCACCTTTTAAGCTACTTAGCTCAGGACTACGGTGAGGCTGTTGCAGATGGGAAAGTTATAAGCAAAGAGGAGTATGAAGAACAAATAGACTTCTCCAATGAAGTTTTAAGAATTGCAGAAGAGAACAGTTACAAGCAAAGCTTAAACTCTAATATTCAAGACCTTAGTCAGTCAATTTTAGAAAAGAGGAATGTCAATGAAGTTTCCGCTCTCGCAAACTCAATAAAAGCTGATATTTTGAAACAGTTTAATCTGTTAACCTACCCTGAAACAAAAATCAACCTAACTAGAGCTGCTAGCCTCTATAAGAATAATTGTATGAGTTGTCATGGACAAAATGGCTATGGTGACGGGGAAGGTGGGAAAGGGCTAGAGCCAAGTCCTACAAACTTTCATGATATGGAAAGAATGAGAAATGTATCTCCTTATGGGGCATATAATACAATTACATTAGGAGTAAACGAAACAGGAATGGCCGCTCACGACTATCTTTCAAAGGAGGATCGTTGGTCTTTGGCTTATTATGTTTCCTCTTTTCGCTTTAAGAGTATTGAAAAAAAATCAGGCTTGGTCTTAGATTTTAAGGAAAGTTCTTCTCTTTCAGACAATGAGATTCAAAAAAGATTCGATTTGAAAGAGGATGAATTGATGGGAATAATGGCCACTGTAAGGGACATCAATTCACCACCATCTTCAAACAGCAAAGGGCAAGTTGAAATTTATCTAAAAAAGGCAATAAAGGACTTAAAAACAAGTTTTTCTTTATATAAGTCAGGTAAATTGAAAGAGGCAAAAAACCTTTCATTATCTGCTTACATACAAGGCGTTGAGCCTGTCGAAGGAATTTTAAAGTCCAAAGATGCAGACTTAGTAATTGAGTTAGAGACATCTCTGGCAAAGTATAGAGGTTTAATTAATGAAAGTTCCAATCATGGTAAAGTCGAATCTGTTTTAAAGCCAATATTAAATAAACTTCAGGGTGCTATAGACTCTTCAGCAGTCAAGAAAACCAAGATATCATCATTTTTAATGTCTTTTGGAATTGTTCTTAGAGAAGCATTTGAGGCTGGCCTTATACTGTTTTTGCTACTCAGTCTTACCAGAAAGTCCAATGCAACAGCATTTAATAAACATATTCATTTAGGTTGGATGTCTTCAATAGCTATCGGAGTTAGTACATATATCTTGCTAGGTAGATATGTTAATATAACAGGGGAAGTTGCTGAATCTCTTGAAGGATACACAGCCCTAATCGCATCCTTATTATTGTTCTATGTCGGATATTGGATGCATAAAAATACTGATATAAAAAAACTAAAGGATAAATTTACCTTAGCCGTTGATACCACTCTCGGAAGCGGAAAAGGTCTAACTTTATTTTTTATTGCATTTACAGCATCTTTTAGGGAAATATTTGAAACAATACTTTTTCTTAAAATATTAATTCTTGATGGGCATGAACGGTATTTTATTGGAATTGGAGCAATATCAGCAGTACTATTAACCTTTCTTGTCATCGTCGTTGCTATTAAGTTCTCAGTTAAGCTTAACTTAAAGTACCTATTTAAAGCATCAACTATATTAATTTTGAGCTTATCGACAATTTTTTTAGGGAAAGGGATAGGTGCTTTTCAAAAGACGGGTGTCTTTTCACAAACTACATTAGATGTTTTCTCTTTACCAGCAATAGGCTTTAATTCAACACTAGAAGTGTTGATCGCACAAATGATGATGATTGCTTTTGTGGTATCTTTTCTCATCATTTCAAGGCTAAAGTTGGCAAAGAGGGTGGCATAGATGCAAAAAACATCTGTAAATATAAA
>JAFMBV010000206.1 GCA_017858255.1 Bacteriovoracaceae bacterium
CAGATAGAAACAGAAGAGGAAGCAACAATATGAGCATAGGTTTAGCATTTGTACAAGGACTCGTTGGTGGCTTTCAAAAGAACATAGAACGAGAGCAAGCACTAAGAACAGCAGATGATCAGAGATTAGCAGGTCTTCAAGACACTTTGTTTCAAGCTACTGCTAAAGCTGCTGCGGAAGGTAACCCTGTTCCTAGTCAATTAGGGGATATGTTAAGAAAAGCTAAAGAAGATATAGGAAAAAGACCTGATATTGGTCTGTTCGGCACAGGTAAAGCAGAAAGATTAAACTTAGATTTTACTGGATTAGCTGGTACTTTGAATGATGTAGATGCTAATCTAATAAGATTCGGTTCATACTCTTTGCCTGCCACAAAAATGTATGCTGATAAAACAACTCAAAGAAATGATTACGGTCATTCAAAAGAGTTTTTTATGAGTCTTCAGAATCATTTTGCAACCGAAGAGAACAGAAAAAAGTTTATTGAACATTTTAAAAACAATCGAAATGATTTAAATATACTGCGTAAAGAATTTTTTAAAAGAAAAAAGAATTATCTACAAGGTTGGACTCAAGATAAAAGTAAAATAAATGAAACTGATAATGAACTTCTTTTTACAGAATTATTTAGTGACTATGCTTTAGGTCCTCTCCAAGAAATGTTTGGAACAAATAAAACTAAAGACACTATAGGCACTTTAAACTCTGTACAAAAGAATAGAACTGCATCTGGGACGTTGCCGAAATCAGTATTTTTTAAAACTAAAAATCCTAACGTTGCTTATAGTTATGGTAATTTTAAAGACTTAGATACATTAGCTCAGATCGCTGCTAACAACGGGTATGGCAACGTACAAGAATTTGTATGGGATTATCAAGAGTTAGCTCCCGGAGGTGTTTTGGGAGATGTAGATAAAGATAACCCTTACGATGATATTCGATCGCACTATAAGTATTTGTTTCACGGTATTGAATTATTTAAATTAGGTGCATCTGATATCCTAAACTTAGATACACCAGAAAAAAAGAAGGCTATAAAAGATTACATAGACAAGAATTTTGCTGGAGATAGATTTCAAGCAGTGTTGGCTTTAGCTCCTATTATAAAAGAACCTTTTGTAGCAGGTAGTGAATTAGAAAAAAATGGAGTTATAGTTTCAGGTAAAAGGAGAGAAGATGAAATAGCTGAAATACTAGGCTTTAAGAAAGACGAATTTAATAAAGCATACACAAATGCCGTCGGCTCTGTTAACGACCTTAAAAGCTTATTAAAATTAGAGAGTGAAGTAAAAACATCAGAAGGTTTAATGAGAGCATTAGATAGACTAGGATTTAATATATTTGGTCCTACAGGTCAATTTGATCAGTTCGGACAAATCTTATTTAATGGTGGTGTTAAAGATACCAATAAAGATACTGCAGGTGCATTTCAAGCTACTATACAAAAATACTTTGGTTCTGACCCATCTAAATACGGAAGAATTCAGTCCATGAAGATATCTCTGGCCGCAAAGATGGCTCGTGCTGTTGATCCAGCAGGTAGATTATCTAACCAAGATTTTGAGATGCAATTACAAAGACTAGGTCAAACTGGTATATTTACAAGTAAAATAGAGCAAGTCTCAGCGTTAAAGACTGTTATTGCAGAATTTGAAAGAATCAGAGACAGACTTACTGTAATGAATAAGATAGTGAATAAGCCTGCCACTGGGGGTAGCAATACTCTTTCAAGCAGAGAGAGACGAATAATATATGCTGATAAACAACTCGACACTATGCTTAAAGAGATGGGTGGCGGAGATCAACCTTTACCTGAAGGAAAATATTTAAGAAACATAGGAGATAAGAATTCAAGGGGAGGTCCTAAATATATCCCTAATAACCTTGACCCAAATACAATGATAGATACAGACACAATGGAATCTGTATCAAAGTCAGATATAAAAGGAGCAATTTAACTTGGTAGATGTAATTACACAGAACATAAAACCTCAAGTTGACGCTGCAGGTGAAGGTAAAAAATTATCCCTAGAAGATGATTACCAACTAGGTAAAGATACTGGTGTTTTTATTTATGATGAAAATAAGGCTAGATATCAGAGAGAGAAGAATCCACAACCTATTAAAGATCTGGGTAAAGAGATCGTAAAACAAGTTCTTGCTAAAAAATCTGATACTCCACAAGAAGGAGAATTAGACGGAACAGAGAAACCTGATGATAAAGTCCAGTTTGCTGAAGATACAGAAGTACGACCTATCATAAGAGGTAAGCCTGAAGATGTTGTTTACCAAGATAGACCTTCTATTGCTGGTGGAGACATCACACCGTCGGGCATAGCAACTCCTCGTAGTGAAGGTAAATTTGCAGATATTCCACCGGGAAGTCAGTTGGAGAAAACTGCAGAGAAAGATATAGTTGCATCTCAAACTGCTATAACTTTTGATGAATTTAAAAATGATTTACAGACTAACGCTGATATACCTGAACTTACAGAAGCTCAGTTAAATAGAGCTAAGAATGCTCTGTATATTACAACTCTGCCAAACATAGATGATGGAACAAAACAACAAGCTCAAAATCTACTAAA
>JAFMBV010000207.1 GCA_017858255.1 Bacteriovoracaceae bacterium
AGGTACGTGGTACTTTTTCAGAAAGTGCGTCATTGTACGCCCATTATAACAGAAACTTAGTAATTCTAGATACGACACTCCTTTGCAGTTCTATAGAACAAAGGAGAAAGCATGCCTCGAAAAAACCTTATTCGCACCAACCTTCATCCATATCACATTACAACTCGCTCAAATAACAAAGAGTGGTTTTATATACCGATACAAGATGTTTGGAAATTTTGCGAGGAACTCATCAAAGAGGGAGAGATCGAATTCAATGTTAAAATAGAGGCCTTTGTTCTTATGAACAACCACTATCACTTGTGTCTTTATACGCCGGACGAGAACCTTGATAAGTTTATGAGGTTCTTTAATAAAGGCTTAAGTGAGAAAATCTCACGCCAGGCTGGCCGTATTAACCGTATCTTTGGCGCTCCTTACAAGTGGACCCTTATTAAAAATGAGCTCTATTTTTACAATGTCCTTCGCTACATTTACCAAAATCCTCTACGAGCAGGCATCATGAGGCGATGTGAGGACTACCCATATTCTGATATTTCCAAAAAGATCAAAGATCGTGCCCTTATCGATTGGTTCAATCAATTGGCGTGTAAATATGAACTTGAGCGAACCCGTAAGAACCTGAAAAAATACGAATTCATTTGACGCAGTTTCTGAAAAAGTGAAAAAGTACCACGTACCCTTTAAAATTTATTAAAAAGGAGCTGTGTGTTTGAGAGTATGGACACCAATAAATATTTCCCTTTGGGCCAATTGGTAAGAAAATTTATCTTCCTCAATTATGCTAAACCCGTACCCTTCTGCAATTTCCTTAAGACGTATCAGGCGCTCTTCGTATTTATGAGAGATGAAAACAAGTGCTCCCTTTCGCCTATGGACTCTGGAGAAAAACGGTTTGTCAGCAATAATATCGGGATCGTCTGACATAAGAAAAGTGGTACCCGGTATTTCATATAGAGTAGAGCCAAATATAGAGTTTATATGGTGGAGTACGCGACCCAATTGAAAATCATTCCCAGGACAACTTTTAATGGGAAATTTTTCCATCGGCGAGTGATAAATAAAAATATCGCGACTCTTCTTTCTCAAAGGTCGTAACTTATTAACAATATTTATAACAAAGTGATCAGTGCTCCTGTTAAAACGACAACGGTTGCTAGAATAATTCTTATAATGGTCACCGAAATAGCTATAAAAAGAGGCAATCACAAGTAAAGAAAAAACAGCTGTCCTCTTCTTCTTACTGCTTTTAAGAGAATAAATAGCAGCAATAAAAGCAACGAGAAAAACGAAGGATGTTACTTTTTCAATCCCAAGCTCCATAACTTTGTAATGAATATTGTGGGAATAGATATTGGCCATAAGAAACAAGCAACCACTAACCAGCGAAAATTTCATATAGGAACCTAGTGGTGAAGTATTTTGAGCGTCACTAAAAGGAAGAAAGATAGGTAATGTTAAGAAGATAGGAATTTGCAAAGGATAAGAAAAGTCTGGCGGAAGCAGAGACTGAAGGCCTAAGGCATGCCAGAAAAACCAAAGCCCCACAACAAAAACGCCGTGCCAACTCAAAATGTGATCCGACCAAGTACTTTTTCTTTTTTTCCACAAGACAAGTAAATTAGCACAAGCTATCCCCATAAAGAGCCCGAGGTAGTTAGCGCTATAATAGCTAAAAATAAATAAGGAGCGAAACTTTTTATACCAGGTATTATAGATATGCTCAGGATCCGAGTGAAGAGAAAGAGTTTCAAAACGTAAGAGAAAGCTTACCCATCCTCTGTCAAACTGAATATTCAAAAAACTCCAAAAGAGGTAAGCAAGAACAACCCCTATTAAAAGATGTCCTAACCTATAGAAACTAAGTTTTTCCTTTTTGAAGTAAAGAAGCGCAGGAAAAATAAGAAGCAAATTCAAATAAAGCAAACTTATTATAATGTTTGAGGCAAGAAAGAAACCGGAAAAAATTAGAAGAATCCTTTCCTTTTTCCCACTGTACTTTAGAGACTTAATTAAAAAAAACAAAGATGATAAGAAATAAAGAGAGGCACAATAACTGTGGTAGGATCCCCCTCCTGAGTTAAAGCTAATAAGATGAGGGTACAAAACAATAAAAGGCAAGGTCGCTACTGCCCCTGGTCGTCCATAAAGAGACTTCAGCAAACTATAATAAAGAAGCCCAAGACCCCAGTAGGCCAAAATCCCCCAAACGAGTAATAGGTTATAACCACCTACAATTTTTTTAAGAAAATGAAGGGGAATCAGCCATGCCACCCTTTCGGCCTTGTACCAATCGTTATGAAAATCTGGCAGAGGATAATGGAAGGCATAGCGATGGTTTAAATATGAGTCAACACTCCAATGCTCTGGATACAACCACTCAGGACTAATAAGGTGCAAAACCAAGGGAGTAAGAAAGATAAGTAACAAGGGGTAATAATCAATAATTTTTTGATGAAACCTCAAGCTCATAGGCTCATCACTAAATTGAATAAATTAAAACAAGTCCTATCTATTGATAAGACAAATGAAGTCCCTTTTATATCAAACATATTT
>JAFMBV010000099.1 GCA_017858255.1 Bacteriovoracaceae bacterium
ACTCCAGGTTTTAAATGAATATGTTTAAAAGATTTTGCTTTTTCAAAAAGCTTTGAAGATAAAATTCGTCTCTCTACACCAATGCCAACTTGACCCATTAAGCCTTTTAGAAAGCGCTGGCCATCAATATAACTAACACCATCAAAAGCAAAGCTATCAAGACCGTGATTAAATTCAATTCCTTGTTTTTTTAAGGCCTTTACACCTGAAGGCATAATACCTTGACCACAGGCCTTATCTTTAGGCCAGTCGCCCTTTTCAAAGACATGAACAATATGGCCTCTATTGGCCAACATAAGGGCGGACATCAAACCAATAGGACCACCACCAATTACGGCAATTTTCAAGGGCGACTCTCACTTAAGAATTTGTCTTGGTAATCATTATACTGGCAAAGCATGGCCTCTTCTTCCCGAATGCGAAAGAAGAGAATGATTCCGTTTAGAACACTAAATACAAACGCGTAAACAAAGAGACCACCCATAAGAGGCAGGGCCACTAACTCAAAAACAACACCGAGATAGTTAGGGTGTCTGATGAAGTTAAATATGCCTTTTTTTACTACAGGCGCCTCAGGTAGAATCACGATTCGAGTAGACCATCTCTCACCTAGAGTCCAAATTGCTGTAATACGGAGGATCTGGCCTAGTAAGAAAAAGATAAAAGCACCAAAGAAAAGAATTGGATTTAGCGCACCTAATCTATCAGAGAAGGAAAAGTATAGAAGTCCTAGTAACCAAGATGTATGGAGAAGAACCATAAAGATATAGTTCTTCTCTTTAATGATTCGTCCACCAAGGGCCAATATACTCTTTTCATTTCTCTTCGCTATGAAGAGTTCGAATATTCGTTGAAGGCATGTAAAGATAATCAAAATTTTAAAAAGGGTTATTAATTCCATTTAAACAATCCTAGCTCTGCACTAAAAGCGGGCCCCATGGCGACACTCAAGCCCCATTTTCCTCGAAAACTATCAGGGTCCTCTCGATAGAGTTCTAGGTGACGGTGAAAAATATCAAGGACACTTACAGAAGACATATTACCATTTTGTTTGAGACTTTCCCATGAATGAGTGAGTCCACCCTGTGGTAAATCCAGAACCTTTTCTAAGGCCATCATTACCTTAGGACCTCCTGGGTGAGCAAAGAAGGATTTAATATCACCCAAAGAAATTTTTCGTGAGGATAAAAAGTCATCTAATGGCCCCTGTAATTCTTTCTCTGTCACTTCAGGTACATTTTTATTTAAAATAATACTTAATCCCCTTTCAGAGACATCCCAACCCATAACATCTTCAGATTCTGGAAAGAAAACGCTGAGGTTATCTTTAAGTTTTAATGGAGCCTTTAAGGCCAAGGGATGCTCATCTCCTACCATCAAGACCGCTGCGGCCCCATCACCAAAGAGTGCTGTTGAGAGTAAATTAGCAACACGAAGATCTCCCATCTGAAAAGTAAGGGAACAACATTCAACACTAAAGAAGACCACCGCTTCTTTTGGGTGACCTTTTAAGTAGTCACTCACTCTATTGATTCCTGCCACCCCTGCCATGCAACCTAGACCCATAAGGGGAACCCTTTTGGTATCAGTTTTAAATGGCAAAAGGTTCATGATTCTTGCTTCTAAACTAGGGATAGAAAATCCAGTAACAGTATTACTCCAAAGACTGGAAATATCTTCAGCATTTAAGTTATTGGCTTCTAAGAGTTCTTTAATTGCGTTCTTACTGATCTCGGTCGCTACTTCAATAAATTGCCTATTGCGCTCTCCAAAAGTCATATCATTGAAATAAGACTCTAAAGGCATACTTAAGTGGCGACTCTCTACAAGAACATTTTTTTGCAGTGTCTCTATCCTAGAGTGATTGGTAATTTTATCGCCCCATACTTTTAAGAGTGCTGCCGTCAATTCCTCTTGATTATAGTAGTTCTTTGGAAAACTTGTTTTTATGTCGACTAAATAGGCCATTTAAATACCTTTACTTAAATGAATGGGTTAATAAAACATCGAGACGAATTTCATCAGACAATTTTGCAACTGCTATACTTGGATCTGGAATCTCCATCTCTTTGAGACTCCAAATACTTTTTCCTTTAATTGTTAATTTCTTGTCCATTAGAATTAAAGTCGTTTCCATAGTAAATGGTTTTTCCTTGCCACGGATTGCGACAGTACCATTTAATGTTGTCGCTTTCTTCTCTTTCAAAAAGACGGGACCAACAAAAGAAATTTTTATCTTTTTATAGGTGGGTAAACCCATGCACAATGAATGAAGCTTGGTATCGCGCCCCTCATGATCGGTGTCCATTTTCTCAATGAGAAATCCCAGTTTTAAATCTCTTAAAACTTCATTTTTTTCATCGTAGTCTGCAGTATATTTATAGCCTAAAACATAACCATCGACATCACTGGAAAAAAGCCCAACCTTAGTGCTTTCCACCGTGAATTTTAAATGTTCCTGGGACTCCTGAGCCTTTTCAAAATTATCAAATTGAGAAGTACCCGTTATAATCTCAGCACGAAGACCAAGTATCGTGACAACTAAAATAAGTATAAAAGATCCCTTTAATTTCAATTGATCCCCCATAAAGTTTTGCTGATGAAACCATCAACAAGTTGGCCGACAAATGGAAAAGCCGTTACCTCTGTCGCGTACTGACGATAGGTCTGATTTCGCATCAAACGCTTTTCTTTTTGACCAGCACCCCAAAAAATATAAACACTCCAGGCCACACTTATAAGGAGATGGTCTCCTGTCATATTAGGGGCAGTCCAAATCATCGCCAAAAATGCCGCATAGATTGGATGGCGGCAAACAGAATAAGCACCACCAATTGCTAGACCTTGCTTATACTTAACATTGCGAAGAGACTTGTACCATTCTTCAATACCAGACTGTCTAAAAAGTCCTGTAGAGAACATCGCCCAAAACATAAAAAGCCATGACATTATATAGGGTATTTGAATTGAATAGCTGCCAAGTGATTGATAGTTAAACTCATATCGGTAAAATTCTATACCAAAGTTACCCCAAAACCTGTCCAGCAGGACGATAGCGAGGCAGGCATGAAGAGAGTAGAAAGTGGCATATAGCGGCTTTGGGATATATTGAAGCAACCTCTTCTTCCAATTACTTGTAAGAAGAAAACTATGGGGCGCACAGAAAAAGATGAGAAGACTAATATCAATCACTAACGTCACCCATAGAGATGAGTAAGTTTGCCGACTCGAACTATCGTATAAGAAGCAAAACAAACGAATGATAGCAAAGTGAAAGAGTATTATATTTCCAACACCAACTAAGATAAATAGCGGTTTTTTTCTTAAGAGGTTTTGAATTTGGGAATTATTCATTGCAGTACCACCTTCAAAGCTGAAGTCACTACTACGATACGACCAAAAACGGTTTCACTATATAGGTATGATGACCTATAATTTTGTAATATTGAGATGTTAACCCCTAACTCTAGGTCATATGCCGTATAGAAGAAATGACAAAATATTTAGAAATGAACGTTTTTTCATTGGTATTTTATTGAGCGTTATTAGTATTTTAACGGCGATTGATGTGATTGAAGACTTTGCTGACGGCACCGCACTCAGGCATCTGACCCTAGACCTCTCAATTGCGCTAGCATCCATTATTACAGTGGTTTTTTTGGTTTATAAAATGACCATGGATCAAAGGAAAATATCCTTCCTAATTAAGCAAAAGAACTTGCTCACGGAACTAGTAAAAGACCAAGAGGTTAAGTCTAAGATTTTTATAGAGGGACTTTCTCACCACATAGATGAAGAGTTCGACAACTGGAGTCTTAGCAATGCCGAGAGGGAGGTTGCCCTCCTATTACTTAAAGGTATTAGCAATAACGAAATTGCCCAAATCAGATCCAGTGCAGACAAGACTATTCGCCACCAATCCGCTTCCATTTATAAGAAGGCAAATCTCAAAGGACGCCAAGAATTACAGGCCTATTTCTTAGAGGACCTACTGGTTCCTCAAATCCTTCAAAATGATTAGACCTTTTTTATACCCACTCCTCTTAACGACTTATCTAATTTTTCTAGTTCTTGGACTCATATGGACTCAAGATATGGATCAATTGAATGAAGAGACCATTTTTCTTACTAAAGATGGCCGTATCGCATATCAGGATTTTGTATCGGGATTTAACGTGGTCTCAATGGTTGTGGCCACAACCTCAACCGTGAGAAAAGAGGATACCTCTCTTCTCAATGAATTAACCGCAGCATGTAATACCAATTGTCATGTTCACTCCCTTGAAGACCTAAACCCCTTAAGATTAAAAACAAACCCAGGTCTTGGGTTTCTCATTGTGGCCGCTGAAGAAAGCACAAAGATTAACTTTAAAAACTCCATTAAAAAGATGGGAGAAAGTTTTCCCCACCTCAGTTTTAGTGGCATTCCTTATACAAATCTCCTTCTTGATCAGTATTCAAAAACAATTAAAAAGTATCTCTTTCCTATCCTTTTTATTGGTATTTTCTTAATTCTCACCCTTTTTCTCAGTACCCTTATGGAAGCCATTATTTGTTTTGTACCTGGACTCATGAGCGCTTCTTTATCATTAAGTGCCACTAAGATATTTTTTAGCTCAAGTAACCTTGTGACCTCCATAGTCCCACTGCTACTTTTTGTCATTCAACTAAGTCTTGTTCTACACATTCACAACACAGGGAAAGAGTTAAAAAGTCTAAAGAGCGCCTTAAAAGATAAGTACGAGCCTATAGTCTTGATGGTTATCACCACCTTCATCGGGTTTGGATCCTTGGCCTTTTCTTCCCTTGAGGCGATCTCACAATTCGGAATTCTCTCTTCATCGCTTATTCTGATAAGTACTCTGCTAACCATTTTGTGGTTATCTGTTGTGGCGAAGGTCTTCCCTGAGATATGGTTTTTTAGACGAAGAGCAAAAATTTCTTACAAAATACCCATGTCTTGGTCGAGCTCTTGGTCTTTAAAAAAGATTGCTCTCTTTACCGTTTGCTCTCTCCTACTTGGCGGCCTTGCTTTACCAAGAATCCCAATCATTACGGATGCCTCGCGCTATTTTCCTCCACAGCTTAAGATAAAAGAAAAAATGGATGAAATTGCAAAACATTATCTTGGAACACCTATTTTAGAAATAACTCTTCCACTGGCAGACCCTAATATTCTTCAGTTAAAGCAAATTGCTGAATTAGAGGATGAAATAAAAGAGAAGCTAGGGGTAGATATAATTTCAGCAAACTCTTTAGTAAAACTAGCTAATTTTAAATACACTGGTGAAGATAAATTACCTCCTCATATGCTCTCCTATTTCGCTTTAAAAGGTAAAGTTCCCCCCTCCATTAACGATGGCTATCCTCTTGAAGATCAATACAGAATAACGATTCTTTTTAAAAATATTAACGTCGATATATATGAGGAAATGCTGAAGGATATTAAGAAAATAATTATAGGATACAAGTACAAAGCCCATTTTAATGGCCTCTACTACCATCTAATGAAGGCACAAAAACAGATGATAGGGGTTCTCTTTAAAAGTTTCTTTTTAAGTCTTCTTCTCATTTCAACTCTATCTCTCTTTTACTTTAAATCTTTTAAGGTTTTCTTTATCTTTTTGGCCGTTAATATAATCCCTGTTTTTGCTTCTTTCCCACTCCTTTATTTATTCGGTCTTTCTTTTAATATTGCTACCGTTATGACTTTCAGTATTTCTTTAGGCCTAATTGTAGATAGCTCTTTTCATATTATTCACGCTCTTAACAAACCGAATCTAACGAGAAGTTACTATATTTTCGGGGTAGTCACCCCAGTTTTAGGGGCAAGTTTTCTTTTGTCCTTATGTTTTTTCCTATTTGGACTCAATGACTTCTTACCAATTAAGCAATTTGGACTATGTTTAGGGATTGTTATTCTTTGGGGAGCTCTTCTTGATTTGAAAGTTCTCCCTACTCTCTATAACCATAAACTGAAGCCTCGTGACTAAATCTCATTAAAAATAGGTTCTTTTTTCAACAGCTTATGATGACTATCAATATTACTCTCATGGTTACCCAAAACCCATAAAAGTGATAAATAAATCAAAAACAAAGACTCAAAACATGTAATGTTTTAAAAAGTAGATATAATTAAAGAAGATCTACTAAATTGAACGGAAAATTTGTTATTAGCACATTAGGAAAATTTTTATGAAAAAGACTCTCTCATACTCATTTATGGCCCTCACGATAGTAATTACAAGTTGTGCTAATACGCCCACAGAGAACAACGCAACAGACATAATCACCACCACTCAAAGTAGCACAATCAACGATGTTCAAATTGGGTCAGCTTCTCCAAAAGATAAGTCGCTCAGGCTAGCGTTTTTAAAAGACACCTTAAAAGAAAAAAATGCAGAGCTAATTAAAGTAAATATCGATTTAAACCAAGGTAATAATACAGAGGAAAATGACCTTACCTCAGAGATCTTAACAAATGAGATCCTTCTCCTAGAAGCAGAGCAATTTGGTCTTGAGCAAGGCTTTGAGCTTCCGGAAACCGAACTCTAATTCGGCCGCATAGCGTATAAATACCTAAAATTAGACAATTTAACTCACATCACGTTAGAATTTTCCTCACACAACAATTGAGGAGATATTTCATGACAACGCTTTTAGCGCGCCTAGTAACGATCTTTACATTTCTTTTTTCGGGCCAAGTATTTGCGGAGAATGGATATGAAGAGATGGTTAATAGTATATTTGGCCAATTCAACGGTGTTTATGCTCAATTTCTCTTTTGGCCAGTACCAGTTCTAGGACTCCCCCTAATTCTTTTTGTTATGGTCTCCGGCGGCATTTACTTTACGTTTCGCTATGGTTTTCTCAATTTAACTATGTATCGCCATGCCATCGATGTTGTGAAGGGTCATTACGATCATCCAGATCACGAAGGAGACATTACTCACTTTCAGGCCCTAACATCGGCGTTATCGGCAACTGTTGGCCTTGGAAATATTGCTGGTGTTGCCGTGGCCATCTCAGTAGGTGGTCCAGGTGCCGTATTTTGGTTGTGGATAGTGGCGTTCTTTGGCATGTGTATGAAGTTCTCTTCTTGTACCTTCGCTCAACTTTACCGCGTTAAAGACTCAAAAGGCGGCATGTTAGGTGGCCCTATGGTCTACTTAAACGAGGGTCTCAAAGAAAGAGGCCACCCAAAACTTGGAAAATTCCTAGGCGGATTCTTTGCTGTTATGACTATTATGGCCTCTTTTGGTGGTGGAAACCTTTTCCAGGCCAACCAAACCTATGAAATTATCAAGATGCAATTCCCGGGGGCCAACGCTCTAGTAGTGGGTATCACTCTCGCCTTTTTAGCAGGTATAGTTCTTTTAGGTGGTATCAAAAGAATTGGTGCCGTAACTTCAAAACTTGTACCTATTATGTGCGCTTTCTATGTTGTCTCTTGCTTAGCGATTATCTTTTCAAACTATGAAATGGTTCCCGATATGATTACCCAAATTTTTGTTCAGGCCTTTAGCCCTCTTGCGGCTTTCGGAGGTTTTCTTGCTGTCATGATTCAAGGGGTAAGGAGAGCAAGTTTCTCCAACGAAGCAGGTCTCGGTTCCGCGGCCATTGCACACAGTGCGGCCAAAACAGATGAACCCGTCAGAGAAGGACTTGTGGCCATGATCGGCCCCACGATCGACACTCATTTAGTTTGTACGATGACCGCCTTAGCTATTTTGATAACAGGGGCCAACTTGGATCCTCAGTTTACCAACAGTGATGGTTTAGTAGGTGTGAAAATGACCGCACTAGCATTCTCAAGTCTTGGTAGCTGGATGCCTTATGCCCTAACTGTAGCTATCGCAGTATTTGCTTACTCAACCGTCATCTCATGGTCTTATTATGGAGAGCGAGCAACTGAGTATCTCTTTGGAGACAAGCTAGGTGGCAACGCCATTAGGCTTTATAAGTTCGCTTATGTTTTTATTATTATTTTAGGTCCTCTTCTTTCTGTAGAAAATGTCGTTGAGTTTGCAGACCTAATGCTTCTTTCCATGGCCTTTCCCAATATCTTAGGAATGATGTACATGAGTAAAGTTGTTAAAGAAAAAGCGGATGATTACATCGTTCGCTTTAAGTCAGGCCAAATGAAGAAGTACATAAGTTAAGGACTTTTTAAAACCTTTCCGTCTTTGATAACCCAAAGAATGTTGTGAAGATCCCGAATATCTTTTTCGGGATTCCCCTTCACAATAATGAAGTTTGCAGGTGCTTTTTCCTGAATAAGAAATGGTTTCTTGTTAAAAAGCTTAGAGCAGTTACTTGTGGCACTCTTTAGCACATCCAAGTTAGACATGCCCAATTCATGCCAATCAACAAGACTCTCAATGGCCCAGTAAGATCTTGTTTTCACCGAATCAGAAGTTTCAAAGTAAAAGTCTGAACCAAAGCAGAGAGGAAGATTTCTTTCTAAAAGTTTTTTGAAGCGCTTTTGACTTTTAATTTTATCAAAATAATAAGCTTGATAATTGCCCCCTCTATTTTTAATAAACTCAATAAAACTAAAAGGAATATCCGTAGGAACTAATACTGCCCTAGCCTTTTCCAAGGGAAAATCATTACTCACATGATAGATGTGCTCTAACGAAAAATTTTCATCCATTGAAGATATTATCTTCTCTAATGGGTAAAATAGCCCCACATGGAATGCAACTTTCAGTTTAAGATCCTTTGCCTTTTGTATAATTGCCTTTACCCAAGGAATTGGCATCGGCTGAGAATCGAAAGGATCTGAATCGAGGTAAACTTTTAAATGGCTGAGACCTTTTTGAACAAGGCCTTTAAGAAGTTTATCAAGTTGATCAATTTTATAATTCTTTAAATCAATACTGATTCTGTCACAATTTAAGGGGGGACTACATTGTCCTGGTCCCCAAGTTAAGCTCTCCTCCATCATTTCAACAAAAGGATAATTTGAACCTTTTTCTTTTATTAAAGACTTTAAGACCTTTCGTCCACGGCGATCACCACCTAAATCTCTTAGCCAAATAAAACCTTTTTTTATGCGATCATTCAAAAAACTTTCTATAAGTATTTTTCTCTGAGAATCGCTAATCGAAAAAGTCTTAGCAAGAGATTCCTTATGATTTCCATAAGGCAAATATTCTTGATAGTAGAGATGAACATGAGCATCAACAAGACCAGGCAAAAGAAATAGACCAGTTCTTGGTTTAAGTTTATCTCTAATTATTTTGGTAACTTTTGAATTTTTTGTTTCTATTATATAGGGGCCATCTTTATAGATTTTTAACCCATCAAAATAGCTGTCAACGACAAAAGATCTTCCCCATGAAGGTAAGCTAATTAAAACAATCAAAATCAGACGAATTAACTTTTTATATGCAATAACGAACCTCTACACTTTAATTTTGTATTAGAAATACAACTGGTGCAACAACCCTCTTAATAAAAGAAGTGCCATTTTCTATAAGAGAGGCCTAATCAAACTCCCACAACCAGGAACTTCTCTTGTTTCAAGCTCTATTTCCTCTTTGATCTTTGAAAGATCAAAGGGTAGATATTTTTTATAATTCATTACGTTCTTTAATAAATTATCTTGATTTGTACTCTGAATGACCTTTCTCATCAAAATTTTCAACAAAGACCTGCGCTGATCTAAGGTCAACTTTGACAGAACACCTTTTGAAAAAAAACCATCGACTCTTTCAATAAAATCAAAAGGTGTTTTTAAAAAGTACCCTTCTAAAAACTTATATTGATCTTCACTTCCCAAATCTTTCCAAATATAGGGAAAGGCTTCCTTTGGAAATAGTTGATAGTATTTTTTTGGATCTAAGTTTGACTCTTTTAAATATGCTTTTACTCGCTTAAATCGATCTCGTGTCGGTAGTAGACCTTTAAAGGAGGATGACTTTACGATGGGGTAATTGCCTTCTTTTCTTAAATTTTTTAAATAATCTCTTCTTTTAAAAAACATATCGGCAATAAGCTCAACACTCTCGCCACTTTGATAGGGTCTGATACTTCTCAACTCAACCGTTCCCCCTTCTCTAAAGGCATGAATCAGCGATATTGCTTGGTATTTATTAGCTGGTGTATATGCTTCATTAAATGTTTGATGATAAACCTCACCATTGAGCCTTGTCATGAACTCATAAATAGAAAATGGCGATTCATCAAAATCCTTGACGATTTTTATGAAATTTTCTTGAGAAGAAGCTGGGAGTTGATCAATAACAGGGGCATTATTATTTTCTCCACCAAAATACTCTTCAAAAACCATTTGATTGTTGTAGTAGTCAACCATGAAGTCTCTAAAAAGTAATCGGTCTTCTTGAAAAAATGCTTGAAAATCAAAATGAAGATGCCCTCCTCCCGTATGCCTAGCAGGAGATAATCCAATTCTTTCCCCAGCGATTATTAAATAATCACTTATCTTTCTTGTATGAAGACTCAAATCATCAAAAGATATCGGGTCAGCAGTTATTTCTAATACTCGTTGGTCTCGACCAACATTAAAAGAGAACCCATCAGGAAATGTTACTTTGTATTCTTTTTCATAGGAGAGACCCGTATAACTTTTAATAACACATTGATCACAAAGCATTTTTAACTGAACAATTAAACTCTCAAGATAACTATCTAACTCAGGAGGGAGTAGCTTTTCATTCGACTGTAAGAAACTATTCGTTAGAGTGGCTTCAATCCCAACTTTATCTTCAAATAAAGAATCAGGACTTCTTAAAGCATTATTATTAAAACCTAACCTTCTTATTTTTGAAGGTTGAGAGCAGCTTAGGGTTAAAAGTAGAATTAAAATTAACTGTAAATTCACAAAATCTTATCGGATAATTTTGCTCTTAGATAAAGCACAAAGGAATATACGAACTATGTCTCTATGGTATTGGCTTAAACAGGAGAAGAACCCTACTGAGTACTAACTAAAGGGGAATATTATAGGTGATTTATTTTTTCTGTATTTAAAATTCTGGGCCCAAAACGATCCCTGAACTTTAGAACGACTTCTTCTGCCTTTTCTTTAATCGCAACTATTTCGATATTCATATCAAAAATTCCAGTATCAGCATTGAGCTTAACCATGCCATCCTCTATTTTCCAAGTTCCTTTACCCGTTCTCAAGTTAGGTAGATCGTAGAAGAATTGACCGTCGTTATAAAGGGCGACCTCTATTGGGTAGTCGCGGTTAAGAATAGTCTTGTCAGAGGTAAGATCAGGAATGGCCGGTAAGGCCTTTTCATTAACAAGTGAGTTCAAATCATTTGAATCTACCTTAAAGAAACGCAAAGCACTTGGCTCACTCTTTTCTACGGGCTGACAACTGGAGAAAATTAATAAAAGACTAAATAAAATAGTAATCTTCATAGCTCACCTAATACTTTAGTTATCTTAAAATCATATCAGCTTAAGAAGTCATTGACTACGAAGAGAAAAGACCAAGAATTCAGGTCAACTAATAATAATCAGGGGCCATCGACCGATAAAGTAAGTATGAAATTAGTCATCATACTATCGTCATTACTAATTTATAGTTGCTCTTCTAACTTTGTAGACTCGATACCTAGAGCACCAAGTTCAGAAAATGTCATAGGTCTCTATCAAGACGAGCCCTTATATGGAATGGAACTTACATTTACTAGTGAAGAACTTAAAGATGCGGGACGTAGTGCCGGTGGAAATACAATAAATACCAAGGCCAATAAGCAGGCCCAAAAAGAGCTAATACAAGAGATCTTAAAAGTATGCGATGGTTGCACCGTCAGTTGGACCTCCGATAAAAATGGCCTCAGGATTGGCCGCATAACTTATCCCGATAGTCACTATTTTGATATTACACTGGACCCATGGGTCGTAGAAGTAATTGGAAAACCAATCCCTCAAAGCAAGCTTAAGAAACTAACTAAAAGGATGCAGACTGACATTTTTGACCCTGCTCGAAGAATAGGACTTCAGCCAGGGTTTGGCGCCGGAGGTGGTCATATTCACTTTGGAATAAAAGGACTATTCGAAAACGACGCTAACCTCTTAAGAGACTTCTTAGTTGATTCTTATAATCACTCAGAACTCGGCTCAGGAATTTTAAATTACGACCATGCTAATTCTCCTACGCTAGATGCATTACCAGAGGCAAGTAAGAGAGCCTTTTGGGATATCATTGATAACTTTGACTACTGGCCAACGAGCCTCCTAGAACTATCGAATGATATTTTAAAAAGAGTACACAAGAAAACTGTTAAACTTTGGGCCCCTCCCCAAAAATATCATGGTATAAACCTAATGCGCCTGAAGAAGAAAGTTCCCGTCAATGATAGAACCATAGAGTTGAGATTTATTAGACCCCAACAAAGTGGTGAACAGTTTCGACTTATTACAACTTTAATAACAAATAGAGTGAGATACCTAAGAAGACAGAGAACCGCAGGAGTTATCCCCGCCCTCAATATAAATCACCCACAGACCGTGGAAGAAAAGTTTAAGCACTTTATGACATATATAACAGAGAGTGACCTAGACCCTATACATTATCTGAGAATACTACCCGCAGAATATGGCGAACTAAGCTGGCAATACATACAACAGAACAAACCAGAGGACATCGGAATGAAATGGGTCTTCTTACAAGAATTTGCCCTAGATTCTCCTTATGATGACTCGGCCAAAGCACAATTCATCCTAAATAAATTGAAGGAGCTTGATTCAATTGGACCTAGGCACGAATCCATTATGGCCACTCTTATAGAGAGGTCCCATGAAAGTCCTTCAAAACCGATAATCGATGAGGTGATAAACGGACCATTATGGAAAGCAACAGAAGTCAATAAAAGTTACAGGAAGATTTTAAAATCAAAAAAATCATTCACTAAGAATTGTAGAGACTTTCTAAAAGAGATCCTAATGCCTTACCCTAGAGCAAATTAAAGGTTAAAATCATATCATGAAATATATATTAGTATTTGGCCTTATGGTCCTATCATCCTGCCAACTTAATAGTTTTCAAAGGTCACAACTCTTTAACGGCTGTGAAGGCACCGGTTGTCTACAATGGTATTCAGATTTCAAAGATTTTGGGGCCTATTTAAAAGACAAACACCCCGAATTTATCATTCAAAACCAAGAAAATATCTCACCTAAGGTTTCATTAGAACAAGCAAAACTCTTCTTAGAATTTTATTATCTTCAAAAATATAAGATACAGAAAAACTATTCAAATGTTCTCTTCCAATATGCTCAAACGATTAATTATTATAAAAATAAAAAAGATAATCCAACGATTATAAAACAATTTGTAAAAGACTATAACAATGTATTGGTGTGCCTCCAAATGATGCGGGATTACTATAATATTGATTTCGTCGAACATGCTTTAAATATGAGAAGAATAGAGCTCTTCATTTTCACCACTCCCAAAGAAAGGTTTCAAATTTATGAAACGCTCTTAAAAATCAAAGGAATTAATGAAATAACAGCGAACAAGTTTACAAGAAGTGTTTTACTCCAAGACAAGTGTAGTTTCCCTATAAAGGATCATGACAAAATAGTAAGAGCATTTGGATTGGGTAACGGAAAAGATGAGCTTATCGATATTCAAGATGAAATAAAAAACTTTGAATTAATACATGGAACTACCTACAGGACCAAATATGAAAAGCTTCTTTTAGATTCTACCTTAAAATATTTAAATCAATGAGTTCCATTAATTGCTTAATTTTCTCAATAGACTGTTA
>JAFMBV010000016.1 GCA_017858255.1 Bacteriovoracaceae bacterium
AGAAGATTGAGAAAATTGTAAGTTACTGTAATTACAAAGGTGCTGAAGGGAGTGATTATCCAATTTTGTCTTTACTGACCAGTTTTGTAGCCTCCTCCGTGGAGGGACTTGTAGAGGGCCAGGCCTTTGGTCACATTTTTGCCATCATAAATAATCTTTTTATCACTTAATACAATGGCCCTATTACAGACTTGGCCCACGAGATCAGCATTGTGGGAGATGAAGAGCACGGCTCCAGATTTCTCAATCACCTTATTCATTCTTTCTTGCATTTTAATTTGAAAGAATTCATCTGCACCATCATAAACTTCATCAAGAATGAGAAGCTCTGTTGGCCTTGCAGTGACAACAGATAAAAAGAGGCGCGCCTGCATGCCACGGGAGTAGGTAAAAAAGGGAGCTTCAAGAAATTTGCCCAATTCCGAAAATTCAAGCGCCTCTTCAATAACTTCTTTTAATTCTTCTTTATTTAGGTCTGGGAAAATCAGTTCTCCCAAAAGAAAAGCATTTTCTCGACCTGTTAGGGAAAAGTGGATGGCACTGGCCGTAGAAAAGATAGCTTGAATATTTCCCTTTCTTTGAATGGTTCCCTGTTGAGGGAGAATCATCCCTGCAACACATCGGCAGAGGCTGGTTTTTCCAGAGCCATTTTCTCCAATCAAAGCGGCTTTTTCACCGACCTTTAATTCAAAATTAATATTCTCTAGCACCTTGTGAACCTCTCTTCGGCCAAGAACTGATTGGAGCGGGTGGGTGAGAAGATTTACAAATACATCACGAACCGTATGGCCCTTTTGAAGATCAAGATCAAAGGAGAGGCTTAAGTTTTCGACTTTTAGAATTTGTGAATCAGATGTAGTAGTAGAGGTCATTTTTTCTCCGATTCCAGTAAATAAAAGAAATGAGTGCAAAACCGAATGAGACTAACGCAGCTTTTCCTAGTGCAGGCCAAAAGAATAGGGGGTCGTAGCCGTAAACGGCACTTCGAAAGGCCTCAATGAGGTAGAACAGTGGGTTTAGATCAATTACCCAGCGGTACTCTTGGGGGACAAACTCAACAGGGTAAAAGATTGGCGTTATAAAATACATAATATTTAAAACAAATGTCAGGACAAACTTTGTGTCCCGATAAAATACATTCATTAAACTGGCCAGAGAGGATATCGCCGCAATTCCTACGAGCAGAACAAGGATCGGCAGTGGAAGTAAATAAAAGGCCGTGTCGGTATAAGGCGAAAATATTGTCACTGGTATTAGAATGACCAAAAAGGCGACAACAAAATTAATGAAATTATCTAAAACCTGACAGAGTATGAGCAGAAAAGGATTGATTCTAAATCCCCTTAAAAGATTATGACTGTTATAGAGATAGGGAATACTCATTTCAAGTGTATTGGTTATAAAAATCCATGGAAGTAGACCGCCCATAAGGAAAAGAGAATAGTCGGGGACATCTATTTTTAAAATCTTTCTAAAGACGATACTCTGAACTGAATAAAGAATAATTGGGTTTAGAATAACCCAGATAAAACCTGCTAAGGTTTTTCGATAGCGGGCCTTCATATTGGCAAATGTTAACGATATAAGTTGGCGTATAAAAATTTTCATATTGATTTAGCTTAACAGAAGAACTTTAAGCTTATGCCAAAAGCTTAATTTTTTATTTTTTATTTTACCAATTATCTCACTTCGTTTGAGCGGGTAATCTTGATCCCCTGATATTTTTAAAGATCGAGTGATAAATTGATCTTCTATCTTGTCTATTTTTGTCAGGAAATGGGTGTTGAGCCGACCTCCTTGATAGAACAAAATGATATCGAATATTTTAAGACCAATTTCTTCATTTATCGCCGTTATGTGGATCTCCTCACCCACAAGGATAAGGGGGCTCATGGAATCTGAGACTACAGTAAGAGTCTGATCTCTGCCTGAAGCTAATTTCCTTTTGAGAACTTCTAAATCAAACTGTGAATTTTTTGAGGAAGAAGGTTTGTGTTCCAAAGATTTCCTTGATTTATAGAGGATTAGACAATTGGTTGGGTTCTAAACCCATGATATCATATAGTAGTTGTCAAAATATATGAATTCCTCGGACTTGTTATGAAATTAGCTCTCATTAAAAAAAAGGATTCCTCTTTTTGGAGAAGCTGCCAAAGTATTACGAGCAATTTGGAAGAGTCCTATCTTAAATTGTGCCAAAATAGTGGCCACACCTGCGAAGTTTTAACTTATGAAACTCATGCTAATAGTCTTGAGTCACACGATCTTGCCACCTTGGTTTTAGAAAAGGGCTTTGATCAGGTCATATGGCTAGATCATTATCCTCATCCTCAAAACCTCATTAAAGTTCTATTAAAGCATAAAGGAAAATTGCCTAAGTTTATTATTCACCTTTTTGGTGATTTCATTCTTCAAGCTCCATTGTGGAATAACGTACAAGATGAAATTGAAAAAAGTAATCATGACTTTGAAATGCATTTCGTCTGTGCCTCTCAAAAGCAGAAAGAGTTGGTCCACTCTCTCTTAAATAGCAGTAATTCTGAAGACGTCTCTGTTATTCCCTTTCCTGTAGATGAATTAACATTTTTCTATAACGAGGAAGATCGTCAAAAAAGACGAATAGAGCTAGATATTAAAGAAGATGAGACGCTCTTTTTCTATAGTGGTCGCTTAAGTTATCAAAAAAATATAATCGATGCTATTTATACTTTTGCTACCTATTCAAAAACGTTTGATCCCAAAGCTAAGTTAATTTTAAGTGGGCCTATGGATGATCTTGGTGTGCCCTATCTCGGTAAAGAAGCATTAGATGGTACTTTCTTTTTTCATTGGGAAGAGTGCTTAAGAGAGCATACTGATCTCGTCGACAGCAATCGTATTATTTATCTAGGAAACTTAACTCATCGTGATTTGGCCGCCACCTATTGTGCGGCCGATGTCTTTCTCTCATTGAGCTGCCATAATGACGAAGACTATGGCATGTCTCCTGCTGAAGCCCTTTGTAGTGGTTTACCATGCTTACTTACAGACTGGGGTGGCTATGGCTCTTTTAAGGCCTACGCTCCGGATAGCGTTTGCCTAGTACCTGTTTTGCCAGGAGAGCAGCGTCATGGACCACATCGATCATTGGCCGTTAAGGGATTGGCCTCCCTTGGCACTCCTCAAGACCGAGGGGCTTTGACTAAGCTTTCACATAAGAAAATGGGAATTGAGGCCGTTTCAAAAGAGCTTGGTGTGTTATGCACAAGTATCGATGAAAATAAAAAACTCTTCGCTGGTTTTAATAAGAAATTTTTTAAACTTTGTTCGTTATTTGAGAATAATCCTCGCGCACCCTTTAGAGGACCAAATGGCCAGTATAGTCTCTTCTATCATGAATTATACGGTGCATATTGGAAGAGTTCTGAGGAGGCCACGAAATGACAATAAAGAATAATAACGACTGGTCTGAACTTGATTTCTTTGGTGATAAGGCCAATGAGGAGACCAATTTATTTAATAGAAAGATAAGCTGGAATGAAGAAGATCCTTTAGATGAAAAATATATAGAGTTTTTGGCCCCACATTCTCGCCGTTATTTTTCACGCCTAAGGCCTCTCTTTAGTTTTGAGATTAAGAACCTAAGAAGCCTAAACGGTTTTTCTCACATCTTGTTGAGAGATGGTATTCTTTTTTTACTGAGGTTTTTTCAACGATTTCCTGAGCCAACGGGGTTTCACTCTTTGCTCTTTATTCAAGAGGATTTGGCGTTTATCGTGCCTGAAGCGTGGTCTTCAAAGGTTAATTTATATAAGACTGTTATGTACGAGCGAAAAAATCCCTCTCATCCAGAAAACTTAGTTTTAATTCTTAATCTTCATGAACTCCAATCTCAAGAAATACTTCACAAACTTGTAAAAGATAACTCTAACGGTGTTAAGTCTCTGGCCATTCTTCCCTTCTTTAATCAAATGAGGGGAGAGGATTATTTGGACTATAATCGTGCAGAAAACTTAAATGTATTAAATGAATTGTTTTCTAACAATGTAGACTTGATAAATCAGACCGATATTGGTTCCTTTAGTGAATCGGAGCATTTCTTTATTAACGGTAACCCACAAATGATTTATTATTCAGATTCAAGCCTCACTCATAATTTTCTGCGCAGTGGTTGGACAAGCCCAGTTTATGACACCATACCTAAGGGAACTGATGATGTAGTAAGTCTTAGTCCTTATCATGGAATGAAATTATCGAATTATAAGGTTCCTTCTTGGCAAGAACCTCTTAGGAAGAGGTTATTTGAGGATTTAAATTTTCCAAGGGGAGAGTTCTTTTCAAATGAGCCAGCATTAAATCGAGACGTAGAAGATTATTTTAAAATTTTCTACTTCTCTAAGGACCTGCTGCAACTTAGTTATGAACTTGGTCGTGAGTTGTATTCTAATAAAAGTGGATCGGGTAGGGCGTTTTGATTAAGAGGTTAGGTTTTTTACAAACACTTGCCGTTAATTTAGGTAAAATACTTCCTTATAAAATTGGCGAATTATTTTATTTAATACCCTTTTGGATATTTAGACTATTACTAAAAAGCCATTCTGGAACTCTATGGTTTCGCAATAGTTTGGCCTTTAAAGATATAATCTTCGGCTTTAGTGATATTGATTTAACTTTCTATTTTGAGTCCAGCTTTGATCGTAAATCTGTTCTTGAGATTGAGAAAAAACTAAAGCTTCTAAAATATGTATTTCCCCATTTAGGTGAGATCTCTTATTACGATCATGAATTATTAAGTGAGTTTCTTCCTTACGCAAATCCTCTAGAATTGGCACGAGATCCCATGCTTATAAAAAGAGAAAATTTAAAAGACCATTTATTAATTAATCACTGCGATAAAATTGTCTTTGCTCTTAATTGGTTAAGAAATGACCTTCATAAAATGAAAAAGTCTTTCTCCAGCAGAGAGAAGAAAATTAAGCGTTTTTTGAGTTCACTGGATATCAAAGAAGACCTTTCTGAGCTACAAAAGTGGAGTGATGTTCTCTTCGTTGTTCAAAAAAACGTTTTTAAAGTTGTTGTTAAAAAAGAAGAGCTTTTTATTAACTTTTTTGCAAAGTTCTATGTGATTGACATTAAGGATGAGCAGTCCATTAATGAGTTCTATAATGAAAACCCTGATCTACGAATATGCTTTTTAATTTGTTATCCACAAATTTGGATTGGGCCTGCCCTTAAATTTGAAGGTTTTGAGGATGATCTTGACCTGCTGAAAGGATGTTCGGAAGATTTAGTCGCGGTCTTTAAGGCTCAAATTGCTTGGGAAGAGTGGGGACTCTACGGGCAATGGATGCAATCAGGAAGTGATATTGATTTTCATATTCACGTAGAAAATCTACTTCGCTGTATCAATTACTTTCATAAAGAAGAAGTTTTTTTAACAAGGGGATTGACGTTACTAAGTTCCCTTCATGAGGAGAATAATCTCTTTGTTGATAGAGATGCTGGTTAAGATGAAATATCTAGGTTTAGGAAAAAATATTTATAATAGCAATGTCACAGAACTCACGATTGATGACAGTGGTAGTTATGAATGGACAACCTGTCTGACAGAAAGACTAATGAGAAAAAAGTGGGCGGGTGACTGGCCAAAACTCGCCCTTGAAAAATTAGATGTAACGTCAAAACATTATGAGGGAATTGCAGAAAATAGAGATATTACCACACCGAAGTTTATGGAGGATCTTTATCAAAAGAAAGGTCTCTTTTATGAATTGATAAAAAATAATAAGCTTGATCGTTTCTGCTCTCACTTTAATAAGGAGTTACAATTTATCCCACATCATCTCGCCCATGCCTTTAGTGCTATGGCGCTTATGCCGTATCAAGAAGCATTGATTCTGGTTATGGATGGTGGAGGGAGTGCTCTTGACGAATATAAGAATGGGCCCTTTGAACGTTTCGGTAATGGAATGGGTGAAAATATTGAGCACACAACATTATTTCATTGGAATGGATCTACCCTTGAAATTCTTCATAAAGAGGTGCTTCAGTATAGGGATTATTCTGGGATTACTAAAAAGCTAAGCGAAGGAATAGGCTCTTATTATGAAAAGATGGCGGAACTTATTTTTAACGATAACCTAAGCTCTGGTAAAGTGATGGGGCTGGCAGCTTTCGGTCAATCAAATTTTAAAAAAGAGGACAATCTTACGCTTCAAAGAAATATCGACTGGTCGAAATCTTTTAAAGGGCAAAGTAAAAAAGAATGGCAAGAAAGCCCTGATTTAAACTATTGGAAGGATCAGGCAAGTACCGTTCAAGAGGCCTTCGAGACCAATCTTATGAGAGTTCTAACCATCATAGAAGAAAAATCTCTTAATAATTTACCCCTCGTTTTCACAGGGGGCTGTGCTCTGAATTGTACTGCTAATTATAAACTCTATAAGAAAAAGGTATTACCTGAAATTTTTATCCCTCCCAATCCAGGTGATGAGGGCATTAGTTTAGGCCTCTCTTTTGGAAAGGCCTATATCGATCACAATTTGGTACCACAGGTGCGGGGTCACGAAATTCAAACCTCTGCTCTCGGTATAGTCGAGGATTGGTCCCAAAAAAAGCAGCTCTTTAAGGACTTTTATTGTTACGAGTTAAAAGACTTCAAGAAAGTTGCTGAAATATTAAAATCTGGTGAAGTTGTTGCTTGGTTTCAAGGTCGCAGCGAGTGCGGTCCAAGGGCACTGGGCCATCGCAGCCTTTTAGTTCGTCCCGATCGATCTGGGGTAAAAGATGAACTTAATAGGACAATAAAGTTCAGAGAAGATTTTCGCCCCTATGGGGCCACTATTTTGTGGGAAGAAGGGCATAATTATTTTGCCATTGAAAAAGGTTTTCAAAATCCCTTTATGTCATTTGCTACACCAGTGAATCAAGAACATCGAGAATTATTAAAAGAAGTCACTCATATTGATGGAACTTGTCGTATGCAAACGATCATGAAGAGTCAAAATGATAGCTTCTATTCACTTATTAAGATTTGTTTTGAACTCGGAATGCCACCTCTTCTTTTAAACACGAGTTTAAATATTATGGGAGAGCCAATCGTGGAGTCTCCAGAGGATGCATTAAACTTTCTCTCAAACTCTGTTGTGAAATACTTAGTTTTTAATGATGTATTAATCTCAAAGGTAGTATTGAGATGAAGAGAATTATTCTTCTAAAAACTGATCAAAACCTGGTATGGACCTCCATGCAGGAAATACTACCGTGTATTTATGAAGCCTGGATGAGCGCTTCCCAACAAATGGATATTGAACTCATCACTATTAACGTTGACGAGGAAAGGCCTCAAGCTTTTGTGAAAGAGTTTTTGAGTTGTGATTTAATTGTGGTAACTGCTTTTAATGGCAAAGTGGCCCAGTTTTTAAGTATTGTTAGAAAACATCTGAGAGTCGATTGTCCTTGGTACTTTTACATGCACAGCTTAGCGACGGTTGGGCTGTGGCCTCTCCATCTCCTAGGGCTTGGCTACCTTATTAAAACGAATGATACCTTCGTAGGTACTTGTGAGGGGGATGGTTTGTGTTTAAAAGAATCCTACCCCATGGCCGATTACCAAGAGGCCATATTCTTTACTGATAAATCTCCCTCGGAATTACCTCAGCTTAAAAAGAAGGCCATTAAAGATATTGTTTATGTAGGAAGGATTTCTCGTCAAAAAAATCTTCATTCACTTTTAATGGCCTTTAAACTTCTAAAAATGGAAGTTCCAGATATTTCGCTTCACCTTTATGGGAAAGAAGATAATCTCGGTTGCCCAAATATGGGACTTAAAAAGCCAGGTTATTTAAGCGAACTTAAGGAGCTCTTAAAAGACCAAAAAATTTCAGATGTTACTTTTCATGGTTTTGTTAACCGAGGCGAAATTGAAAAGGAGTGGGTTGATAAGGACTTTGCCTTTTGTAGCCCAAGTCTACACAGTGATGAAAACTTTGGTATGGCCGCCTTAGGGGCACTTGAGCAAGGCGGGTGCTTAATCCTTAGTGAATGGGGTGGGCATAAGAATTATATTTCTAAATATCCAGAACGGGTCAAAGGTGTTCCCGTTAAGCAGAGTCCTTTTGGACCTTTTATCGAAATATCCTCATTAAAGGTGGCGATGAAGGAAGCATTAAACCATGGGGGGGCTAAGTCGACGAGCAACTTTGCGACCAAGGACCATGCTGTTGAATTAGTGAAACAATTCTTAAATTCTAAACCTAAGAAATCACAATCCCTAATCGCCAATTCTCTTATTGAAGAGATGTTAAAAAGGCGCAAGAAAAATGCAGAAGTGAGTGAACTCTATGCTCAACAAGTATTCGAAGGCTTTGAAGATCCTCATGCTCATTTATTTTTTAAATGTTACGGGGCTACCACCATAGATAATAAAGAGCTAGCTTTGGACTCTCAACTAGTGCCATGGGCCAGATATCTCGATAATCAAAAATTAATGGTAGAAGTGAATGATCCCCATAAAGGGGATTGGAGTGGTAGTGCTCAGGAAGCATTTGAAAACGGTTACTTTTTTAAGAGATAATTTTAACTGATTTGAATAAGGTCACGTCCCTTTAGGTCGTTAATAAACCCTTCAATATCGCCTAGAAGTTGCGTGTCATCTACATCGTAATTTGATTTAATATCGGCAAAAATTTGTTTGAGGTTTTGGTTTTTATTTAAGCCCTTCCATACTTCTGCGGCCACACCTTCGATCTTAAAGAATAGATTAGACTCATCCATTCTCATCACAACAATTGTTCCATCGTCATTATTTCTTGCTACTAGATCTGGTTGAACCTTTACTGTTTTGTCGAGTATTGTCGCGCTCATGAGTTAATCCTTATGTAAGTCTGTAAGCTAATATACTATATGAGACGTTCTCTCTTCAGCCCTTTGATTTGTCTTTGGAGAGTGTCATAATAGATGTTAATTGAGCAAAGGCCTCCTTTGCAAATTTCGGGAGAAAAGTAATTTGAATAAAGAGTCCCATCAGGAAAAAGTTGATAAAATTAATGGGGTTTCCCCATCTTTTTGCTTAGCAAAATGGACTCAGGTTACTTTAGACTTACTGCATGGAACCAATCACAGCTGTCATCACCCTAAAAGACATATCATTGACGAAGCGGCGATTGAAAAGGATCCCTGGGCACTCCATAATACGGCCTTTAAAAAGGAAGTAAGAGAGCAAATGCTCAATGGCATTAGACCAAAAGAGTGTGGCTATTGCT
Organism: Bacteriovoracaceae bacterium; assembly: GCA_017858255.1. Classification (GTDB taxonomy): domain Bacteria; phylum Bdellovibrionota; class Bacteriovoracia; order Bacteriovoracales; family Bacteriovoracaceae. The sequence continues at coordinate 9,243 of JAFMBV010000016.1, forward strand.
GGAATATCGAAGACACTCCTGGAGAGCATCATTCCGATCGCATAGTTAAATCCTTAGATCCTTGGTCATATCCTTTTCTTGATGATGTTCTGGCCTGTGGCAGTAAGGGGAATTACGCTCCTCAATACTTAGAGGTGATGTTTGATAATGCCTGTAATTTTGCTTGCAGTTACTGCCTTGCGGATATTAGTAGCTCTATAAAAAAAGAAATGCAGGATTTCGGTCGCTATCCCATTCAGCGCTATCATCATCGGATGGAAGATCCCGAATGGAAGCGGTCTTTTAAAGCAAAAGATAATCCCTTCGTTACAGCATTTTGGAAATGGTTACCTGAAATTTGGGAAAAACTTCTCGTTTTTCGTATAACGGGAGGGGAGCCCCTTCTTAGTAAACACACTTATAAAGTACTGGATTATTGCCTAGAACACCCTCAAAAAAATCTTGAGCTGGCCGTAAACTCCAACTTAGGAGTTGATAGGGAGAGGATTGAGCGCTTTCTAGGGCTTATAGAGGAAGTAAAGGCCAAGGATGCCATAAAGTCATTTGGGCTTTATGTCAGCGTTGATTCAGTAGGTTCCCAAGCGGAATATATTCGCCAAGGCCTTAATTATGATTTCTTTATCCATAATCTTCAGATCTTTTTAGAAAGTAAGGCCTGTAAAAAAGTGACCCTGATGGTGACCTTTAGTGTTCTCTCTTTGCCTAAAATTCATGAACTCGTAAAGGAAGTAGAAAAACTAAAGAAAACCTATCCCCACCTTGTGTTGGATATGAGCTACTTAAGAGAACCAGAGTATTTACGCGCCAATATTGCTGGTGAGGAATACAGCACTTCAATTATAAAGGCTTTAGAAGTGATGGATAAGAGTGAAGTCTTTAGTGATTTCGAGAAAAATAAATGTCGAAGAATTTATCATTGGCTTAAAGAACCTATTGAAGAGCAGGAGAAGGCAAGTCTTAGGGCCGACTTCTTTAGCTTCGTTAATGAGTATGACAGGCGCTATGGTAAGAACTTTCTTAAAACCTTTCCGGAACTAAAGAACTTCTACATTGAATGTAAAAAGGCGCGTTTCCTATCTGGTCAAGCGCCATAACTTTAAGCGCCACCAAATACTTATCTTTGGTTGGATAATCTCTCCCAAAAAATACTTTTGATCAATGGGTCCTAGAACTTCATCCTTATTGAGAAATTTGGCCTTAAAACTTTGATCAGAGAAAACCTCTGAAATTAGGCAAGGGTGAAGGATGTCATCTTTCCAAAAACAGGCCAATTGACCCTTGCGTACTTGGGCCTTGATAACAATTAAGCCCATGCCAAACTTTAGAAGGGGAAACATGGAGTCGTGCACGACATCGAGTCCCAATGGCCCCTTTAGTGAGAGGTATTTCTTCGCCTCGATAAATAAGAATTTATCAATATAAATCTGAGTAAAATCAGTAGGTTGTGTAGAACTCATGGCCTAAGTATAACATAGGTTTTTTCTTCTTTGCTCTCTATTAGGTAAAAAGTGATAAACTGATTTCATGGAAAAGTATCCAACACCGCTCGAGCTTCTGGGGTTATTCGCTGAAAATAATTTGCCAGAGAAGTTCTGTATAGTGCCATTTAGTAATCTTATTTTAAATCCTAATGGAGATATTGGCGTCTGCCGTCAAAAAGGCACGAAGCATGTTGTTGGCAATATACAAACACAGACATTGGACGAGGTTTGGAATAGTGAATATTTACAACAATGGCGTAATGAGTTTTTAACAGGTGATATAAAAATTTGTGCCAAGGAAATTAAAAATGATTCCTGCCACTTATCGCCTGATAACTACACTCTCTTTCCTCACATTGAATTTAGTGCCACACAATCACAGCCTATTCTTAAGTTAACAGCGAATTTTAATGGTCAGTGTAATTTAAAATGCACCATGTGCGATATTTGGATGATGGAAAATGGCCTCTACGATCGTATTGGTTTTTGGGAAAGGGCCGAAGAAGATTTCTTTCCCTATATAAAAGAAGTGGAACTTTTAAGTGGAGAACCCTTTATTCAAAAGGATACCTACCGTCTTATTGATAAAATCTCTGCCGTGAATCCTAACGTCTTGTGGTCTTTCACCACTAATGCCCATTGGAAATTGACTGATAAAATTAAAGATTCTCTTGATAAAATCACCATTAAAAATATTATTTGCTCAGTAGATAGTCTCGACCCATTGGTATATCCTCAAATTCGAAAGGAAGGCCGCTTAGAGGTAGTCTTAAAGACGATTAAGGATCTCAAAAAATATGAATCTGAGCGTCGATCAAAAGGACTTAGCGACTTATTCTTAACGTTGCACTTTTTGGTTATGAAAAATAATTGGCATGAATTACCTGACGTCGTCGACTATGTTGAAGAGTCTGGTTTGCGCTTAACCGTCAATAATTGCTATGAGCCTAAGGAGGTTTCTTTGTGGAATCTTCGGCCAGAGGAAGAGCTTGAGGTGGCGATAAGTGTCTTAAAAAAATGTGATTCGATTAAGCTAAAGCGTCTGATGAGGTTCTTTCTTTCAGTTGCCAATGATCTTCCAAAAGACCTTAAGGCGCTACTTTTGTTGAAGATAAAAGATCTTCAAGAAGAGTACAAGACAGAGAAGAGAAAATAGTCTGCTTACTCTTTAAGAGTTCAACCTTTGCCTTTGGATTATCTTTCTGTCTTAGAGGCGCTTTAAACTCGGTGGTGTTACCAAAGATATTGACTGACCAGAAGAGATTGCCATTGGCGATATGATAATTTCTTATGAACTGAGGTTTAGTCGCCGGTGGAAACTTAATACTCTTAACCCCTGCATGTTGGACCCAGGCCTGTACTTTCCCATTTTTTTGAAAACGAAAAATAAAGACTTGGTTATCTTGAATACCACAGAAGTAGCTCGAGAGTTTTCGGTTAATATCGTGATGGGGCAGGAGTGATAGCTCGTCTTGTATTTCTTTTGGTATTTCTTCTGGCCGCTCAGGATTGAGATTCTCAAGAAAGTTTAGCTTGTTATTCATGGGTCTTAGGTCTAATTGGAGATCAATAATTGCTAGAAGAAGGGCAACTAGGACAGTCAAGTAAAGGACTTTATCTCCTTTATTTGTTGTAAAGAACTCTTTGATGGTCTTTATGACTACCTCCGAAGCAGTTTAAGTTTACCGAATATGGCATGCCCTCAATGTTTAGTTTACACTAAAAGCATATGAAGGCATCTATTGCGATATTAAAGAAATTTTTTCTTTTAACCATATTGATCATTACTATTTTGAGTTGGGCAAAATTTAGGGCAGAGCTAGGCCAGCTAAATTTTAGATATGAGTCTGGTTTAAGTTCTTTTTTAGCTACTAGATTACGAGATAAAATAAACTACGCTCGTGATCTCACTTTGCCCCTTAGAGAAGACCTAAGAGACAGTTCAATAGGAATGACAACTGAATATTGTTCTCAAGTTTTGGCGCTTAATAAGGTCTCTTTTATTCTGAACGATGGCCATTACAAGAAATACATTCTCAATGATCACTTTGATTTTCCTCCCTGGGAGTTCTTATTGCAAAGTGAAGGGCTTTATCACAAGGATGGGGGACAAATTGTTTTTATTCCCTATGCAAGTGAAACTATGGAAAAATTTCCTTTAAAGTTTTTTAAGATGAATTCTCTCGTGGGAACGGCGATCGATTACTATGGGGATTTAATGTATGGATCAAATTGTACGATTAACCAAATAGAGCTTCATCAAGAAGTGCGAGAAAAGTTTAAGGCTTCTAGAGAGGCTTCTAGAGAGAAATAAAAAACCCTCTTTAAAAGAGGGCTTTTTATTTAAGTAATGTGTCTATTTAAAATATTAGTAACGTACGGCACTAGAGGTACCAGAACCGGATCTGGCACAGACTGGGTGCCCATAAGCGATACCAATCATGAAGCCTGAATTATTACAGATGAACTTACCCATTTTAGTAAAACAGTAATAATTCGTTGTTCCACCTTGAGCGCATATTTTTGAGCCAACAACATGGCTAGTCGCGCTCACGTATGAAGCAGCACTTACGTAGGTAGTTGATACAAGTCTGGCCGCCGTAGCAATGCCAGTAATATTCGCATTACCACCAACTGTAGCGTCACCAGATGTTATTAATTGGCTCCCTCGAAAGTTAATCGCTCTCATATCTCCATTTGCCGGAACTCCACCAGAGCCGACTGTATAGAATGATTGCGCCCGCATGAATGTTGAGGCCACGATAGAAGCAGCTGAAGTGATGGCCCCACAAATTGTTGTCCCTGCTGCCAATGCTGCAGCACTCGAACAGTTGGTATTCTGACAAGTACAGGTATTGCCGGCGGCGTTGTAGCTACAGGTCGACGTTTGGCCGGCCGTCGTCAGTCTCATTCCCGTGCACATCCCTGAACGAATGGCATCAAGGGTGTTGTGCTGAGCATATTGGGTAATATTATCAACAACACTTTGAACGAGACCTGGATTTGATTCAAGGGATCCAAAGACCATTCGGCGCACCCACTGCTTTGTGGGAACTTCTCTTGAAGCAGTTGAACCATTGGTAAAAGTCATAGTTGAAGACGCTGTGGATTGATTGCTAATGCGAATAGGTCTGTAGGTACCAGTACCAACTCCGACCTCTAAAACAGCTGTACCAGCATTATAAAAGTTTGCTGTACCATTGTTATTGATTCTCATTAATTCGGCACCACCACTACGCACTTGTAAAGCGCCAGTGTTATTAATGAGAACGTCCACGGTCCCGTCCACAAATTGTGAATAACCAGAACCAACTCTAAAACTAGCAGCAGTATCCATCGTTGCTTGACCTACAGTGATACGGTTACGAACCAAAAGTTCACCATCACCAGCGGCAGCGTTAATGGGGGTTATACCAGGTCCGATATTGACGGCCCGTTCAACTCGTAAGTCCCTTTGAATGCTGGTGTCTCCTGCAGTGATTGCAGCAGTGATGGGGGCACCAACATTTAAGAATCCTCCCACTGATTGATTTCTAGTCACGTAATTATCTCTATCGACCCTTAGGTCGCGACCAATCGAAGCGTCACCCCAGCCTATTGCCATACTTGCTGGCATACCAACATTTAATGCTCTTTGAGCAAAAATATTATTATCGGCAGTGATATTATTTTTGGCACGGATGTCACCTCTTGCCATACTTGATTCAGTGAAAGGAGCTGTAACACGCGCCGATGAATTTCCAGCGCCATTATATGTCACACCTGTGATCATGGTGGCCGTATCATCATCTTCATAACCAGCGCCAATAGAATGTTCGGCAATGATATTACCGCCGAAATTGCCGGCCTTATTTTGAGCAGAAATCGCCCAGTCATTATCTTGGCCTTCTGCGGAGCCTGGAGGACCGATATCAATATCTGAAATTTTTATATTTTTACAGCGGCCATCAACTTCGTCCATGATCCCACCCATGGCAGTACAATACTGGGCGAGGATGTCGTCACTATTTGATAAACAACGAACAAGTCTTTGCGTTGTTGTGTTCACACGCACGCGAAGAGGAAAGAAGCGCGTCACAATAAAGGGGCCAGTTGTTAGTTTGTTACTAAGTCTTTGGGCCTCAACATCTGTCATCCCATTAAATTGAGCATAGTTTCCTCTAGAGAATCGTACCCTCACAACGACGGTACCAATACTTTCACCAGCACCTGCTACGGGAGTTAGGGAGCCTGCAGTACCGGCGGCGTTATAATTTGCAGCAGTATTGTAAGCATTGTCGGTTGAGTTATAAAAACCTCGGTATTCGATGGACCTGACAGAAACCGTATTTGAGCCATCCCCATAAACACCAATTTTACTGAGGGGACCCCCATCTACCCACTGGCGAAGCGCCACACCCCAACTAGCTTTTTGATCATCAAGCATCTCTGGATTATTGGCGCGATAAATCACGCCATCTGGAACTGCTGTCCAGTTCACGCCCATATCAGTTGTTGGAACTTGTGGGTCGTCAGCGTCAATGTCAGCGGAAAGAAAGGTTCGTCCACAACCCACAGGATTTCTTAGGGCCTCACGCAGGTCACCTTCAAGATTTACTAAATTCATCTGTTGTCCCAAGCGCTTTTCAGTCTTGGTACTATTTTGCATGAGCTGCGAAACACCTAAGGAGAGCACTCCAAGCATCCCGGCGGCGACCATAATTTCAGCAAGAGAGAAACCCTTTTGGTCTGCGGGTAAGCTCTTGAGAAAAGTGATAAAGTTCAGCCTTTTCACGCGTTAGTCCTTTGTAGTGTTTCTATGTCCTATCGGATATTTTAAGCTAGGTTTGTAATTTTACGGATATTTACTCTTTATTGGGCAATAACATCCCGATATCTCGTGAACAAGTTGAAAAGTGTGATGATTTCTATATTATTTTTGCCTCACAATCTTGGCGTAAAGGCTTTTTATTTCGATTGGCCTGTTTGCTTTAGATAGGCTTTTTGTCTTTCAAGGAGCGCAATATTTTCAGGCCGGGCCTTTAACATCTGATTAAGATAACCGAGGGCCTCTACATAAAAACCTTTACTTGCGTAATAGGACTCTAGATCACTAAGAGCATCGTATGCATACTTTTCCTTAAAGGTTTCTATTTGATTTTTTAATTCTAATGTTTTTTCTAATTCAAAGTTTTGTTTGATGGATTTATCAACCAAAATAATGGCCTCTTTAAAGCGGTGCAGTTTAAGCATGACTTTAGCTAGTGGAATATAAAGATCAATATCGAGACTTGGTTTACTAGAGTTAATATAGTCTGCAACAAAATGGTCCTCGTCCTTTAAAGGACTTAAGTCATTTACATGCATTAGGGAGAGAAGTGCCGCTGAGGAATCGGGCTCTGCCGCTAGTGCTTCTTTAAAGGCAGCGCGTGCCTGTGTAAAGTTTTGTTCTGAGGCATATTGATTACCAATGGCAATAAGCATGGGTGCCCGTAACTCTAAAAGAGTTTGGGAGGCCTTAAGAATAATCTTTGGATCTTCCCATTTGGCTATTTGAATAATCGTTAGTGTCGGTAACAAAAGAAAAATAAAGGCTGGAATAACTGCAAGTGGTATTTTTTTAAAATAAGGACCAACCCAATTCATAAAACACATGAGTAAATAGGATAAGAACATGGAGAAGGCAATCAAGGGTAGGTTTAGGTAACGATCACTAACGACTGAGATATTATTGAAGTCGTGAAGAACAATGCCTATATGGGGAAAAATTAGGATGATAAATCCTAGGAGAAGTTGACCAAACCTTTTCAAGTTTTCTTTAAGAAATAGAGCTATGCAGGTTAGAAGAACAAGTGGTGAGAGGAAGAGCATGGGGGCAATATTTGACGTCTCTTCAAGATAGCTAATGTTAAAAGCATTCACTTGATAATCAAATGCCAATTTAAAGGGTAATAAAAGATTGATAAAGTAGGTGGATAGGCTGATTAAGCTTATTTTAAATCTTAAGAGAAGGGATAATCCATCATAGTAAGTTGTGACAATATCGCTTTGATGGGTAATTAAAAGAAGAAGAGCGCAGATGAGGGCGGCCAAAAGGGTAAGGGTGAGCCCACGAGACATCCTCCCTTTAGTCATAATGATGAGAAGACTGGCAAATAATAATGTTGGTGCCACCGCAGGATTGGTGAGCATACCCATAAAATAAAAGAGAAGGGCAGGCGCTTGCATTGTGAGGCATTGGGATAAGGACCAATTGTCGGCCTCTTCATTAAATTCATTCTTTAATAAGAAACCAACACTAAGAAGAGAAAAGCTTGTCGCTAAGAGGGTGCGCATAGAAGATATCCAAACTACGGACTCAACTTGTATGGGGTGAAGAAGGTAAATAAGTACCGCTGTCCAACAAAGCCACTTCAATTCAATCGATTGAAGCTTTTGACGGGACCAGAAGAGTTCTGCGACTTTAAAAAAAAGAAATCCGTTAAGAGCATGTAGGAGAATATTAACTAAGCGAAAGTAGCTAGGGGAATTGCCCTTGTCGATTAGGGCAATCACCTTCCAAACGAGAAATGGAATTGGGGTAAGAGAATATTTAAGATAATAAAGAAAGTTTTTTAAAGAGGGGTTTAAGACAGTCTGATTATCAAAGATATGGCCATAATCGTCGAAGATAAAGGGAGCAAAAGTTAATGTAGGGCCATATATAATAAAAGTAATAATGAAGAATATAGCAAAGGGATGAGTCCCAATTTTAGATAACTGTGAAAATATTTTTTCAATCGTACTTTTAATATTTCCCTCTACTTTTTCTTCACTTGAGATAACTCTAAATCAACAGCTTCAAAGAGACTCGTACCTTCAAGGTCCAGTAAACGACCATTTAAAAAAGCAGTAGGAGAGACAAGGTTCGGAATGAACTCAAGTTTTCTCTTCGCGCTAATTAGCTTCATTAAAAGTTCGTTTTTAGGGCCCAGATTTTTAGAACAGGTAAAGGCTTTTTCCTGATCTTCTTTTGGGATTTTTAAGGAAATAAGAATTTTTTGAAAGAAATCTTGAGCTTTTTTTAAATCGTTATTTTTCATGCTTGAGATGGCATCACTGCTATTCATCGCGACAGAGTGATAACGCCAAAAGTTTTGCTCGCTGGTATTTTCTCTTAGGCAAAAGGCAGCGAGATTTAGGTAAGAGAAGGTGTCAATATCGTTAAAACTCCATGGAATAAATGTCACTCGCAAGTCTTTTAAAGAATACTTTTGAAGGAGAAGACCAAGATCATTCGAAAACTGAGAACAATTTGTGCAACCATAGAAGCCAATCCAGATGAGGTGATTGGCAGCTTCTTTTTCTCCATAGCTAGGGGAAATGCTTGGTGTGATCAGCCATTCCTCTGGAACCTGTGGTGAGGAAGGTAGTTTTGCCTGAGATGACTTACGAATCTCGGCAACAACATTAACCATATATTCATAGGCATCATTAGATAAGAGTTCGACTTTTATTTGCTGCTTAATGACTACAGGATCGTGACCTTTTGCAAATTTGTTCTTATTTTTTTTATAAATACTCTCTACTTTCTCTGCGCCAACTCTTGCCATTGAAATCTCTGCTAAGCTTGGGAGTTTTTCCGGATCTACACTGAAGACATCCTTCTTATCTTTAGCTTCTTTGTGAAAGCGAACGAGAAAATCTTTTAAGAGAGTATTAATTTTTAGGTGTGAGCGTATTTGTTCATTTTTAATTTGTTTTTGAATTTCTAAGGGAAGGTTATTAAAATTAAAACTTCTTGATTTATATCTTACAGCATTGAGGTTTTCATCACGTGGCGCCAGTGTTTCAATCTCAACTTTTTGACGATTTAAGAATACATTTTTCTGGGCCTCTTGGCGGCTAATGGTGAGAAAAACAAAGTAACCCAAAACAATGGTCAAAATAATCACACTAACGATGATATTTTCCCTTTTCATAAACCCTTCCTTCTAACTCTCAATAATTTCTTTTATAGACTATTGTAAAAGCAAACGTCGCAAGGCGTAAGAAGAGGAAAAATTGTCGCAGTTTCGGGGAGTTATCGTATTAGCTGAGAATACTCGTAAGGTTTTCGGCCAGTGTATTTTCTATTTTCGTAATAGGTACAGTTTCATGGTGTTTTTGGAGTTGATAGTAGCGTGTATCAATTGAGATATGTTCATCATCCGTTTCAAGCAAGACTCTTTCTAAAGGGATTAGCTTCAGAGAATTTTCACAGAAGCTAGACCTCTCTAATGCCCGACCAAGAGAGAAGTAGATACGATTATCTTTTAATAGTTGAGAAGTTATGTCGGTATTAGCTCCATAATCGTGAAAGACAATCTTGCCTTTAAAAGGAGTCTTTTTTAAAAGCATAAGGCATTCGGAAAAGGCACGTACACAATGGAGAACAACAAAAGCGATTTCATGGGTATGGGCCAAATCGAGTTGGGCCGAAAAGTAAGTCATCTGAGTTTCAAGATCACGGCCTTGAAGACGATCGAGACCACATTCTCCAAGGCCCACAAAATTTGGTTCACTAAAGTGTTGGGTCAGAGTCTTAAGTGCGACTTCTAGATTATCTGGTAGAAACCATGGGTGAAGTCCAATTGTGTAAGGACAGTTATTTTCTTTAACAAATTTAGGAATGGGCTCAGATATTTTAGCATGACTGTAGATAACTTTATCTGCACGAGATTCTTGAGGGTGATGGCAATGGAAATCTATTTTCATTATTTAGATAATAACAGCTCAAGAGCACAATGAGCAGCAGTAAAGCCAAAGCTACCTGTTCCAAAAGTTGCCGTGCCCATACCCGTGGCACAATCAAGTTTGGCCTGAGATTTATCTTTTAAATCTTTTTTAAAGCAAGTCTTACCTTCATCTGTCGGATAAACCGCACGCTCAATAGAGTAAATACAAGTTATGTCCATAGGCCCCGTTCTAGGGAAATCAAAGTCCACTCGTAATTTCTTTTTCATTCGCTTTAAAAGATTGTCTTGAGTTGATTCACTGAGATCACCTTTTCTGATGAGAGTAGGATCTTTTTTACCACCGGCGCCACCTACTGTGACCAAGGCAATCTTATTTTGACGACAATGAACTGCAAGAAGCGCCTTATTTTTTAGAGAATCAATAGCGTCCACCACAATATCGAAGCCCGGTGCAAAGAGTTCGGCCAATGTGTCGCTCGTTAAAAATTCCTCAATGGCGATGAAATTACCTTCGGGATTAATTTGTTCGAGTCGCTCTTTTACAACTTGAACCTTGGCGACACCGACTGTCTTTTCTAGAGCATGAAGTTGGCGATTGGTATTGGTAATGCAGACCTCATCTAAATCGATAAGAGTTATATTTTGAACACCGCTTCGCGCTAATGCTTCAGCAGTCCAAGAACCAACGCCACCAATTCCAATGATGGCCACTTTACTTGAGGAAAAAGTTTGTAATGCCTGCTCACCATAGAGGCGAGCGATGCCGGAAAAACGTTGCCCATAGGCGTCACTAAGGTTCATATTTTCAACAATATTTTTTTTTACAGGGGTGGTCATTCTATTAGCAATACATCAAAGTCGATTAAAATGCACCTATGGTGGGGATTCTTGTAAGTTTTGCTTAGCGTTTCCTAGACTTTCCCATTTTTTTATTGATACGATTAGGAGTACCCAACTTTTTTTAGGCGAAAAGTTTTAACGCAATGGATTGCTACTTTAACAAAGGAATGTCTTATCGAGACTCAGACAACATCTTCCCTCAAAACAGCAACAACTAAAGAAGTTACGGAGATTTTTGAAGACCGCAAATTTTCTCCTGACGATATAGTGGTTTCTCCCAAGTTTGGGATTGGCCGAATGGTTGGCGTTGAGCATATGCCAGGACTTGGACGCTCATTTTTCACTATTCAAAGCATGCACTCAAAAATGAAGAATATGATTCCTACTGATTCGGATATCCTTATCCGTAAAGTAGCGACTAGAGGTTCTTTTAATCGTTCTTTAGATCGTGTTCATAAGACAGATGTAAAAAACTCTTATGAAAACCGCAAAGAAAGAATCGCTTGTTACCAAGAAAAGGTTCGTTCTAATCAGGTAACTCTCGGTAATATTTTAAGCGTAATCAAAGAGATTCATCAGCTTAAAGACAAGGGTGCTGTTGAGCGCCAGTTGATGAATGAACTTCTAGAGACAGTTTCTAAAGAATACTCATTCGTTTTTGAATGTGATGTTGAAGAAGCGAAGAAAACAATTAAGAAAAGAATTAATCACTAAAAATTAATGAAAGGTTGAGGACACTTATTGTGGTTCTCAACCTTTTTTAATGTTCTTTATTCCAGTTAAGTCCCAAGTTTAAAATTTTCTGCAGTACCTTGTGATAGTCCCAACCATTTTCATGAAAAGAACTCTCAGCAAACTCATCATCTATCGCAATATTAGGGTTGGGATTAGCTTCTATGACGTAAATATTTTCATCAGCATCCATTCTCACATCAATTCGAGCGTAACCGTTGAGTCCTAGAGATTTATAGGTTCTTTTGGCTATCTCTTGGCATTTTTTTTCTAACTCAGGAGTGAGTACCGCCTTTCCGCTGTCTATGCCTTTTCTTTGACGATACTTATCATTCCATTTTGCCGAACGAGAATAGAATTCCTTTTCTGGGTTATCGGCTTTTTTATAAAAGACCTCCCAGACAGGTAAGAGTTCCATGCGATAGTTACCTAGAACACCTACGTAAAATTCCCTTCCCTCAACGAACTCTTCAACAATGGCATCCACGCCAATTTTTTTATGAATGTAATTAATTCTTTCAAGGAGCTTCTCCTCACTCGAGACGATGGAGGCCTTAGATAGTCCAAGTGAGGCATCTTCATCGAGGCACTTGACTATAAGTGGGTAGCGCAGGTTTTTAGGAACCTTGGTTCTTCTGTTTTTTGGAAAGACAGCAAACTTTGGGGTCTTAATCCTGTGGTACATGAGAATTTTCTTTGTGAGTGACTTGTCCCTTGCAATCATTAGTCCTCTCGGATTACAGCCTGTGTAGGCCATTCTCATAAGTTCTAAATAAGAGACAACATTGGAGTCAAATACGGCCTCGCCGTCAAATTCTTCTAGTAGGTTAAAAACAATATGGGGTTTAAAAGCTTCAATGGCCTCTCGAATTTTTAAAAGGTCTGAATAAACCCCCAAAGGCTTAACTTTGTGACCCATGGCCGCTAAGTGGCGAAGAACATCGTATTCGGTAGTCCAAGTGGTTTCTAGGCGATCCTTTTCGGCAAGTTCACCGCCCTCAGGAATTTCTAATAGACCTTTATGGGCAGGCATTTCTGGGGGCACTAGGTCTGAGTGCATAAGCACGAGAATTCTAAGGGCCTTCACATAATGATCCTTGGTGGGCTGCTTTTTACAAATCCTTCTGAGTTTTTAGTCATCAGAGTGATTAGTTGCTTGCGGCTCTCACCAAGTTTATTACTCACTTTCAAGTTTTCTTGGCGGCAAGTATTTTGCACCTCTCGCAACATTTTCTTTATTTTATAATGCTGGAGACGGGTATTTTTGGCAACTTGCCCTATTATTTGAACTTTTGAGTCATTTACAAAGCGCCAGGCCGGAACTTCACCCTTGAGAGAAAAGATTTTTTTAAGGTCCTTCTTAAGAGGAGATTTTTTGTTGAGTCCAAGGCGTCGTCGTTTTATTTGGTAATACTCACCCAATGTCATTGTCATTTGAGATATATCATCCATACGGGCCCGCTTAGAAACAATCGGCTTTTCAGATCTTACGTTTTCTAAAATCTCATCAAGAAGGTTGAGCTTCTTAATGGCCGGCCAGCTAGCATATACACGGCGCCACGAAGAACGGGGTGTTAGCCATACCGCAAAGGTTTCGGCCCAGTCTTCATCAGGGTGTGCCTGAGCATAATTGCCGTCAAGGTGGCGCACAAATTGGCGTGATCTAATATTAGGTTGATAAGACACGGGATAGGGTGTGCTAGTAAGGCCAAAGAGCAACTGACGTCTTTTGTTCTTTCTTAGGTGGTAAGCATTATCGATACAATGGCCAGTTTCATGGCGCATAAGCATCATGCACCAAGCTCGGTCTCCGCCCTCTGCCTCGCCAATAAGCTCCTGTTCAAGGGCAATTAATCTAGGATGTAGAATGAAAAAAGGAATGGCAAAACCTGGAACTCCATCTGGTGAAAACCAGTCATCAGAAACCCATACATGGGGTTTTAGGCGAATATCTTTAAGGGCAAGCTCCTCATAAAGTTTCGTAATGCAGCCTTGGGCCCAGGACTTACTAAGTTTCAATGGTAGGTCGCAAAGCCTTGTTTGCAACAGATCTTCACGACTGATCGTTCTAAGATCGATACTTTTCTTTGGTTGAATTTGATCCCTTTTTAGGCCCTTATTCATAGACTATAAAGTACCAATTTTTAGTGTTCGGTTAAAGAGAAAGTTGATAATTCGGCAAAAAGGTAAAGAGTGTCAAATGTGTTAACAGGCCCCATAAAGTCGGATACCTGTCTAATAGTAATGGAGAGTTTCTTCAGCCTTTCACTGCTACAATAGGCTTATGAAAATGATCCTTCCGGCCCTTATTTCCCTCATCTTTATATCAATATCTTCATGTCAGACAGGACCCTATGTTATGCCCAAAGAAATCAAAGAACAGGTAGTTTCTCATGTCGATATTCCGCGATTTATGGGGGATTGGTTCGTTATTGCCAGTATTCCGACACCTTTTGAAAAAGGTGTCTACAATGGTCTTGAAACTTATACATGGAATGAAGAGAAGAAAAGGGTCGATATCTCATTTACCTTCAGGAAAAAGGGCTTCAATGGGAAAAAGGGCGAAATCACTCAGAAGGGTTGGATTGCGGATACCGTTGGTAACTCTCATTGGTTGGTGCAACCCTTTTGGCCTTTAAAGTTTGATTACCTTGTGATTGATTTGGCAGAGGACTATAGCTGGACTACTGTTGGAGTCCCAGATAAGTCTTATGTATGGATAATGGCGCGAAAGTCCTCTATGGGCCCTGAAGATTATCAATTGGCCATAAGTCGCCTAAAAAAGCTCGGTTATAGACTTGATGACCTCAAGAAAGTTCCTCAAAATGGGGATAAACCCTAAATTATTCAATTCACTAAACTTTTCAAGGATTGCTTGCTTAGAGTAAACTATAGGCGTCCTTTTAAATTGAGAGTTTATTTTGGATTTATCCATTATTGTCCCTGCTTTTAACCGCAAGGAAGTTCTTCAGCCTTGCCTAGAAGCTATTCTTGCTCAACTTCAAGCAGGGGATGAGTTATTGGTTATCGATGATGCCTCTGATTGGCCCGTGAGAGAGTATTTAGAGGAGCTTGAAAAGGGAAATGAGCAGCTTAAAACTTACCACCTACAGGTAAATTGTGGTCAAGGTCATGCTCGCAACCATGGTGCCTCACTTTCAAAAAATGAGATTATCGTTTTCATAGATTCAGATGTTCAGTTACTAGAGGGCAACTTATCACAGATGCGCCAATTCTTTAGTCTCTATCCTGAAAGCTCCGCAGTGACAGGTCGCTTATCTTTAAAACATCCTTACCATAGTTATTTTTCTCGTTATAAGAATGCCTATATGAATTATATCTTTGGCCTACAGTCTTTTGATGTAAATTTTCTTTACGGAAGTATTTGCGCCATTAAAAAGAAAGACTTTCTACCCTGGCCTGAAAAGTTTCTGGGTGTTGAGGATACTGAGTTAGGGATGACCTTAACTGCCCAGGGAAAAAAGATCACTTTTATGCCTGAATTAGAAGTTGTTCATTTTAAGAATTATTCTTTTGGCTCTTTAATTAAGAATGACTTCTTCGTTCCATTTGGTTTTGCTCGCTCTTTTTGGCTCTTTGAGGGGTGGCGAGCTTATCTTCCTATTCCATCAAAGGGAAAGACAAAGAATTTTAGCCATATATTACCTACTCAGGTTTATTCCCTGCTAGTCGTAATGATCTCACTTTTATCCGCATACTATTTTCCTTGGAAAGTATGGAGTGTGTTCCTTGCAATGTATCTAATATTAAATTTAAAGTTCTTTCATTTCTTGGCAACTGCAGAAGGTTTCCTCTTTGCCCTACTTAGTGTTCTCTGGACCTTTGTTGATCAATTGGTCATGCTATTTGGTGCGGTATGTGGACTTATCTATCATGGTGCTTATTTATTTATCAGACCAATATTTCGTTTAGGAGCAACAATTGAAAAATAGCTCCCAAACGCTCATCTCAATTATTATTCCTGCATATAATGCCGAAAGAACTATTTTTAGAACTCTTGATTCAATTTATAAAAGTGGATTTCCAAAAGATCAGCTTGAGGTCATCCTTGTTGATAATAACTCTAGTGATGAAACTAATCTTATTGCAGAACGCTTTCCCATAAAAGTGATTCATGAAGGACGACAAGGGAGAAGCATTGCTCGTAATACGGGTAGTAAGCAAGCTCAAGGAGACTACCTTTTCTTCCTCGATGCCGACGTTTATGTTGAGCCCGGTTATTTTGAAGAAATTTTAAAGGTTCTTAAACGAACAGGCATTGGCGCTGTTCAGGGAATGATTATTCCCAGTGATGTAGATGGACAAGAGGGGATTAATCAATACCGTTATCGCACAATCGGTGAAGGGACATCTGAAACATTTTGTCTGATGAACCTTATGGTGCGTGAGTCGCCGATGATTAATTCTGCCGCTTGTGCTTACCGGCGTGAAGCATTCGAACTTGTTGGTGGTTTTGATGAGGCACTTGAAAGGCATGAAGATATTGATCTCGCACGGCGAGTTTCCTATGGAGGTTACACTCTGGCCTCAGCTGAAAAGGCCCGTGCTCATGTCATTTATCATGGGGAGGGCTGGCCCTCATACTTTATGAGATCCTTTGCCGATGGGTATACAAAAATAGATTACAACAGAAAGTGGAGTCTTCCCCAAGAATGGCAAGGAATGGAAGGTGACGATGAATATCTTACTCAACATGAATTTGATAATGGTGCTGAAGTCGAAGTCTCTATTCCAGATTTCCTTAAAAAGGAAAAAGTAAAATCTAAGAAAAAGGAAAAGTTTAATCGGCTTAATTATGTATGGTGGGCGCTTCGAGATTTAACCCTTGCCTTAGTGGGCTTCCTAAAGACTTTTGAATCTTTTTATCTGCTTTTATTTATTAATCATAGCTTTAAGCTAACAGGAAGAGTTCTTGGTCCTCTAAGAAAACCTAGGCATTTTGGGAAATTAATCATTCCTATGGCCGCTGCTGACATTCGTCTAAAAAAGATAACTTTAAAAAATGGCCAAAAATACTTTCTAAAATCGACGTTACGTTTTGTTCTCTTAAGAAGGTCTCTTTATGTCATTGATATGAATGGGCATAAGATCTTAAGTGGTGACAGCACTATGCCAAATTTCTTCTCTTATGCGACATTTCACCACTTAGGACTTTTTGAAGAGTTTAAAGGCGACAAAGATGAAGATATGATTTTCCAGTTGTTAAAATATATGGAGCTTCTTCAGTGATCGGAGAAACTCTCTTTAAAAGGTTTATGTTAGTCGCCCTTTTTATGGGAATCTTAAGCCGTATATTTTTATTAGGATACTTTCCTCTAAACTTTGATGAACTCATTCAATATGACGTCTTAAACATTCCTAAGTGGAGTCAGGTCTCTGAGTATCTGAGGTTACATGAACGTCAACTTCCCTTGGCCTATGCTTTTTATTATCCGATTGTTAAGTTTTTTCCTCATAACCTTTATGCGTTAAGGGTACCGGCAGTCATTTTTTCGCTAATGAGCCTTTTTCTATTTTGGAAAACAGCTTTACTAATATTTAATAAAGAAAAATCTTTATTTGCTACTTCCTTATTCTCGATATCTTTTCTACCACTGGCCTTTACTCATACAATTAGGCCCTATCCCATTTTTCTAATGCTCTCCTTGGCAGGCCTTTATTTTATGGTGAGGCTCTTAAGAGAGGAGTTAAGTCTTAAATTACTAATAGGATTTACGGCCTCATTATTATTGCTGTGCTCGGTGCATCCTTTTGGTGTTGTTCAAGCCGGTCTCTATGGCCTAATAACGTCATTGGTTATCTTCAAGCGCCAACATCTATTTAAGAGAGCACCATTCTTTACGCTCTTGTTCTGGGGAGGGGGATTTTTTGCTCTTCTTATGGGCGTAGCGTATTTAGTTGAGAATCCAATTTTTGCTCATCCTAATCTTCACTCACCAGATATTTTTAAAACTCTTGGTGCCTTTGTCTTTGCTTCATCAGGTTATATTAATGTTTTTCTGTTCATTCTCTTTGCCTTTCTCCAACACATCATTAAAAAGAGAATTTTTAAACAAGAAGTTCTTCTGATTGGTTTGTTTCTTTTAATGGGACCATTCATAGCCGCCTATGCTTTTTCTTTTGTTTTCTTTCCTGTGTATGAACTTCGTTTCTTTATTCATACAAGTGCCCTCTTTAGTTTGATATTAACTCATTATCTCTATGAATTATGCTGTGATCGAGTAGTGCTAAAAAGAGGATTACAAACGGTCGTTTTGGGATCGACGATCTTATTCTTGTGCCTTAAGCCATCTTTTTTCTCATTAGAGAATAAAATAAATATACCTCAGATCTTAAGGGATCACCCTCAGATAGAGGGAAGTACCGTGTTGAACTGTGGAAATTGTCCGTCGTTTTATTTTGATCCAAAGAGATTTCAGTGCTTGCGTGGTTGGGACTTTTCCATCTCATCTGATAAGAATCCGCTTAATAGACCAGATGCAATTTTCATTTTTAAAGAGAATAAAAATTTCTGTGAGAGTGTAATCCCAGTGGGGTGGAGAGAGTATTCTTATCCTGGTGTTTCGGTATTTATTTCACCGAGGATTTTTCCTCAATAACTTCTTCTAGATAGATCGCATCTTGATTAACTTTCCAGGGATCAAAGCGCTGATGTCCCAAACAAATATTTTCGACAACAAGCATGGCCGTTTTTATAGAATGATCCTGATTATTATATCTATGCATGCCATTGCGACCAATGAGGTGAAGATTTGGGTAGCTCTTTAATGCTTCTCTAATCTTTAGGGACCTTGTTTGATGGTCATGATCATATACAGGGTATGCAAATGGAATACGAATAACCTTGGAATCAAGTTCTTCTTCAGAAAAGGGCAGTCCAATTAAGCGAACCTCTTTGATGGCAAGCTCTCTTAGCTCATTATCGCTCATGCTCCAGAGTTCATCGTTTTTCTGACAGAAAAACTCTAGGCCATAACTTGTATACTCATCACTTGGTACCATGTGGGGAGACCAGTTCTTGTAGTTCTGAATACGAGCTACTTTTACCCTGTTGTCATGAATATAGATCCAATTGTCAGGAAAGCTTTCTTTCTTTTTGAACATTAAAACTACAGTCAAAAAGTCCCGATAAGAAATTTGAGGCAACTCCCCAATAAGCGTAGAGGGGATCTTTGGTGTTAAAGTTTCGAGAAGGTGTTTTAAAGGGCAGGTTGATATAACATGATTGCCCTTTATGCCTTCGCTTCCATCTGCGAAAGTGAGATGCCATTCTTCTTTATTTTCATCCTTATATTTATCTTTATTAAGATGTATGCCACTAACTTCCTTACCTAAATATACCTTTCCACCATTCTCTTCAATTTGCTCCCTAACTCTTTGCCAAAGCATTCCTGGCCCTTTCTCTGGATAGTCGAAAGTATCAATTAGGCTTTTGACGACTTCCTTATCTTTAATACCGAAAAGAGTTTTTAAAAATTGAGTAATAATTTTTGTGATATTTAGGTTGTTGATTCTTTGTGCTGCCCAGTCTTTTGAAATCTCATGACAAGGCCTACCCCATACTTTTTCTGTATAGCTTTTAAAAAAGGCCAGATAAAGACCCTTTCCAAAGTTCGCCGTCACCCAATCTTCAAAAGAGACAATATTTTTAAGCGGGAAAATTTTTACTTTTAGGTAACTTAAGAGAAAATTTAATCCTGTCCACCAAGAGAGCTTTTGAAGAACATCTGCCAGTTTTAAAGGATATTGAAAAAACTTTTGATTATAATAAATTCGAGAGAGTCTCCCTCGTTTCATAAATTTATCACCTAGAACTCTATGCCAATAGTCAGCGACTTCAGGTGCCTTGGTATAAAACCTGTGCCCCCCAAGATCGAAGGAGAAGCCATTATGATTTACTGTTTTTGAAAGACCGCCGACAAGTTCTGGATGGGCTTCATAGATATAGACTTGAAACCCCTTTTCACTTAAAAGATGGCCAGCGGTGAGTCCAGCAGGCCCGGCTCCAATAATAAGAATGGTTTGTTTATCCAAGTTCTTTCTCTAATAAATTTGTGTGCCGCAAAATGGTAACATAGCGCCTTTATTATTTCAATAAAACCAAAAACTTGCGATACTGAAATGATGATTGAGGCTTCAGTAATAATTCCATTTTTCGGTGATCAAAAAACTCTAGAAGTTTGCTTAGCAAGCTTAAGAGCGATTGTTTGTGATTCAAGCAATATAGAAATTGTAGTGGTCGATAATCATCCTGAAGCAACACTCAAGGAACAAGATTACACAGGTATTGTTTTGTGTCATGAGTCTATCCCTGGCTCCTATGCTGCTCGTAATAAAGGGATAAAAGTCTCCAAAGGACAGTTTCTTTTCTTTACCGATGCAGACACTGTTGTAGATGCTCAATATCTAAAAATGGGGCTTAAACGGCTGAAAGAAAACGCAATTCTATACGGTGGCCGCATAGAGCTAACTTATCACGATAAAGATAGGCCACGTTCATTAGAGCTCTATGAAAAGATGTTCTATTTTCAACAAAAGTTTTATGTTGAAATTGAAGGTTACGGGGCCACGGCAAATCTCTTTGGTCCTAGAGATATCTTTTTAAAATTCAACGGATTTGATTCTTCCCTGCGCTCGGGAGGAGATCAGGATTTTTGTCGACGGGCACAAGCGGAAGGCGTTGAAATTATCTATGCGGATGAGGTCATCGTATTTCATCCTAGTCGGTATCGCTTTAAAGACTTTCTTATTAGAAGATTAAGGGCCTTTAGTGGCAACTTATATCTCTTTTATAGACAAAGAGGCCTAAATAATAAAATGGTTAAAGAAAAAATTGGTCATTTTTTAAATCAGGAAAAATTCTATGAGTGGAATGCTGACTGGGACTTTTACAAAAGCTTGTCTCAAAATGAGCAGAAGTCCATTCGGCGTTGGCATCGAATATTTAGTTTCGTTGATGTTATAACCTTACTGGTCTGCAAGGCGAACTATCGTCGTCTTAAAAGTTTGACCCTGATAGATCGCCGTTTCTAGTTAGCTACTTTTCTTCGCAACCATCGTTAAGATTGTTCCGAGAGCGACAACTTCTTGTTCTTCATCAGTGACCTCAACTTGCCACTTAACTACTCCACGAGGAATCTCACCCTCACGGTCTTCTTGATTTACTTTTTCTTTACAGGTTAGCTTCACTTTAATGGTGGCGCCAACATAGACAGGTTTAGTAAAACGCAATTCATCGAGACCATAGTTGGCCAGAACAGGCCCTTTGCCTGGGTCAACAAAGAGACCGGCCGCAGCTGCAATGATAAAGTAGCCATGGGCAACTCGGCCTTCAAAGAACGTACCATCAAAAGAAGTGTCATCAGTATGAGCATAGAAGTGATCCCATGATAGATTACCAAAATTAACAATATCTGCTTCTGTAATGGTTCTTTTGTGGGTTGTTAAAGTTTGACCAATTTCAAGTTCTTCAAAGTAATAACGAAAGGGATGCTTTTCACTCTCTGGACGCGCTCCACCTGGTTGGTAAACACCTGTTACCTTGGTGAGTGTTGAAGGATGGCCTTGAATAGCGGTTCTTTGCATATAATGAAAGACTCCTCTTAAACCACCCATTTCTTCTCCACCGCCAGCACGACCGGGACCTCCGTGGACTAGTTGTGGAAGGGGTGAGCCGTGGCCTGTGGCCTCTTTGGCACAATCTCTATCGAGAAAATATAGGCGGCCATGATGGGAGCCAATATCTATGGCCATTTTACGAGCAAAACTTGAATCATGGGTGACAATTGAGGCAACAAGAGAACCTTCGCCTCTATTAGCGAGCTCTATAGCGTGGTCAGCATCTTTATAAGGAATTAGAGTTGAAACGGGACCAAAGGCCTCAACGGAATGAGGCTCTATTGCTTGGGAGTTCTTACACAAAAGGAGAGTGGGTGCCATAAAAGCTCCCTTTTCTCGGTCACCACCAACAAGATTAAAATCCTTATTTTGATAGACGACTTCACTTGATTTTTTAAGCTCCTCAATTTTTTCTTGAACTTCTCTTAGTTGGTCTCTTGAGGCAAGAGCACCCATGCGGACACTCTCTTCACGAGGATCGCCGATGACAATTTTTTCTAAGCGGGCGGTGATGCCTTTGACCACTTCTTCAATACGACTCTCGGGAATAAGTACACGACGAATCGCCGTACACTTTTGGCCGGCCTTCGCAGTCATTTCTTTAGCAACCTCTTTAATAAAGAGTTGGAACTCCTCACTATTAGGATCGGCCTTTGGGCACAGGATAGAACAGTTTAAGCTGTCCGCCTCCATATTAAAGGGCACAGATCTTTCAATGATTCGCTTATTGGACTTTAACATCTGACCAGTAGTCGCACTTCCGGTAAAGGTGACAACATCTTGAGAGTCGACAAAATTTAGTAGCTCGCGAGCTCCACCACAAATGAGTTGGACAGCACCTTCAGGTAATATTTTAGAGGCAATGATTTCTTTAAAGACAATTTCTGTTAGGTACGAAGTTGCAGTTGCAGGCTTTACAACGGCTGGCATACCAGCAAGAAGGTTAACCGCAATTTTCTCAAGCATGCCCCAAACAGGAAAGTTAAAGGCATTGATATGAACGGCCACACCTTTTTTAGGTGTATAAATATGGTGACCGATAAAAGTACCATTCTTCGATAAGATCTCCGCTTTTCCATCAACATAGAGGATATCATCGGGCATTTCACGCCGACCTTTTGAGGCCATAGCAAAAAGGTTACCAATGCCACCTTCTATATCAATCCAAGAGTCTATTTTTGTGGCCCCTGTTTGATAACTTACTTTATAAAACTCATTCTTTTTGCTAGTCAGGTGAAGGGCCAAGGCCTTAAGGGCGCGACCTCTTTCGTGAAACGTCATTTTATGAAGGGAAGGAGTTCCGACTGTGCGTCCATAATGAAGAATTTCTTCAAAATTAAGTCCATCACTTGATGCTGTAGCAACAACATTACCAAAGACGGCATCTCTTAATTCTGAACCCGGGCCCAGGCCTTCTTGCCAGTTTCCCAAACAATAGTTCATCAGTTTCATGGTTGTGCCCCTTATCTAAATTTATCAGTAGATCAAAGTTGATTTAAATATTTAGGTATTGTAAGGCCTTCGCATTAGACAGTCTAATGTTCAAGAGAGTACCTTTAAGCTATGGCCATACGCAAAAGACCTAGTCCTCGGGGCATTACTCTTGAAGAGGGCTACTACTTAACCAATTTTCATAAACTTCTGAGCTTCGTGGAGGAGGTTTATGAGGACATCTTGCAAAAAGACGACAAGGTCTTTTTAAAGAAATTTTCACAAGTTAGCGAAAATGGTCAAAAACTCTTTGTGCGTTTGGCCCTGCGAAGCAAATCTTTTTATCGCCAGTCTAAATTGTCTTACCCCGAAATAGATCTTGATAAAGCGGTGACTGAGTTGGAAGGGAGCGCACTTATTGAGATCAATCCTCTACTTGAATTTCCAGATTTTTTAGATCCTTTCACTGTGAAAGAGATCGCTAGCTATTTAAAAAGTCATCACCCAGAACTTAAAGTCTCAGGAAAAAGAGATGCTTTACTCGAGGCATGTGCTCCCTACGAAGAAGAATGTTACGAGTGGGCAGTTTCGCAAGACAAACTTCTTTGGCCACTTTTTTGTGAGCAGGTTGAAAAATTTAAACTTCTCTTCTTTGGAAGTCTCGATATGGATATGGCCCAATTTATTTTAGAAGATTTGGGGGTTATGAAATTCGAGAAAATCAAGATTGATAAGGAGACCCGTTATTTTGAAGGTAGAGGTCACTTAGAGGCACATTTTAGTTGGGCCGTTCTCCATTCTCATTTATGGGAGGCCTGTGACCTAAAGGACCTAGAAGCTGCTGAAAAGATTTTCAAAGAGATAAGGAAAATTAAACTAAAGAGCTCTTCCTTACAAAGACGTCTTTCTCGTTCTTATAACTTGATGGCAAAATTGGTTGAGAGTGAGAAGGTCTATGAATTGGCCTTGAAACTTTATCAAAAGTCTTCATTAATACCCGCCAGGGAGAGAGTCGCAAGACTTTATGATAAAATGGAGCAACCAAAAAAAGCATTAAAGCAGTGTGAACTTATAATCGAGGCACCTCTATCCGAAGGTGAACGCTATTTTGCAGAATTTTTTAGGGAGAAAATGAAAAGGAAACTTGGTCTTCCTTATCAATTGGTTAAAAAGTTACCAACACCTGCAGAGGATATTCTTCCCCTCGTTTGGGATAAGTCTGGTCGAGTAGAGAAGCAAGTTTTAGATCATCTCATCAGTCAGAGCCTTAAGGGTTTTTATTGTGAAAACCATTATTGGACCACGATATGTGCCCTTCTTTTTTGGGAGGAGTTTTGGACCAGCGGTCCTGGAGTTTTTTATCATCCTTTTGAACAGGCACCACGTGATTTTTATAGTGGGGGATTTTACCAAAGACAAAAAAAGGCCATTGAGAAAAAGGTCCTCTATTGGGAGCATCATGAAGCATGGGATAAAGAGATTATTAGGCTTTATGAAGATAAGTGGTCTACTGCTTGTCGTTTAACTGATTGGAAGAGAACAGATCCTAAGAACTTAAAAAAAATCTGCAATAATGTTCCCAAAAAAGATGTGCTACAAATTTGTCTGCAAATCCTTAAAGATCCACGCCAATATAAAAGTGGTTTACCTGATTTATTTCTTTATCGTAAAAAGGGTGATTACTTACTAGGGGAAGTTAAGTCACCGAATGATCAAATACAGGCCTCTCAAAAGAGATGGATTGATCAATTTAGTGAATTGAATATTCCTTTTAAGATTTATCGTCTGAAGAGTTAACTTTTTCCATAATGGATAAGTAAAAGGGACCATGGCCTGACTTATCGGGAAGAAGAATTGTTCCCCATTCTGTGGCCTCTCCTCCGGGAATTTCTGGTCTAGAAATCACTACTTCCTTCCCAAATTTTTTAACAAGTTTTGAAACAACTCCATCATTTTCTAAAGGTGAAAGAGAGCAGGTTGAATACACTAGGCGACCGCCATATCTTAAGACAAGCCAAGCGGATGCCAGCATGGTCCACTGGTTTGCGGCCAATCTCTTCGTGCGTCCAGGACGCCAATCTAATAGATGCGTTGGAGAATCTAAAACGTGTCTCTCTGAACTACAAGGGGCATCTAAGAGAATCTTATCGTAGGCCTCTTTTTCAAAGAGGCACCAGGAGGAAGCATCAAAACCAGTTATGCGAATAGTTTCTTTATAAACTTCTGGAGGTAGGTAACTTCTAAGAACTTTCTGTAAGCGAAACCTTCTATTTTCAGATTTATCATTGGCCGACAGATGACCTTTCCCAGCAAGTGCAAAGGCCATGATTAAACTCTTTCCTCCAGGAGCAGCACAGAGGTCAAGAACCTTATCACCTGGAGAGATATCAAGTGCCAAAGGAGCATAGGCAGAGGCACCATCAAGAAAGTAATAGGGAAAAAGGTCTTCTCCCTGAGGTTGAGGAAGTTCTTCCTTGCCCACAAAAAGGTTGGGGTGGCCATGAAAGCTAGTGACATTCTCAAGCACTAAGGGGTGATAGGGGTTTTTTAAAATGACATGTGATTTGGGTCCAACTAAGGACTCTCTAAGTTGAGGCCAGCGTTCTTTGTAGAACTGGGCATAGAATAAATCAAATTGATCGCCACCGGATTTCTTTTTGGCCATGTTCTAGCTTTCAGCTTCGACAGGTTTTTTTATGAGGTACATCTTCATAAAACTCTTGAGTATCTGCTGCTCAATATTGCCCTTGCGAGAGGCAGGAGCTGGGATACGAATAATCATTTCTAGCTCTTTGGGACCTGAA
This sequence comes from Bacteriovoracaceae bacterium, assembly GCA_017858255.1. GTDB lineage: Bacteria > Bdellovibrionota > Bacteriovoracia > Bacteriovoracales > Bacteriovoracaceae. The sequence continues at coordinate 34,866 of JAFMBV010000016.1, forward strand.
AATTTATAAGTAATTCTTGGCTCTACACTAGGAACTTCTATTCCTTCTCTAAACGCTAGTCGCTCCATATTTTCACGTGCCTTTTCCATAAAAGGCAAACACTCTTCTCTTGCTGCTTTCATCATGCAGTCTTCTGCCTCTTGCCAGTCTTCTTCTCGACCAAAAGAGATTTTAAATACGTGAAGAACGTATTTATGCATAAAGGATTCATTGATCACTGTTTTTGATAAAAAGAGGGAGTTGGGGATAATAATCGATCGTCCAGTAAATTGGTGAGTAAAGTTACTAGGACCAATTTCTAAAATTTTGGTGATCATCAGGTTGGCATCGAGGACGTCTCCACGAATACCATCAATCTCAATTCTATCTCCTACTTTGAACATGCTATTAAATACTCTGAGAAGGCCACCATGAAGACAGAGAATAAGCTCCTTGCCAGAGATAATGAGTGCACCGGTGATAGCAATGATTGAATAGGCAAAAGTTGTTAGTTCAGTTGCCCAAATAATGAGAAGCCCAAAAACAATTGTCAGTGAAGACCAATTTCGAATAATGACATACCACTTTCTTTTGTCCTCAGTACGCCAATCGGACTTACGAACCTTCGTCATAAAAAGGCTTCTGAGACTTAAAACCAAAAGAAGAAGAGTCAGGGTACTTATGACATGAATATAACCTGATTGGCTCAGTAGCTTAATTATCTTTTCCATAGTGCTGTTATATTCCTTTATTTAGCATTTGAAGACCCACATTGTTTTTTTTCCATGAGCTTATATTGGATAAAACTGCGTGGTATTTCCAATATCCTTTGGCCAATGATGGTGTCTGCTGGAATCTTATACTCTTTGCTTTTATAAGTAAGGTAAATACCCTTTGCAGCACTGTCATTGGGGATAACGCTACCTTGAAAAAGTGAGTCTAAATTTTTATAGAGAGAAAAATAGTTGCTCTGAAAACACTTTGTCGCATTGATTGTTAGGTAAATATCAATTGTTTTTAGACTAAGTTTCTCTTGATCATAAGTCACATGGTAGGACTTCTCTCCAAAGCGATAAGTGAGCTCTTTTGCCTCTATATTACCTAAGCTAATAATAAGACCTATGATTAAAAACATTTGCCGAACCTCACGTGATCTTTATTCGCCATAATGAGTTCTCTACAGGCGGGGCTCAATATTCGGCTTTGATGGATGGCCTCCGTTAATACCCTGAGCGGAGCCTCAGAGTGACGCCCGGCCAAATTTATCAGGCTGCGATGGTCATAACCCGTATTATATTGATTTGGAATTAAAAGCGCACAGCTTGCTGGGGTAGGTTCTTGACCTTGTGTTCTCATTGCCAAAATTCCAATTAAATCCGCAGCATCTTCTTCTGTTTTTTGAGTATCATAGGGATGGACTCCAGGTACTTGCATCATTGGTTCTATGCCTTTGTAGGCCATGGATGAGCATGAGCGCAGCTGGGTATAAGATTGATAAGATTCTTGGCTCAATCGACCATCCAGAAAGAGGCGGCTTAAGAAGTGTCCCATTTCGTGCGCTAGTGTTCCTTTTCCGGAACCAAGATGGCTACAGGTATGAGGGGATACCATTATCTCATAAGGACTCTTGCCCTCTTCTGGCTTATTTACTCTAAACATATCTCCTCCTAAGTCGGGTCTTTGTCCCTGACAAGGATTGATATTTGAAAAGGCATCCATCTGCCAGTTGATACCTTCTTCATAATTAACCTTTGAACCGATGTTTTTTTGAAAGAGCCAAGAGACGACATCTGAACTACTTAAGCTTTTCCTTTGATGGTTAAGAAGTTCATTATTGCTGGCCAATTCTTCAAAACTTTGGGTGAGATTATTTTGAATATTACTGGTCTCTGTTTTTATTGCATTTATTTCTAATTCATCTTGAGCAATCTGATTAAAAGCGGCTCTTGAATGGGCACTATAATTAGTTAATACATTATCATTAAAGTTTTTTAGGACTTCCGGAAACGCTTCTTTAATAGCACGAGGATCTGGAGTTATAATATTGTCAGCGAGAACCTTAAAGCGGCATTGATCCATTATACTCGCGGCCCTTAATGGATTATTTTGAGACTCGATTGTGTTTATGGTGTTTTCGACATCCATTTGATCTAGGTAGGTTTGGACCCCTTCACGGCAAGGCCCTGTTTGGCAAAAGTTTACTTGGAGGTTTGCAGAGTTCTCGGTGACTTCTGCATGAACTTCGATTAGATCTTGGGTTACGATTTGAATTTCTTTCAAAGATAAATTATCTAGATTTTCGATAGCTTGCTCAATTCGATCCATTTGCTTTTCCTCATGACTTTCGAAAAAAGTTCCTAAGGAAAAAATTGAGTCATTATCTAGAGACTCCTTCATTTGTGCTTGCATGGTCTGATAATTTTCCATTAAAAGACTTTTGGCCTCGGTCAGGCTAACGCTAAGGTATTTAATCTTCACAAACCAAGGACCTTGGTTAACGTGATTTTTAAGTTGAGAAACAAAATCATTTAAAAAAGTAAGGTGCTCTTCTTTTATGTCATTTTGTACGGAGCGATCAATTGAAACCTTAAAACGTTTATCTCTATGTGCTGCCTGATCTTGGTACATTTGGATAAAAGGCCCGTAAACATTATGAAGAATATTTTGCCAATTCTTGGCACTCATATCATTGGGGTTTACTTGGAGATTATTTTTAACCATTAACTTTCTGGCGGCAGAAATATAATCATAGTTACTATCAACTTCTGTTAATACCGCTGCTTGAATCGCCTTATTCATTGATTCCATATTTTTATCAGCATCAGGAAGAACGAATTGATGGATATTATGGTCTGTTAAGGTTGTTGTTGGGTTTTGTTGAGGATTGCCACAAAGGTCTTTCATGCAGCGGTCAATATGCTCAGGGAATTCAGGTCCTAATTGTTGGTCTATAGGTCCTGTACGGCAGTAAATTTCCTGTCCTTTAAGGTTTGAAGCGTCCTGATTTAAGGAAATTACGGCCTCTATAAAACCCTGTGACAGGCGCTGGCTCTGCGAATAGGAGTTAGTTGCGAGAGCAAATAATGGCAGGATCAGGAACATGTATTTCACAACTAACTTTTCGGATTAAAAGTGTCGGAAAATGAGGGTTTTTTAGTCTATAAGTAGCTGAAATTAATGTAAGTTTTGGCGGTTTCTAAGATTCTTCTTTCTGAAATACTAGCATTTGGTTATTGGCCGGAAGATCATATTTTCTGATGAGACTAAGACCCTTTCTCTGGAGTACTTCTTCAATTTCTTCAAAAGATCGTATACCCATTCTCGGGTCACTAAGACGCAGACTTTCATCAAAGCTCTTATTGCTCTCACTCGTAAATTTACCTTCAAATACAAAGGGCCCATAAATAAGTAGCTTACCTCCACTTTTTAAGTGGTCTCCACCAAACTTTAAAAAGCTAAGAGACTCTTTCCAGCTCATAATGTGGAGAGTGTTCGCCGTATAAATAGTATCAAATGACTTAATATCAAGGTTGTGCAGGACAGTCTCATCTGTAGCGGTTATTTGATAGGGTCCTTTCAAATTATCGGGTGCACCTAGAACTTGGCTTCTTTGAAGAAAATTAATGTGAGCTTGTTCGCGATCACCAGCAAAATAAGTCACTTGTGGAAAGAAGCGAGAAAAGTAAAAAGCATGTTGAGCAGTTCCAAAACCAACTTCGAGAAGATTTTGCTGTGGGCCTAGTTCTTTTTCAAGAACCTCTTTTATAGGGTCTTGGTTGCGTTCACATGCTGGTGAGTGGGGAAGTGATAAGTTGAATGTCATACGCTACTCAGAGAGACTCTCTCAACAATGGCATAGGGATGTTTTTCCTTTTCAGAATCATAGAGGACGATTTCTTCGGCTTGAAAAGATACTTCTTGTTTCATCTTTCCATTGTCGGCCAAGCGAGACAGGTTCTTAGGAGTTCGCAAGCGGGCCAAGGTCACATGGGGAACAAAGGGCTTAGGATCATAAGAAATTTCAAGTTCATCTAGTTGACGCCTAATTTTATTGGCCAATGAAGTGACTTCATCCTGACCCTTTTCACAACCCATCCATAAAACTCGACCATCTTCAAAGGAAGGAAAGGCACCAAAATTACGAATACTAACCTTAAAGCCTTCACCCCATGAAAATACTTGCAGAAGGCTTTTAAGCTCCTCAAGTTTCTCTTCATTAAGTTGGCCAATAAAGGCGAGAGTAATATGCCAATTGTTTTGAGGAACGAGCTTTTGGTCCTTATAGCGGCTTAAACCCGGCCAACTCTGGACCTTGAGCTTTTTCTTTATTTCAGAGGGAATAGGGATGCCAATAAAGTATCTGCCCATACCTTTCATACCTTGTAAGGGTTCTCGGTGGAGCTTGGGTCTAGGCTCTATGTAATTATAGCATAACTCATATTGATAATGCGATGCAAACAACTTGATATTTTCAGTTTAGGCCTCTATATTACCGCATTCTTAGAAGTAAACGAGTAGTGACCAAAATCAAAAGGAGATGTCATGGAAGTTGTAAAGCAAACAAAGGAATTCACAATTCTTAAGAAAAGAAATGGTCGCTTTGGTGTTAAAAACGCTAAAGGGAAGTGGATCAACAAAGAAGAGAAAGTAAAAGTTCTTCTTGGTGAAGGTCTTATTAAGGTTGCCATGCCAAAGAAAGAAGAAGCGCCAGTAGCTGAAGAAACTACTGAAGCTCCAACTGAAGAATCAGCAGAGTAATTGTGTTGGCCCTCTCTTTCGGGAGAGGGGCAAATATTTAAGGTTCATATGTTTAAATTTCTATGTCTCACTCTAGTCCTTACTTTTTTCCCTTATAAGTCTCTTGCCCTTAGTTTTGAAATTCAAGACCCCTGTACTGGCCATTCAATGTATTTAGAGAAGGTTGAGGCCGATTATTCTGACGTTGGTTCTTTGACAACGACGATGTTGGATAAACTTGGTGTTGAGTATATTGGTAGTGACCTTGGTATTAATACAATGCTGGGAACTCCTGTCGGAGAAGAGGCCATAGAGATTATTAATAGACTTGAGATGCGCTCTTATGGCTGGTGCTATGAAGTTGATGGGACTATTCCTGAAGTACTTCCTCCTTATTTTACTCTTGAAAAAAGTATGAAGAAAGTGACTTGGTTTTTTGGATTTGCTTATTACAAGGCAGGCGAGTGGTTAAGCCAATGTGAAAGAGTAAGTAAGTTAAAACCTGGCTTTATTTGTCTTCGATAATACTCTGATTTGATTGTGTGTTTTGCTGCGGCGCTCACGCTCTTAAGTGAATACGATCCCCTTTATTTGTAAAGTCTCTGTCAATTCGCTCTAGCGAAGTATCAACTTTTTCGTCCACGTACTAAATTGAGTTTAAGGAATGATTGATGGTTGGATCAATCTTAGCTCTAGGTGGCACCGTGATTAATGCTCTTCTTATTTTTCTTTTGGTTTTTATAACCAGTCTTGTATTAATCACTATGTGGTTTTATCACAACACCAACACTCGCCTTATTGTCCTACCGATAGGGGCTCACGGTGCCACAAATTCTAAATCAACATCTACTCATTCGTCCCTGCAAAGAGTGATGAGTAAGAGAGATTATGGGTCCTTCAATGTCTCCGGTCCGACGAATGACGGCCATGGATTTTATAATGAAGGACCTAAAAGTATATTTTCTAAAAACTCCCTGTGACTAACAGGCAAAGAAAAGTTCCCTCCGTCTTTTCTTTATAGTCACATTCTTCTCCACACACTTCGATGAGGAAGCTGGGCAAGGTCTACTTGTCCAGCTTCTGAGAAGTTCTCTTTTAAAAATCAATTAATTTGAACAGACTTTAAGGCGAGGCCATTTCCTCTCCAAAAGAAGTTTTCACTGGTGTAATGCAAGTAAGAGAAGAAAGCATTAGCGAGGAAAAAGATCTCCCAACTGTCTAAAAAAAATGCCAAAGGTATGGTTAAGAGAGGAAGGAAATAGCCTTTCATAAAGTTAGGGAGTGGGAAAAAACGCACCAACCAGTTATGATCAACATTTTTATTTCGTATCCTCGAATGGTTCATGTAAAAAAGAAAAGCAGTCACGTCGTGAGGCAGGCGAAGGCATAGAATAGAAATAAAAGGATAGTTTAGTTGTTGAAAGCTATAAATAGAATAGGTCATTAAAAGATTGGCAAGAATATAAACTTTACCAACCTTTTTATCACAGCTCCTATAAATCATTAGCCCAGTTACAGTTGAGGTAAATAATAGAGCTAAAATCAAGTGATCGAGACCACCATCAAAATAAGTGGAAAACACTTTATACTCGATGGCCCTAATCGCGGTTATTGCGATAACAATTCTAGTGCTCCATTTCCAAACACTATAGAATCTCCTATCGAAGCTAGAGAAAAGGGTGGCTATGCCGACTTGTTGTCCAGCTGCATGAAAAGAGGAAATTCCATATTCCATGGTTATAAAGACACCAATACCAAGCCCCGAGATAATACTCCAAGGAAAGAGCAAACTAAAAAGACAACAAATGACAATGCCTGTCTTATGAAACTTAATGTATTCATTATCAAGAAGTTGAATGTTCCCGGCCAATACATGGGGGAGACCAAAAATAAGATTAAAGATAAAAAGTGAATGAGGATCTGTTGGAGTGGAGTTTTGAAACCATAAATTTAAAAAAAGATGATCCGTTAATACAATGATGACTCCTAATGGAATCATCAAGTAGCTCAGAAGAATATGATTTTTAGAAAAGAAATTCATCGCGACTATTTTAACACGATTTTAAAGAGGCATAAGTTCAACTTTAGTCCATTCTTCTAAAATGGGTTCAAGGTCTCCGTTCGCTCTCTCTAATGCTGTCTTCGGGGCAATAATTAGTTTTTTAATGGAGCTAAGTGGTGGTTTAAATGTATCTCTACGCTCTTTTACGAATTGAACCCACGCTTTTGGAGGCTCTGTGATGGCGACCAGCTGCTCAAGCCGATGAATACGGTATGGAAATTTCGTCTCAACTGTTCCTTGTTGTATGCCATATTGCCATCCCTCAATAGACGCCAACCAAGAAGAATTCTCTTCTTTAACAATAAACTGTAAACTTGATGATTCTTGATAAGTATCAAATAAGAAGTATTTTTCCCAGGGGCTTAAGTTTTGTAAACTAAAGCCTTTTTGAGAAAGTAGAGCTGATTGTGACTTTTTAATAAGCTCCTGCTCACGTTCTAATTGTTCGCTACAGTTAGAAAGCTGATAAACATTAATATTTGGATTATGTCTGGTTCCTGTAAGGGGGAGTTCGTCTAATTTCTTGAGAGTGGGGAGTTGATCTTCTAAGTAGTTAATAAGGTCGCCGTGAGACTCGATGACATAGAGAAAGGGAACTCTCTTGATGGAATGGTTTTTTAGTTGGTGAATAATATGTTTTAGAGTCTCTCCAACAGGAAGGTAGATAAAGTAGGCGTCAAGTTGAGGAAGCTGATAGCTTTTGAGATCCGCCTCGATGAGTCCTTCGTTGTCAGTTAGCCCAAGAGATTGGTAGCAACTACGGGCCGCAGAAATTCTTTCAGGAACAAATTCGAAAGCAACAGAAGAAAAGGGCGCTTGTATTAGGTCAAAAAGAATTTTAGAGCGACAGTTCCCTGCACCTAGGTCACCAAAACTTTTAAGGTTCCTTTTAATAAGATCATCATGGATGGTCAGAAAATCTTGGTAGCTCGTAAAGAGGGCATCAACACCAGTAAGTCCATCGCTGTAAGACTCTTTGTCCTTATCTTGGAACTTAGATTTTAGAGGTGAGGTGAGACCGATGCTTTGATCGATCTCACTGTCCTGATATTTCTCTAGGGCGTCTCTATAATTGAGGGAGTTTAGTAATGCCATGGAAAAGAGCTATAATCTTGGTCTCTCTTCTCAAGAAAAGCGTCTCTACCTTCTTTGGCCTCTTCACTTGCATAGGCCAGGCGAGTGGCTTCGCCTGCAAAAAGTTGCTGACCGACAAGTCCATCATCCGCTAGATTGAAACCATATTTAAGCATACGCATGGCCGTAGGGCTTTTTGAATTAATAAGTTTTCCCCATTCTAAAGCAACCTTTTCAAGGTCTGTATGAGGAACGACCTTGTTGATCATTCCCATTTCAAAGGCCTCTTGAGCTGAATAGTTTAGACCTAAGAAAAAGATCTCTCTTGCCCTTTTTTGACCACACATTTTTGCTAAATAGGCAGAGCCATAGCCAGAGTCAAAACTCGCAACATCTGGATCAGTTTGTTTAAAGATAGCATGCTCTTTTGAGGCAATGGTCATATCGCAAACGACATGAAGAGAGTGACCGCCGCCAACCGCCCAGCCAGGAACAACAGCGATGACAACTTTTGGCATAAAACGTATAAGGCGTTGAACTTCTAGAATGTGAAGACGGCCTAGCTTGGCCGGATCAATTTTTCCTTCGCCTTCATACTTATAGCCGTCTTTGCCACGAATTCTTTGATCGCCGCCACTACAAAATGCCCAGCCACCATCTTTTTCAGAAGGTCCGTTGCCGGTAAGGAGAACACAGCCGACATCACTCGTTACGCGAGCATGCTCTAGCGCCTGATATAATTCATCTACGGTATGAGGACGAAAAGCATTTCTTACCTCTGGTCGGTGAAAAGCAATACGAACTGTTCCCTGATTTTTTGCACGGTGATAAGTGATGTCTGTAAAAGAAAACCCAGGTACTTCAAGCCACTGCTCGGGATCAAAGATAGGGGAGATTGAATCGGCCATTGTTCATCCTTTTTTAGTGAAGCTTGCTAATTGAGCATGATCCTTAACAAGCTTATACCAATCTTGCGTATTCATAATAAAAGAGCAAGTCAGAAGACCTGCATTAAAGGCTATTTTGTCATTGTCGAGGACAGATGGGTCAATATAGAGGTCAAAATTTTGTAAGGGGCGGCCAAATGGAGGCAAAGTGCCGCTAATGGCACCAGTATGTTTAAGGAGTTCTTCTTTGGTTGCAAATCGTAATTTATGACTTTTTAATATTTGACGAGCTTTTTGAGAGTCGAAGTTTAAAGCGGCACTCATGACAAAGAGACGAAAGTCCAATTTATCTTTTAATAAAAGAGTTTTTCCGCCAATTTTCTTATCTTCTCCACGCGCTGCCGCCGAAGCTGCACATGTCATAGTTGAGGCATGTTCTATTGAGGTGTAAGGGGTATCAAATTCTTTGAGGAGATTAGTGAGTTGCTGATGCAGGTTCATAAGCTATTAACTATATTTGTTCACGGGAACTCGATTCATAAAACCACCAAACAAAACCAATTGCTGCTGAAAAGTTATCCTGTTTTTTAAATAAAGGAGACTCACTATTTGCAGTACCTCTTAGGTTGGTCCAATTGACGCCTACGAAGGCATTAACTTCACCAAAGAGAAGTTTACTGAAGCCTTGTGAAAAGGTTGTTCCTAAATAACCGGACTGTGCTGCATAAGTCGGTCTGGTGGGAAGAGCGAATTGAGGATCGACTTGATAGAAAACTCTTTGAAATTTTTGAGATGTAACAACACTGGAAATACTAGAAAACGTAAAGACTCTCTTTCCGACGAGATTCTCCGTGATGAAATAAAGAAGGGGATTAAAGACAAGCCCTCGTTCTTTCGCCTCAAAGAAGTCAACATTGAACGCCACTCTTAGGGGAATATTGAGGCCGAGCTTATAACTTTGGACGCCTCTTTTTCTCCAAAGAGTGGCCAGAAGACCAGGGCCTAACTCAACCATCGTTTTTAGGCTTGGCATTCCTGAGCGTGCCGCCACATCTTTTGAACTCGCAGGTAATGAACCACCAATACTAAGATTGATTTCAAAGTCTTCTGTCTTGAGGAAACGACCACGCATGCCACCTTCCTCATCCGCACGAATAACATCTCCACGGTAAAAGAAGGTTGGTATTGGTATGAAGAAATTATTGCTGTCTTCGGAGCCAGGGTAGGCCGGGACATTTGCGGCAACAAAACCGGCTCCCGCTTCCCATAAAGGTTGGGCCTTTCCATTGAGACTTTTTGTTATTTGTGCGTAAGAGGGCCTAAGAATTAGGCATAAAAGGGCAACTATATACAGGGCTTGTCTCTGCATTTTTCCTCAGGGGGCGTGGAGTCTTTTAATGGGTCCTCTAGCATATCCTGATTGGAGAAAATTAGTCCACCAACAAGGAGGCTCACGAGGAGTCCAAGGGCAGGCCATGGTAATTGGGTTAGTATTAAATTTGTCATGCGTTTAAAATGGGGTTCAAAGTTTGAAGCGCAAGGGTGAGTAGATTATAGCTTGATGATTCTGACTCTTAGCAGCAGATTGCCTGTATTATTAATGATTACGAACTCGCAGAGTCGTAACGCCTAAGGCCAACTTTCCACGTAGCTAATAGGACAAACGTCAGGATCACTAAGGCCACTACCATTGTGGCGAGAAGTTGCCAGGCATTTTTATCGAGAAGAAAGTGAACGGGGCCAGAACCGACTAGCAAGATGGGTAAGACTACTGTTAAGACCTTGCGAATGAGTCCTTGGTAAATAAAGTTAGGCCAACGAGCAAGTTGTTGCATCTGCATTCTAAGGAAGTTAATTCCCATGCCGTCTGTTAGCCAGAACATCGAAGTACTCAAGATAAATTCAATAACAACCAGAAGCGCTAGTGAAAGGACGATTAAAAAAGGCAGCATGACCCAATCAAAGGCCGTTAGGTTAACCTGAATTCCATAGTAGATTAAATACCCTAGAAAGAGCGGAGTATTAAAAAGACTGGAAGCTCTGAAGTGGCGAAAGAAAACACTAAAGATTGTATTCATAGGTTTTAAAATAACGTAATCGAGCTGGCCTGTTTTAATATGAAAGGAAAACTCCCAAAAACTTTGAGAAAAGATCATCATGTGAAGATTATCAATCATCAGCATAAAGGTGAGAAAAAAGAGAAGTTGATTCTTTTCCCAAGGACCAATATTTACAACATGGTCAAAGATAAAGCTTACGGAGCCTATTGAAGAAAAGAAGAAGAAGAAGTCCATAAAGATCAGCAGAATAAAGCTTGTACGGAAACTAGTTTCTACAGAAACGGAAGTGGAGACAAATTTCTTGTAAACGTCCCAGTAGTGGGAAAGTTTTTTCAGCATCTCTACATCCCCGCCGCAGTATAAAGCTTGATGCCTTTTTTCCAAACCAAGTGATTGATAATGGCAAAGACAATCGTCCAAAAAGAAATGATATAAAGACCCAATGAAAGGTTTGTGAGTTCTCCCATGAAAATTTTAATGGGGTAATAAGTCAAATAAGGAAAGGGTGTGTAGTTGAGAATATCAACAATCCACTTAGGGTATAGGTCTAGCGGAATAATCGCGCCGGAAAGGAAGTAGGCAACAGTATTCAACATGACTCTTAAAATCCATGTTTCTTCTAGCCAGAAGGCCATGACTCCCGTGAGGTATTGGAGCGTAAACCAAAAGAGCGAAATAAATAAGGTGTAGGCCACGCCAATAAGAAAATAATCGAAACTTGGAAAGATCAGAAGACCAAAATAACTAATGATTCCCAAGGTGAAGGCAGCAATAATCATCTGGATAACTTGAAAAGAAAGCCAACTCGCGGTGTGAAATTCCCAAAAGTTAAAAGGATAAATTAAATAGCTTGAAATACGCCCTAAACGAATATCCTCTGCAAGATTCCAAGAGCCGTGTCCTTGGGCAACAAGCGCCACAACAAAAGCCCAGATATGGTAGTTGATCATCTTTTCAAAGTTAAAACCACGAATAATTTGCTCACTGTCTCCTGCATAAATAGAGGCCCATAGGTTGTATTTAACAAAGAAGAAAACCAGTGCTGGGCCTATAATTTGTAAGAAGAAATTAAGACGATAGGCCGTGTGCTTAACCCAGCTGATTTGAATGGTGATCCACCATTTTCCAATATTTGTTAGAGTTAGGTCTTTAAACACTTTTTAACGAACCTCTTCTTTGGCGCAAGATTTCAGGATTATTCATGAGTTCCTTCATCACGCGTTCGATGGGAAGTTTTTCTGTCGCAAAGTCTTCAACGGGAAGGTCACTTATAATTTTGGCGCTTAGAAGGCAAAGGTCTTCTTCAGGGAGTCTGATATCAACATTCGTTCTTTCGTCATTCCAGGTAGTGTCTAATCCTTGAAAAAGAGGATGTTCAAGATTCTGAGCTTCCTTAAAAGAAAAGGAAACGCTCTTGTCACTGCCTAAGATGTCTTCGAAATCTTCAAGTGTACCGTCGTAACCTTTTTCACCATCAAAGATGAGGACCAATCGGTCGCAAAGTGCATTAACATCTTGCATGTAATGGGAGGTAATGATGATGCCGCAATCTGTTTCACGATGATAATCTTTAATAAAGTTGCGAATATTTTCTTGGGCCACAAGATCAAGGCCAATAGTGGGTTCATCAAGAAAGATAACTTCTGGATTATGTAGAAGGGAGGCCATTAGTTCCATCTTCATTCGCTCTCCCAAGGAGAGTTTTCTTACATGAATATGGAGTAGCTCCTCGACACCTAAGAGAGAGCTCATTTTATCAATACGCTGCTTGAAGTGATCATTTGAAACTTCGTAATACTTTTGAAGCAAAAGAAAACTATCCATGGCCGGAATATCCCACCAGAGTTGAGACTTTTGGCCCATGACAAGTGCAATTCGTTTTCTGAAGTTCTTATCACGCTCCCAGGGATTGGAGCCGAGAATTTTTAGCTCACCTTCTGTGGGGACGATAATACCCGTAAACATTTTCATTAATGTCGTTTTGCCGGCTCCATTAGGGCCAAGCAGGCCCACTATCTCACCTTTATTGACCTCGAGGTTAAATCCTTTCACAGCGTCTTTATAAACGGGATTTCTCTTAAAAAATGAGGTAAAGCTTCCCATGATACCGGGATTTTTTTTATAACTAATAAATTGTTTGCGAAGCCCATGAGCTTTTATAAGTGGTGTTGTCATGTGGCGAAGTTTGCCTTAATGGTATTAGCGTGTCTAGAGCGTCCTCAAAGGGAAAGTGATGAAGAAGAAAGTTATCTTTAAAAAGGCCGTTCCCAAGGGAGACGATGTCCAAGTCATCGATTTTCTAGATAGTGAGCTACCGCTTTCAAAATCAATTTTAAAAGAGGCCATGATTCAGGGCTCCTGTTGGCTAAAAAAGGGAAATAGCAAGGCCCTCAGACGGGTCCGTCGCGCAAAGAGTCCCATCAGAGCAGGAGATATTGTTGAGTTTTACTATGATCCGATGCTTTTTGAGCGCCAAAAAGAAGCCGATGACCTAGAGCCACAATTGATAAAAAATGAAAGAGACTGGAGTGCTTGGTACAAGCCTGCCGGTCTTCTCTCACAAGGTACGAAGTACGGAGATTCCTTGTCGTTGCTTCGTAGGATTGAAAAACAGACTAAAAATGAGCCTTTTCTTATTCACCGGCTTGATAGGGAAACGGACGGGGTGATGGTTGTCGCTCATAATGCAAAATCAGCAAAACTTCTGAGCGCGAAATGGCGTGGGACTCTTGTGCAGAAGATCTATCATGCTTGGGTGTTGGGCGAGGTTGCTGAAGAAGAGGGAAGGCTCGATGAGATGATCGATGGTAAAAAGGCCATTACCTACTTTAAAGTTGTTGAGCGTTTAGAAAATCGTACTTACTTAGAACTACGCCTTGGTACTGGGCGGACCCATCAGATTCGTAAACACCTCGAAGGTGCTGGTCACCCAATTATGGGCGATCCTGCTTATGGGCGTAGAAACAAAGACCATCGCGGCCTGCAGTTGCGTGCCAGTGGTTTAGTCTTTGATTGGCACGGGACTCAAAAGGTTATTGAAACTCCAGAAGAGGTATCAGCTCTTGATCCTTGCCTGAGAGATTCATAAGCGGCCACTTTAGACAAAAGCCTTGAAATCGCTTATTTTAGAGAGGTTTTAAACCTCCATTGAATGAGTGCGTTATGAGCTATGATTTCCTAGAAATTGATAAGAAGTGGCAAAAGTATTGGGCCGAAAATCAGACCTTTAAAACGGAGTCTGAATCAAATAGACCTAAGTATTATGTGTTAGATATGTTTCCTTACCCATCGGGAGCGGGTCTGCATGTCGGCCACCCCCTTGGTTATATTGCATCAGATATTTATGCTCGCTATAAACGCAATAAAGGTTTCAATGTTTTGCATCCCATGGGCTACGATGCCTTTGGTCTACCCGCCGAGCAATATGCTATTCAAACGGGTACTCATCCTGCCGTGACGACGGAAGAAAACCTTAAACGTTATCGCGAACAGCTCGATAAAATTGGCTTCTCTTTTGACTGGAGTCGCGAGGTAAAGACTTGCGATCCTAAATATTATAAGTGGACCCAATGGGCCTTCACTCAAATGTTTGAACATTATTATGATGTTTCAGCGGATAAGGCCCTACCCATTTCCCAATTAACTTCTTCCTTTGAAAAGACTGGGACAGAATCTCTCAAAGCATGGGGCTCACAAGAGCTTAGTTTCACAGCGAAGGAATGGCAGGACTTTAGTGAAGAGAAAAAAGAAGAGACTCTTCAAAATTATCGAATCGCTTATTTAGATGAAGTTCCAGTTAACTGGTGCCCGGCACTAGGTACAGTGTTGGCCAATGATGAAGTAAAAGATGGTCTGAGTGAAAGAGGTGGTCACCCCGTTGAACAAAAAGTAATGAAGCAGTGGTGTTTGCGAGTATCTGCTTATGCTCAACGACTACTTGATCGTCTCGATAGTCTTGATTGGTCTGAATCCATGAAAGAAGTGCAGCGCAATTGGATCGGCCGCTCAGTTGGGGCTCAAATGAAATTTGAGGTGAAAGATAAAGACTTTGGTTTTGATATCTTCACCACTCGTCCCGATACTATTTACGGTGTGACCTTTATGGTCTTAGCTCCAGAGAGTGATTATGTTTCTCAAGTTACATCTGATGCTCAAAAGACTGCCGTTGATAATTACCTTGAAGATTGTAAAAAGAAATCTCAACGTGAAAGGATGATGGATACAAAAACGATGACTGGTGTTTTTACTGGTGGTTATTGTATTCATCCGTTTACAGGTAAAGAAATACCTATTTGGATCGGTGACTATGTGCTTGGTGGCTACGGCACAGGTGCCATTATGGCAGTCCCGGCCCACGATGCGCGTGACCACTTATTTGCCAAAACTTTTGACCTTCCCATCATTCCGGTCATTGAGGGAGTAGGTACTGAAAATGTTCAAGAAGCTTCTTATGATGCAAAGGATGGTGTTTGCATAAACTCTGATTTCATTAATGGTCTGACAGTAAAAGAGGCCATCGTTAAAATGAACGATGAAGTTGAAAAACGCGGCCTTGGTACTAAGAAAATTAACTATCGCCTACGAGATGCTATATTTTCTCGCCAAAGATATTGGGGCGAGCCCTTTCCTGTTTATTACAAAGAGGGAAGGCCTAATATGCTCGATATTTCTGAGCTACCTCTAGAGTTACCTGAAGTTGATGCTTATCTTCCGACTGAAGAGGGAGCGCCACCATTAGGACGAGCAAAGAATTGGCACACAGCTGATGGAAATCCTTATGAGCTTTCCACAATGCCAGGCTTCGCTGGTTCAAGTGCTTATTATTTACGTTACATGGATCCTCATAATAATGAGGAGCTAGTCTCTAAAGAGGCGAATCAGTATTGGAAGAATGTAGACCTTTATGTGGGAGGTCCCGAGCACGCCACAGGCCACCTTATCTATTCACGTTTTTGGAATAAATTTCTTTTTGACCTTGGCACCATTTGCGAGGATGAACCTTTTAAGAAAATGGTGAATCAAGGAATGATCCAAGGACGTTCAAATTTTGTTTATCGCCTTAAAAATGACCAAAAAAAATATGTCTCAGTTGGTTTAAAAGATCAGTATGAAACGCAAGAAATTCATGTCGATGTAAATATTGTAAGTAATGATGTTCTCGATGTGGAGGCCTTCAGGTCATGGCGAACTGAATTTAAAGATGCAGAGTTTATCCTTGAAAAAGAGGGCGAGCAGGAGTTTTATAAGTGCGGTTGGGCCATCGAAAAGATGAGTAAGTCCAAATACAATGTTGTGAATCCTGATATCATCGCTGAGAAATACGGTTCGGATACATTGAGACTTTATGAAATGTTCTTGGGACCTTTGGAACAATCAAAGCCGTGGAACACCAATGGTATCGAAGGCGTTTATCGTTTTTTAATAAAGCTGTGGAACCTATTCCATGAAGGTGAGGACTTAAAATTATCTGACGATAAAGCGAATGGCGAAGAGCTTAAAATATTACATACTTGCTTGAAGAAAATTGGCGAGGATATAGAGAATTTCTCATTTAATACCTCTGTCTCGGCCTTTATGATTGCTGTTAACGAACTAAGTAAGCTCAAATGCAATAAGAAAGAAGTCTTAGAGCCACTTGTGATTTCTCTTTCTCCTTTCGCCCCTCATACTTCCGAAGAATTGTGGAACTTACTTGGCAATACAGACTCTGTGTCTCAAGCAAGTTGGCCAGACTCAGAGGAAAAGTACCTTGTCGAAAGCACATTTAAATATCCAGTGTCTTTCAACGGAAAGATGCGTTTCTTATTAGACCTGCCAATTGAACTTGGGAAAGATGAGGTAGAGAAAGCTGTTTTGGAGAGTGAAACTGCTCAAAAATGGTTAGAAGGTAAGACTATTAAGAAGGTTATCGTCGTACCTAAGAAAATCGTAAATATCGTTGTTGGATAATTGTAGGCCTTCTCATTAATGAGAGGGGGCTTTACTTATTTGGCACTGGCTCCACTAGCAGAATCTGAATCCTCATAGAAAGCTCTCTGAAACTCAACAATATTGTTGTAAACACCATTTGGGTCTCGAGAATGATCCATGATCTCCTTTGTTATTCCCTGTTCTTTATCGCCAAAGGAGACCGAGTTAAAGGCCTCCTTGCAGGTTGAAACGCTGGGAATATTGCTTGTGAACTGACAGCGTTTTTCTTCAATAGATTTCTCATAGGCCGCGCGTGCTTGCCTACATTCGCTATGGGAATTCCAATAACGACCTTTATGACCATCACAGTTAAAATTACGATCATTGAATACGTCGTTATATGTTTCAAAACCTGGGCAGCGCCAAGCGACGCTGTCTAAAAAGCGATTTGTATTGGCACATGTTCCTGGTTGATTGGGGCCTGTGCTCCACTCGTAAACACAGCTGTTGCGATTGGTCCCATTAGGAGGGGAATTCTCTGAAATGCAGTCTTTATAAGTTTGGCATGAGGCATATTCGTCAATTTGTTGAGGGCACTTATGACGTAGATCTTGGCAGAGCTTTAAGTTTTTACAAGCAGAGTCGTGATTGTTGCATTTAGCATAGAAGTCCCCTTCTAAGTCCTTACAGCTCATTGAACTCGCAGATATTATAAAGCCAAAGGTAAAGATAAAGATAAAGATAAAGAGCTTTGGTATAAAAATTTTTTTAAGCACTTTACCCTCCCAA
>JAFMBV010000100.1 GCA_017858255.1 Bacteriovoracaceae bacterium
ACCACAATTGGAACAAGAATAAACACCTTCTTCTTTGTTATCCCAAAACTGTCCAGTAAAGGCACGCTCTGTACCGTCTTCTCTTGTCACACTGTATTGAACAGGACTTAGGACTTTTTTCCAATAGGCCTTATCTTTGCTCTTCCAATCAACCTGATTGATGTCGATATCTTTTAAGTGGGCCGAGATCAAACCGATCTTTTGATCATCTGCTGATTTTTTTAGAAAGCCGAACATCGCAAATACTCCTAGGGAGAAAAGAGAAAGACTAATAATGGTTATTTTTTTAGACATATTCATTTATACCTCATTTTTACGCTTGAGATGAAGTGCTGTCTATTAGTGGTCAAAGGAGAGAGTTTGTTACACCTCAGTGATTACAAATGCTTATGTACTCCGAATTCTTTTGTAGAGCTTTATTGCGGCCATAAGAATGGCAATAAATAAGATCAATCCGATTAATGCATAGGTCATACTGAGAAAGTTTTTAAGAACGACTAGGAAAACTATCGCAACCAAGAATATGGTGGATACCTCATTCCAGACTCTCAATTGATTGCTTGTGTAAGGAACTTCACCATTGCCAAGTTTTTTCAGAATTGAGCCAAGACTCAAATGATAAAGAAATAGAAAGAGGACAAAGCCTAGTTTGGCCATAAGCCAAGGATTATCTGTAAGAGGAAGCCATTGAATAAGAAGGGAGAAGCCAAAAATAAATGTAGCAATACAAGATGGCCAAGTGATTCCATACCACAGCCTCTTTTGCATGATCATAAATTGGTCTTGAAGGATCTTTTTCTCTTGCTCAGGTCTATCGTTAGCTTCTGTGAAGTAAATGAAGAGCCTGGGTAAATAAAAGAGTCCCGCAAACCATGTCACTACAAAAATAATGTGGAGTGCTTTAAGATAGAAGTAAACCATAGGTCTTTGTAACCTTTTTTGGGGTTACTGTCATCATAGGGGGAGTATCTATGAAATTTTATCTGTTTAGACATGGTGAAACTGATTGGAATAAAGAGAGTCGTATTCAAGGCTCAACTAATACTCAGCTCAATTCAAGGGGGATTCAGCAGGCGAAAGGTCTCATTCCTCTTTTGGAAGAATTGGATTTGGAAGTGATCTACACCAGTGATTTAAATAGGGCCTACGATACTGGGAAAATTGTTGCTGATGCTTTTGATATCCCAATCCATAAAGAAGTCAGGTTACGAGAGGCAAACTTTGGGGAGGCCGAAGGTAAAACAGTTGATCAAATTATTAATGATTACGGTTTGGAGTTATGGGAAAGCTTCAGGATTATGGACTTAAAAAATAAAGAAGTAAGTTTTCCTGGGGGAGAGTCACGTTGGGATTCTGTTTTAAGAATGAGAAGCGTTGTTAAAGATTTAGTGGCAAAAAATGAATATGAGAGAGTCGGGATATCCACCCATGGTGGTGTTGTTCGTAACCTTCTTCATAGTTTTCTGGCAGAAGATCATCCACCTTTACCGATTCCAAATTGTGTTACTTACTTATTAGAAGAAAGGGAGGGATCATTTTTTGTTGAAGGTCCTTTAAAATAAAAAGGCCCGCAATTAAGCAGGCCCTTCTTTAAGATATTTCTTGATTGATTAACCTCTAAACGTTGGAGCTCCTGCCATATTCTTTTGGTAGAATTCACCAAAGCTTTCCATTTGCTTGTGAAAAGAGAGCGCCAATTCTTTGGCCTTATCATCATAGCCCTTTTCATCTGGCCATGTAGATTGTGGGTTAAGAAAAGATGTTGGAACATTTCTAACAGCATGAGGAACTTCAAAGCCAAAAATTGGATCTTTTTGAGTTGGAACCATATTAAGAGTGTTGGCCTGAACAGTTCTAATAATCTGACGAGTAATATTTAGTGGGAAGCGCTGACCAATTCCATAAGGACCACCAGTCCAACCAGTATTTATGAGCCAGACTTTAATATCATGCTTATCAAGAAGTTTTCCTAATAAGTCTGCGTAAACAGAAGGATGTCTAAGCATAAAAGGAGCACCAAAACAGGGAGAAAAAGTCGCTGATGGCTCTTTAATTCCGATCTCTGTTCCTGCTACTTTTGCAGTGTAACCAAGAACAAAGTAGAACATCGCTTGCTCTTTGGTTAGACGAGCAACTGGAGGAAGGACACCAAAGGCATCGGCACAAAGAAAGAAGATATGTTGTGGGATTTTCCCTTGAGAAGAAGGCTCTAACTCTTCAATAAAGTCGAGAGGATAAGAGCAACGACCATTTTCGGTAAGGTCATTATTGTAATAGTCAGGCTCACCTGTTTTTTCCGTTAATATTACATTCTCAAGAATAGCGCCAAAAGTAGATGCCGCTTTATAGATTTCAGGCTCACCTGAGCGAGAAAGTTTATACGTTTTTGCGTAACAGCCACCTTCAAAGTTGAAGACACCTTCATCGGAAAGGCCGTGTTCATCATCACCGATAAGGTATGTCCCTTCGTCAGTTGATAGCGTTGTTTTACCTGTTCCAGATAGACCAAAAAACACTGAAGAATTGCCATTCTCAAGACGATTAGCACCTGCATGCATGGGAAGAACTTCTTTATCCGGAAGGAGATAATTTAAAACACAGAACATACTCTTCTTAATTTCACCGGCATAAAAAGTACCCGTGATAATGGTCGTTTTTGTATCAAAACAAGTAGCAATAACAGTACCTGACTTTGTGCCAAACTCTGATGGGTCAACTTCTAGATCGGGAGCATGCAAGATCGTGAAGTCATTTTCGTCGAGCTCTTCCATTGTGTAGCGAAAGAGGTACTTGGAAAAAAGAGAGTGTTGAGGTCTGTTAGTGATAGTTCTAACCCCAATGTTGTGTTCTTTATGAGCACCAACACTTCTGTGCGTGATATATAGATCACTGTCACCATTAAGGTGATCAATAACTTTAATTTTTAATTTCTCGAATGTGTCAGAGGTCATTTCACTTAGTGAATTTTCCCACCATACTTTATTTTCAGTTGAAGGTGACTTTACGACATATTTATCACCAGCAGATCTACCAGTGTGTTTACCAGTCGATACTCTTAAAGCACCACTCTTACTCAATGTACCGTCACCGGTCAGGATTGCTCGCTCAACTAGTGAGTTAAGTGGCTGATCCACAAAGACTTTCTTCGGGGCACGTTCTAATTTTATTCCAAGGTTTTCGTAGAATGCGTTATTCATGAGGCCTCTCTCTTTTTTTTGCCACCCTTTGGGCAGGTGGTAATTAGCAATTTAAGGACATGGGCAGTTTAAAGCACACCTTCGGTGGTGCCAATAGGTTAGGACCATAAAATTACCCGATAAAGGAATTAATTCATGCCTAGGCTTGTTACTGCACTGAAACAAGCCTCATGTGACCTACTTTCGATGAAATTTAATGTAGCGTCCCATAAGCGTTCACGATAGCGAAGGGCCCGTATCCCAGCATATTGCGCTCTGAGGTTTTTTGTCTCATCACCTGAACAGATTTCTTCAAGACACTTTAAGGCCAGTGGACCATGTGAATCGCCATCAACTTCGATGTGTCTTTCAAAATAGTAAGTGAGTGTTGGGCAATGAACCCCATCTCTTCCTAAAGTCTTCAGAATAGCCTTAAAAACGTCAGGTAAAAGCTTTTCCCTACCATAGAAGAAAGAGGCCGCAACTTCTTCTACACTGCCATTTTTTGCTGTTTCAAGGTTGTGCTCAACAAAAGCTTTTACTTCGTCAGGCAAATCATTGGGATTGAGCGTTTCGAGAAATCGAAATATGGGCAATGTATCTGCGCCAACCTCTTCCATTGCTCTAATATACAAGTGGAAATGACTACATGAATTTCCATGTTGATCGACATCACTCTCTTCACCTAGAACAATTTCATTGATCATTCTAACAACATCAGCAGAGTAACCGGAGGGACGCCATGGAATGGTTGTGCAGGTGACTTTATTTTGAAGAGCTTTAAGTAGGCTCATAAAATCCCAAACAGCAAAAACATGACACTCCATAAAGGCACGAATGGCTGAGATGCTAGTTAATTCTAAATAGACTGGATGATTAACCAGTTTAAGGTGCTGTTCTGCGATGATTTTTTCCATAAATTAATCTAACAAATAAACATAATAGGTTCCACATCTAAGGACAGAATAAAGGTTGTATTTTTTAGAAGTCTAACTTTTAGTGAATACTGTAGTTTGCGGGTTATAAAAAAAGAAAAAGTTGTGGATGGCGTTAGGGTCAGATAGGGAAGGTTTGAAATATGCCATTGATGAAATGACGGGGCTTAGACTTAAAATTTATTGAGAATTACTAAAAATTTAAAGATGGTGGCCCGGGGGGGACTTGAACCCCCACACTGTTACCAGCGGCGGATTTTGAATCCGCTGCGTCTACCATTCCGCCACCGGGCCACAGATTGAGCATTCTAAAAAATTGCTGATTTCCTGTAAATAAAGAAATGAAAAAAACGCAGTTAATCTAGTTTTGAGAGAAGTAAGGCCTCTCTGGTTTTGTAGCGAAAACTGTCCTGACCTAAGTGAGATTTAAGAAGCCCGTTATCTATAATGCAGGAAAACATAATGTAATCGAGTAGATAGCGTGGAAAAGACCAAAAACCAGTGTTTAGAAGTCTTGCTGCTGATGACAAGATGAAGCTTGGAATTGGGATTGTTGGGCAATCTAATATTTCTTTTGATGCTTTTAGGGAGGCGCACTCGTCTGTAGCGACATTATAGGTGCCAGTTGGCAGCTTTTCGATGCTATCTTTGAGAACGTTGGCCATGTCAAACTCATGAATAAACTGAAACATAGGGTTAAAGTCGGCACATACTGGTGCATAAGGAGTGATAAGGTACCTAGTCATGGTGTTCTTTATTTGTGGTCCTACAATCGTGCAGGGTCTGAGCACAACGGTTTCGATGTCCGACTGATACTTCCACATCCAATTGGTTGCAATTTGATCCATCTCGACCACGTCTCTTAGTTCCGGATGTTTTATGGAGGCTCTTAGTGGATGGTCTTCATTAATAAAGACTGGGTTATCAGATAGTGCTCCATAAACATGATAAGTGCTTAGGACTATGACTTTTTGGACAGAAAACTTTAAACAAAGATCTAAAATTCTCTTTGTTCCCATGAGATTCAAATCTAGCCTTTGTTCCGATGTCCCTAGGGAGCTTGTGTCTGCGTGGGACATTCGCCCCAAGTGATAAACACAATCAAACTCTTTATCTCGAAAAATTTTTTCGAAATTGCCTCGAGTATAGCGCATTCTTATATATTCAATATTTTCATTTTGAATGGATTCCGAAATACTACGTGAATCAACCCCTGTGATTTTTATGTTGGGGTACTTTTTAACGAGAAGTCTCGCTGTTATTTTCGCCAGTCCGCCTGCCATACCAATGATGAGAATTGACTTAATATCCTCTTGCTTCATGGTTTTTTATCCTTGGGGACTTTGGAGTGATTTTGATTGGCAAAGAAGGCCCGTCTATTTTTAAGACCCTCATTTGTCATATGTCTGATTTGGGTTCTAATTTTATCAATGTGAATATCGATTTCCTTATCAGGAGCCTCTGGAGATACGTCTGGTATAGCGTAAGGCTCGCCAATGATAATATCGACAGGACTTGGTAGGGGGAGATAAAGGGGACTAATGGGCAGTGCGGGAAGGCCTAGTAGCTTCGCCACACCCTTTGCTTGGTATACCCATGGGAAAATTTCTTCTGCCCCAATGACAGCGACAGGGAGAATCTTGGTTTGGGAGGTAAGGGCCATGCGAAAAAATCCACGAGTAAACCTTTGAAGTTTATAGAAATCAAAGGTGCTCTTTGCAACTCCTCTTACTCCCTCGGGAAAAACGA
Source organism: Bacteriovoracaceae bacterium (assembly GCA_017858255.1). Lineage (GTDB taxonomy): Bacteria > Bdellovibrionota > Bacteriovoracia > Bacteriovoracales > Bacteriovoracaceae. The sequence goes on from JAFMBV010000100.1 coordinate 5,861, forward strand.
GGACAGAATGTCCTCTGCTAAGTAGATTGAGGCAGTTTTGTCTATCACCAAGGACAGCTCCACCCTCTGCGGCCAACGTTCCAACCCAAGGCAGTGCAGTAAAAAACCTTTCAACCATGGACCTAAGTATTCTTGGAGGCTCCATTTCTGTGGCAAAGGCCGTAGCGATAAGCATGGCATCTATCGCAATTTGACCAGAGTGATTGGAAGTCACCATATAAGGTTCATCTTTGACATTTTCTTTGCCAAAAATTCTTACCTGGAAATAGCTTTTATAGAGAGGCCAAATATATTCAAGGGTTGTTCTAGCTTTATTTAAATTTAAGCCCCATGGGTCTTCTCCATCCGGATAACGGCTTTTAAGTTGATCAAATATTTGATCAAACTTTTCTTCAGGAATATCGACTTTCAATGCCTTGAGAATGTTATCCAACGGTCTTACTCAGTTAAAGGGGTCTTTCTTGTTACTTATTTTAGCAGAATGTATCCTCTTCTCAACATGAGGCTGAAAGCGCTATTATATACCTTAGAAACTAAAAGGTTGGACATATGGATAGACAAAGTGAATGGCGTAACAAATTTAATGAAATTTTTCAGGTATGTTCAGAAGAACTGAAGAAAACGACTGAAATTGGTAAGAAGATGCTTTCGGCCTCAAAAACAAATACCACGCTTCATGAGACATATGAGGAACTTGGTGTTTTGGTTGCTAAGGCCATCAAGAATAATGAGTTACAGTGGGACGATGAAAAAGTTCACCGTCTTTTGAAAACAATTGAGGGCTGTAAATCGGACCTTAAAGATATTGAAGAAGAAGTAAATGATATTAGGTTTTCTGAGGAAGAAGATAAGACCGCAAAGGACTCTGAATCACAGAAGAATAGTTAATCGTTTTTTAGACCTTTTACAATTTCATATTGCTCAAGGCAAAATTCAATAATGTCTTGCTCAAGCTGGGCAAGACCTTCTCCATTTTCTGCTGAAACAAAGTTAATTTTTTTTACCCATTTGTACTTGGCAAGTAACTCTTTCTTTTTCTTTTGAAGGATAGCCTTCTCTTTTTGTTTTTTAAACTTGTCGACTTTATTAAAGCTCACAATTGTAAAAAGTGGAGAGTCTTTCAGGAATTTATGAAATTGTTGGTCGGCAGTTTGGTCAGGGTGACGAGCGTCTTGAATATTTAAGAGTGATACTGAAGTGGGTAAGAATTCAAAAAACTTCCTCATTAATAACTGCCAATTTCTCAACATCATCTTAGACACTTCAGCGTGCCCATAACCTGGTAAATCAAATAGTAAAAAGGGAGGAAGTGTTTCGTCCACCTTTCCTTTTTCGCCCAGATTAAAGGAGAAGACATTGATTTCTCTCGTGCGACCAGGCGTTTTTGAAGTCCTTGCCGTTTTATTGCCAAATAGTGCGTTAATCAGACTTGATTTACCTACGTTGGAGCGACCAACAAATGCAATCCCAACCATCTCGGTATTCATTTGAAACAAATGATCAAGTTGCTCTATTTGGTCAAGACCAAGCTGAAAATGGGCTGAACCTCTAATGATTTCCACAGGCCTCTTGTACTCTGTTTTCAAAGACGAAACAAGCGTTAATCAATATTTTCAAAAAGTTGTGGATATTTAATATTGGAGTTTTAAGGGGGTTTAATGGAAGTTTTGAAAAATATTCAAGAATCAATGTTAAAGATGGAAGATTTAATGGAATTAAGACCATTGGATGGACGCAGGCTAAGCCGCAAGCTTAATCGTACTCGTGTCACGATAGAAGTGATTAAAGGGGCGAGTGAGTTAATTCAGCCATGTTATATTCGTCTGAGGGCCTCTAGTGTCTCAGGGAAATATGAGCTGAATTGGATTGAAGGTGAGTTTTTTAAACTTGAAAGCCTTTCCAGTACACCCTTTTTTCACAATGGGAATGTAACCTATTCTTGCCTTTTAAAGAGGGGAGACATTGTCGATTTTGATTATAATCGAATGATTTTTCTTAATGGTGACGAATCAAAGAACGTTCTTCCTATACCTTTTAATCGTTGGCCAAAGGATATTCCTCTTTGCTTAGAGGGAGAAACAGGGACTGGAAAGACAACTCTCGCGAAAAGGATTCATGATGATTTTGTTGGATCTCAGTTACCTTTTATTCATATCAATTTATCATCTTTCACCGAGAGTTTAATAGAAAGTGAAATGTTTGGTCATGAGAAAGGGTCATTTACGGGGGCACTGAAAGAAAAGAGAGGTGCAGTAGAGTTAGCGAACAAGGGAACGCTCTTCATTGACGAGGTTGATTCACTTCCTCTTCATCTACAAGTTAAAATACTGACATTTTTAGATGATAAGTCTTTTCGTCGAGTGGGAGGGGAGGTTCGTAAACAGTCTACTTGTCGTATTATTTTCGCTTCTGGCAGGCCACTCAGAAGCCTCGTAACGAAAGGAGAGTTTCGTTCTGACTTGTATTTTAGGATTAGTGCAGGTCTTAACCACAGACTTTCTCCTCTCAGGGAATTACCCTCTACGATCAAAGACCTTATTGATGACTTCGCTTTAAAGGAAGGGGTTTGTTTCACTAAAGAGTTAATTGACTTTTATTTAACTCAAGACTGGCCAGGTAATATTAGACAATTAAACTCGCATCTTACGCGTAAGGTTCTAGCGCAGACGAACCAAAAGATTATTAGATTGGACTCTTATGATTCTGAATTGTGCTTTCTTTCTGGTGATAAAACCCAAGTTAAAGATGATCGAGTCGTCACTTTAGAAGAGTATAAAAGGGACTATTGTAAGAATGTTTTTTTCTATTGTAATGGTTCTTATGAAAAAGCGAGTAAGAAGCTGGGCATAGCAAAGAGTACTCTGCGTAGAGTAATAACGGCTTAACCAGCGATCATTGAATGGATGAAGATTTCTTTGATTTTACCTTTGATTTTAAGTCTCTTAAGTAGCTCATTCATCTCTCTTTGGATCTTTTCTTTCACAATAATTTTACCTTCGTTTTCTAGAGGGAATTCAATTGAGATAGGTTCAATCTTAGAGTTGAGTACATCGTGAATAAGATGTGGGTTTTTCCATAAATAAGCTTTGATATATTTATTTGATGATTCAAAAGTAAAATCAATAACAAGCTTTCTGATGGCTCCATTGGTTTTAACATAGGCCGGTAGAACAACATTTGAAACCTTAAATTGTTTCTCCGTTCTTTTAAAGTAGGCTGGTCTTCGGCTTATGGCCGTGGCGTTATCTACTACTTCGGCTGCTTCAGATGCGGGGGCTCGAGACTCTTCTGCAATCTTATTTGATTGAACATAAATGTTTACACTGGCCAAGGTCGCCACGGTTGAAAAGGTAACAAAACTTGCTATTTGAAGAGGCTTTAAATTTAAATACCACCCTTTTAACTTAAGAAGAGGTACCGCTAATACAGCGCCAAACGCTGCTACCACTCGCGTCCACTTAATACTTTTAATATCTGTTTCTTTTGCCTTATGTACGACATCTATTGTTTTAACTTTGGCCTCATCAAGATGCTTTTTAGTCGAAATGACTTTAGTGAGAGCCTTATCCTTACTTCTGAGAATTTTTTCTTTTAGTTCTCCTCTTCTGCTTGTGAGTAACTCTTTGCTTTTTTGATACTTGTTTTTAATTTTTGTAGGCGTAAGTGATTTTGCCTTTCCACTCAGAAGGTTTCCGATGTTTGAAATGAAGCTATTGATGAGCTCCTCAATTTTTAACCATTTATTCAAAGAAAAGCCTCCTAAGGTGTGCTCTTCAATTATCTTTTCGGCATTTTTAGTCAAATTATTGAGAAGAGTTATTACGAACTCTTAGCCTGATTACAGGAGGTTATAGAAGGAACTTTTTTCCCTGATTGCGACTTCTTCATGAGATTTATCACGGCCTAGGCTCTGGATGACGATAGAGAGTTTGAATGTCCTAGGGAGGATGAAAGAATGAAATATTGGTATTCAAAAGATAAATGGATTAAATTTACGCTAATTGGCTTTTCCTTGCAGCTTATTGGCTGTGCCGAGCTCTTAGAGAATAGGTCTTTTATCGATCAAATGGATTACCAAACTGAAAATGTCTTTGTACCTGGTCAGGATTTTGATTATGTTTCTGGTGATAGTGGCACCCCTCATAGAACTAAAAAAGAAATTGCCATGAGGACGCCTGCATCTGATTTTGAAAATACCACTCGTGAGGAATCGAGTTCTCTTTACCGCGAACTTAGTTATAAAGAGCGTAAACTTACAATGAGGGAGCGTGAAGTTTATAACGAAGTCATTCCATACCTAGAAACAACCTCAGAAAAAATATATTTCCTTTCTTTAACTCCCAATCAAAGAAGGGATTACTTGGACTCCAGAAGAATTGATTATTCAGGATCAACCTCTAATAGTTATGGAGGGGGATCTCGGAGACTTGCTTCATTAGAGCCTATTTACAGAAATGCTTTACAGCTCGGTATGACAAAAAATCAGGTTGAGGGTGTCTGGGGCCGTCCGGCCAGAGTTGAGGTTGCAGGTAACCCTCAGAATGAAAATGAGCGATGGTCTTTCTATGAGAATGGGCAGGTAAAATTTGTCTATTTTGAGCGTGGATCCGTTCAGGGCTGGAATCTTTACTGACACACAGCGTTCCTGGTAGATCCTTCTCTTAAAATCAGCTACTTAGGACCCTATAGAAACCTTTAATCCGTTGTTTTCTCATTTAAACTTTTATAAGGTGCTTATTTAATTATCAACCTGATCTAGGTGGGTGCATGAGCGACCTATTAAATGACTTTACCCTTGAATTTGAAAAGCCTGTTAGGGCCTTAGAGAAACAAATTGAGGAGCTTCAAGAAGCCGAACGTAAATCTGAAATAGATATTTCAAAAGAAATCAAAGCGCTTCAGAAGAAAGTGAATTCTCTGATTAAGGAAATTTACTCTAATCTTACACCGTGGGAAAGAGTTCAGCTTTCACGTCATCCAAAGAGACCTCACTGTGTAGAATATATTAAAAATCTCTTTACTGATTTCCATGAAGTGGCCGGTGACCGGTTCTTTGCAAATGATCAGGCCATCATTGGTGGCTTTGGTTATCTAGGGGATCAAAAAGTTTGTGTTATTGGTATTGAAAAAGGCCGAAAAACAAAAGAGAAAGTCATTCATAATTTCGGAATGCCCAGACCAGAAGGCTACCGTAAGGCCTTGCGATTAATGAAATTGGCAGCAAGGTTTGATATCCCAGTAATTACTCTAGTGGACACTCCAGGAGCCTATCCTGGGATTGGTGCAGAAGAGAGAGGGCAATCAAGTGCGATTGCGGAAAACCTTGCTGAGATGTTTGATATAGAAACACCAATTATCTCTCTCGTGATAGGAGAGGGGGGTTCTGGCGGAGCTCTTGGTATTGCTATCGCCGATAAAGTCCTAATGATGGAATATTCCATTTATTCTGTAATCTCTCCAGAGTCTTGCGCCTCAATTTTATGGGCCGATCCGAAGAAAGCGGAAGTCGCAGCGAACTCTTTAGATATTGGGCCTCATAAAGCACTAGAGCTTCAGGTCATTGATGGTATTGTTTCAGAAAGTAGTGGTGGTGCTCATAAAGACCCAGAAGCTACCTATGAGATGGTTAAAAAGTCCTTAGAGAAAGAGGTCAAAAGCCTTCTGAAACTTAGTACAAAAAAGCTTCTTGAAAACCGTTTTCAAAAATTTAGAAAAATAGGAAATCATACTATTGCCCTAGAAGGTGAGTCTGATTTACAAGTCTTTCAATAGGAGAGTGGATGTCACTTTATTCAATGACTGGTTTTGGCCGCGCAGAAGAAGAGAATGATAATTATGTGGTCACCGTCGAGATAAAATCTGTAAATCATCGTTTCAAAGATGCAAGATTTAAAATGTCATCTCTCTTTAACTCTATTGAACTTGATCTTAAGAAGATTCTTTTTAATGAACATAAAAGAGGCAGCTTTGATATCTATGTTAATTTCAAACGAGCAGAATCTAATTCTAAGTTTGAAGATATAGATGCTAGTAAAGTTAAAGATTATCTCGATAGAGTAGCAAGCTGGGTTGGGGATAGAGAAATCCAAATCCAACCTACTGAATTTCTAAGAAATGAGTTCTTGGCCGATAATGACTTTAGTAAAGACCCTGTGTTGCTAGAACTTACCAAAAAAGCCTTTTCGGGCGCGGTGCTTAGTCTTAGGGAGTCCCGTTCTGTTGAAGGAGACAAGCTTAAAACGGTAATATTAGAGCATCAAAGTGAATATCAAGAATTCTTTCAAAAAATTGAGGCAGTAGCTGTAACATTCCAAAAGAGTGTAGAAGATAAACTTAAGAAAAGATTTGAAGAGCATAAAGAAGAAATTAAAACTGATGAGCCACGCTTTATGCAGGAAGTGATTTTCTATTTGGAAAAACTCGACGTTGATGAAGAGATAAATCGCATAAAATCTCACCTTGAGAAATTAGATGACCTTATAAATAAAGGTGGAGAATGCGGACGTCAAATCGATTTTATTGTTCAAGAGTTGAATAGAGAAACGAACACGATTGGTTCAAAATCTTCGACTGAGGAAATATCTAATAATATCGTGCAGATGAAAGTACAGCTTGAGAAAATTAGAGAGCAAGGTCTTAACCTCGAATAATTATGAATGAACGTGGAAAAATTATAATTATTGTAGCGCCATCTGGGACGGGAAAGTCCACCTTAATAAAGAGATTAAAGGAAGAGTTTCGTGAGCTACACTGGTCAGTTAGTTTTACGACGAGAAAGATGCGTCCAGGTGAGGTTGACGGTAAGCATTATTTTTATATTTCCCGTGAAGAATTTATTAAGAAGAAGGATCAGGGCGATTTTATTGAGTGGGCCGAGGTTCATGGAAACTATTACGGTACCTCCCTGGGTTTTGTCTCCACAAAGATAGATAATGGCTTTAGCTTATTATTTGATCTAGATGTTCAAGGTGCCGATAATATGAAGGCACAGTTCGGAGAAGAGGCCCGCGCTATCTTTATCTCCCCACCTAGTATTGAAACTCTTGAAGAACGTTTAAGAGGGAGAGGTACAGATACAGAAGATGTGATAAAGTTAAGAATAGATAATGCGAGGTCTGAGCTTAAGAGGTGCCATGATTACGATTACGTTGTCGTAAATGATCAACTTGAGCAAGCTTATCAAGATCTTCGTGAGATTGTTGAGGATATCCTCAAAAATTAAAAGAGAGTTATTTTGTTTCAATCTTTAGACTTTTCCCATGAGCGTGACCTGACAATTGATGATGTTATTCGTCGGGTTGAATCCTATTATCCAGATGCAGACTTTGAGTTAATGAGAAAAGCTTATGCTCTGGCGGAAAAGGCCCACCAAGGACAAAAGAGAAGTTCGGGTGAGGATTATATTATTCACCCATTAAACGTAGCGGCAACTCTAGTTAAACTACGGATGGATGCAGACTCCATTATTGCTGGTTTCCTTCATGATACGATTGAAGATTGTGATGTAAAACCAGAAGAAATAGAGGACGAGATTAATCCTGCAGTGGCCCAGTTGGTTGTAGGACTCACAAAAATATCTAAAATAAATTTTAAATCTAAGGAAGAAGGGCAAGCTGAAAACTTTCGTAAAATGATTGTAGCGATGGCCAAAGATATTCGCGTTGTTATCGTGAAACTTGCCGATCGTATGCATAACATGAGAACTCTTCAGTATGTTTCAGATACTAAGCAAAAGAAGATTGCCCAAGAAACTCTTGATATTTATGTACCACTGGCGAGTCGCCTAGGTATTAACTCCGTCAAATCAGAACTAGAAGACCTTTGTTTGAGGTTTATGCACCCAGATATCTACTATCGTCT
>JAFMBV010000101.1 GCA_017858255.1 Bacteriovoracaceae bacterium
GTTCAGTACTTTTCGCTATGAAGAAATGGGACAAGTCGAAAATATATTTAACGAAATCGATAGTGAAGGTCTTAACAATATTATCAATCGCTTTTACAACGCTTTTAGAGAGCTTTCTTCTCAACCAGATAACGAAACCATGCGTTCAGTTGTTCGAGATACTGCAAACCTCGTAGTAAAGGACTTCCATAGAATCAGAGACTCCCTCGATACAATGTCACGAAGCATGGATCAGAAAGTTCTTGGTGAAATTGGGGATATCAACGCTATAGCAAAGAACGTTACTGAGTTGAACGTAAGGATAGCAAATCTTGAAGCCTCGGGTGACGAAACAGGTGACCTTAGAGATCAAAGAGATTTAGCTATTCGTGAACTTTCAAAAAGTTTTCGTGTTCATACTTATATGGACGACAACAACCATTTTGTTGTTAGTGCCGTTGGTGTTGGAACAATTGTTGCTGGCGGGCAATATCAAGAATTAGCAGCGGCAGGCACGAGTATTTCAGACTCATCCAGTGGAATGGATGGTTCAGTAGAAATATTCTTTAAAAGCCGGCCTTCTCAAAAAATTACACCTAAGTTTAGGAGTGGAAAATTATCATCTCTTATTCGCGTTCGTAATGAAGACATCCGTAACCTTCAAGTTACTACAGATCAGTTGGCCTTTGATTTTGCAAATTCTGTTAATGCTATCCACAGACGTGGTTATGCAAGCCGACAAATTGAACAAGGTCCAGACGGAAGCGTTCCCGACTACGACAATAAAGGCCCAGACACCGGTTTAGACTTTTTTGAGGTTTCAAAAGGATCTGATGGCGCCATCCATAGTCTTAAACTAAGTGAAGCCGTTGAGAGTGATATCTCAAATATCGTAACAGCACTTTCGCCTAACGCTCCTGGTGACAACCGCATCTCTCTTGCAATATCAAAGCTTCAGCATGAAAAATTTATGGCGGGCGGAACAGCAACCATTGAAGAAGAGTTTTTAAAAACTGTTGGTAATGTCGGTGTCGAGGTTGGAAAAGCAAAACTCGACTCTGAACAGATGGAAGGAATAAAGGTCCAGCTAAATACTGTGAGGGAAAGAATTAGTGGAGTTTCCTTAGATGAAGAGACTTCAAATATGGTTCGCTATCAACATGCTTACGACGCCGCCGCAAAGGTTATGCAAGTGGCCTCCGAGATGTTCGACACGGTACTGGGAATTAAAAGGTAATAGATGACGAGAGTATCTGAAAATAGCTCCACACATTCTATTAAGTACGCTCTTAATAAGACAAAAAAGAAGATGGAAAACCTTCAACTGAAGGGCTCTACCTTAAGAAGTATTACTCGACCAAGCGATAACCCAATAAGTAACGTTGAGGCCATGGGTTTAGAGTCTAGGATTAAAGATAACAATCAATATATAAGAAATGGTGATTATGCTGAACTTCACTTGAACTCTACTGAGAAGGCCATTGAAGAAATTGTAGACATTATGGTTAAGGCAAAAGAAATTGCTATTGCTCAGTCCAGTGATTTTTATGACGGTAATATTCGTGAAAATGTTTCAAATGAAATTAAACAATTAAAGAATCAAGCTCTTTCCGTTGCCAACCGTCGTGTTGGTAACCGCTATCTTTTTGGTGGTTATAAAACATTATCGAAACCATTTGATGAAAGTGGAAACTACCAAGGTGATCAAGGCAAAATTACTGTAGAAATCAGTAAAGACTTTTTCATTCCCATTAATTTGACGGGTTACGAAGTATTTTATTCAAGTGATGATAGTTCAAGCTCACAACCCAATCCATTTAAGGAAATAAGTCCTAGGGACGGCGTACCTGAAGAATATAAAACGAAAGATGAAATTGAAGGCGAAGAGGGAGTTGATAGAGGCCTGGCCTCAAAAGTGCCAGCTGAACCAAACGAGGAAGACTACAAAACGAGAACAAATGTTTTCTCAATACTTGATGGTCTTATATCTTCCTTAGAAAATAATGACCCCTCATTTACCCAAAGCCTTTTAGAAAAGTTCGATGACGCTACAACCCGACTTGTTACCATGCGCACAAAGGTTGGCTCTGTCATGAACAGCGTGGGCTCCTCAAAAGGCTCAAATGAAGATGACACACTCAATGCGTCATCCAGACGAAGCTCCCTAGTCGATGCCGACATTACAGAACTATTTAGCGACATCACCCGCCAACAAAACATCCTCAAAACAACCTATCAGGCCAGTAAAGGCATGATGAGCCAGAGACTCCTCGACTTTCTTAGGTAAAATTTACATTTACCATTTCAATTGTTACTGCAACGTGCAACAAACACCAAACTTATTTTTTTTACTTGCCTTTAAGTTGGGCAGATAATATATGAAGGTTTCGGACCGAATCAGGAAGGTTTCGGAATCCTATTGAAGGAACATATATGTTAGTTTTGACACGGAAGCTAGGCGAAAGCATTGCAATTGACGACCACATTAAAATTGTTGTGGTGCAGATAAAGGGAAAGCAGGTAAGACTCGGTATAAAGGCCCCTAAAGAGACCAAAATACACCGAGAAGAAGTCTACCAGGCAATCCAAGACCAAAATACAGAAGCCTCACAAAGTGATTTAAATAGCTTATCTGAGCTCACTTCTGACCTTAAGAAGAAGTAAATTCCCGCTTGCAATCTCGATTTATTGACTGCTAGAATCAATTACCGGGACCGCCTAGGTTCTTGATTGGAGGCAGGCAAGTGAAAATCAACACAACACGATTTGGTGAATTAGAAGTCGATAAGAAAGACGTTATCGTCTTTAAAGAAGGACTCTTAGGTTTTGAAAGCCTAAAAAAGTTCTTTATAGTTGATCCAGGCGATCAAACATTAATCCTTTGGTTTCAATCTGCTGAAGATCCATCAACAGCATTTCCTATTATCGAACCCAAGATTTTTCAACCAGAGTATATTGTAAAACTTCTTCCTGCTGAACTTGCATCACTCGAACTAGAATCAATTAACGATGCTAGTGTTTATACAATTCTCACAATTCCAAAAGTCGTTACAGAAATGTCAGCAAACTTAAAAGCTCCTATTGTCATTAACAATAAGACAAAGGTTGCCAGACAAATTGTTCTTCAAGACAGCAAGCTTGAAGTCCGCTGCAAAATGTACAAAGAACTTAAAAAATATATCGTAAGTTATGCTTCTGACGATAGCACTAGAACAAATGTTCAAGCCCCAACAGTTGCCACTCCAGATGTGCTTAAAACTCCTTCAACATCTGAAACAGAAGGCACGCCAAAAGTTCACGAAGCATAATCACTTAAAAAAAATTAATAAAAAAAAAGCCCGCTTTATATTGCGGGCTTTTTTTTATTAATTTTTAAGTTATTTCTAAGTTAATGAAGTTTCTGTAGCAGTCCTTGAAAGATTCAAATACATCAGAGCTTCTTCATTTCTAGGGTCTTTCGTTAAAATCTTTTCCCACTCAGTCTGCGCCTCTAGTATTTTTCCACAACCATAGAGAAGAACACCGAGAGCAATTCGTGCAGGTAGATAGTTTGGCACTTCATTTTTTAACAACTGAAGTTCATCGAAGGCCTTATTTATAAAGTTCTTCTTAGCGAAAGTTTTTGCAATTTTAATCCTTACCTCTAAATTACTTGGATCCAAGTTTTTAACCTTATTGTATTCAAATAAAGCTTCATCATGTCTGTTGTAGGTAAAGTACATTTCAGCAAGTTCAAAATGTTTTGAAGCAAACTTCTTATTTATGTGACCATCTTCTAAAAACTCATTATTTTGACCAGACTTAACTCTTTTATTAGCAGTCTCGAAAATTCTTTTCGCTTCCTCATACTGGCCGATATCGTTATAAAGCACAGATAAGCTTATTGAGGCATCTGTATGTGATGGATCCAATGAAAGACACTTATTAAATGCTTTTATTGCTTTACCAATCTCTCCCTTTAGGTGAAATATGTTTGCCATTAAAAAGAAGGTTTGGGCCAAAAGTTCTTTATCATCTTTTTCCGTTTCAATAATGTCGTTTAAAAGTAATAACGATTTTTTTAACTCTTGATTATCGTACAGTTCTTTGGCTTTTCTATAGTCTTCATTTCTTTTTAATGAGCGCACTAAACCCCCTATTGATTTAAAGAAAGACAGGCTTCTAAGGCCTCATCTAGTTGTTCTTTATAATCTTTTTTGATTAATTCTGAATAAACATCTTTGTTGTGTTTACAGTAAGCTAAGTCTTTTAGCTTTGATGATGCTTCGATGGCCCTAACCATAGCGTGGGCACGTACTTTCGGCTCCTGAAATACTTCAATAATATTTTCATAACGGAACCTTGCTGCATCATAGACCTTTGTCTTAAAGTAAAAATCAGCAATATATTTTTCTTTCTGACGAATCATCTCCTCACACTTTCCAATACTCTCATCGGCATTTTTAGCGTATTCACTTTTCGCATGAACTCTCTTTAATTCTTTAAAGTATTTTATGGCCTCGAAGCCTGAGGAAAGATCGCGATCAAATGTTTCTGGTAGTTGTTTAAAGAAAGATTCACCAATCTTCCATAAAACATAGTCAGATTTTTTATGCTTAGGATGAAAGTCTTTAAAAACTATGTAAGCCGCTGCTGCCTCTGCGTAATTTTCTTGTTTGAAGAGAACATCTGCGGCCAAAAGTTCTGCAAAGGTAGCGTAATATGAATATGGATATTTACTTCTAATACGGTTTAACTTTTCTGTGGCCAAAATAAAGCGGCCAGCTTCCATTAAAACCTTGGCCTCTCTAAATAAAACCTCAGCCTCAGTTGTTCCCTTAGGTCTTGAGCTCGAGCAAGAAGTTAGCACAAAAACTAAGGCCATTATGATCAAAAGAATGCGCATGATTAGCCCCAAATTGAGTTTTCCCAATCTTACCAATCTTTAACAACCATAGTCAAAATGAAGGACGCTATTCTTGATAAATTTCTTTATAAACTTCTTGAGCTATAAGCTTTAACGCAGCAGCAAAAGGTATAGAAATTACCATTCCAATCATGCCTAACCACTGACTTCCCAAGATGACACTGACAACCACAGTTAAAGGATGCAAATCAACGACCTTAGAAACAAGGATAGGGAAAACAATCGCTATATCGATAGCGTTGGCCACGACATAAAGTATGATTATTGCGCCAAGAGTTGTACCTGATCCATACTCCGCCAGAGAGAATAATAAGGCAGGAATAAAGCCAACCACTGGTCCAACATAGGGAATAATATTTGTGACTGCTGCCAAAAGTCCAAAGAGTAGTGCGAATCTAACATTCAATATTAGCAAACCCGAAGTTATCGTAATCCCAACGATTGATGCCTCTACAAATTTAGCAAAAATATAATCACCCAATTTTTTATTAAATTGATGAGAAAGAAAGTAGAACCTCTCAAAGATACTATTGGGTGTTAGCCGCAGAATTCCTCGTTTAAAGCTTTTCCCGTCTTTCAGTAGAAAGAATATAATCAGAGGTATAAAGAAAACCCACTCTAAGAAGGAAGCTAAAATCTTAGGTACATTTAATAAGATATTTGTTGATGTTTTTCTAACCCAATCAAGGGCCTGAAAAAAGTATTTATCACCAATTTCAAAGCTTGTTTTCTCCCGAACTTCAATACGGGTTTCTTCATACTTCTTAGTTACGTACTTCTCAATCTTTGGCAGGTAATACTGCACATTCTCAATTTCTGCAGTTACGGTAGGAACAATTTTTACAAAAGGATATATTGAAAAAAAGATAAGGGACGAAAAAACAATCCAAATAGAACCCGTTCGATTTATCCCAAGTTTTTCTAATGTTGGCACTGCAGGATAAACGATCAGAAAAATAACATAACCCAAAAGCAGAGGGATACTCACCCTAGGCATTGAGGACAATCCCACAAATGCCAAAATTATTATACTAAAAAAAAATATTAGTTTAAAACGCTCGCGTTTTGTAACTATATTAATCTGCGGCATCCTGTTCCTTCTCTAAAGCACTTAGCTTGTATTTCAACTCTTGTACTTCTCTTGTTAGTGAAAAGAGACGATTCGCAACAATAAGACTTACAGACTGTAAGAGCTTGGCAGCAATTACGGGATGGTGATTAATAAGTTCCTCTATATCTGGTTTAAATAAACCAAGCAGTTCACAACCCTGTCGACTAACGGCTGAGGCATTTCTTATGCTTATTTCCTGAAGCAAGGCCAGTTCACCGAAGTAATCTGACTTTTCGAGCGTCAAGATATGCTTTGAATCAAGTCTTCCATTCTCATCCTCTTCATTTGATTCAACGATAATGTCAGCGTATCCACTATAGAGAAGGTAAAAGCCTACCCCGAGGTCACCTTGTTTAAAGATAACTTCACCAGGCTGAAACTTTCTTAAGTGTAAGAATTTAGCCAAGATTCTTAATTCATTTTCTGAAAAGTTATTTAAAACATCAATGTTTCTCAAGAATCTAGGTATCGAATCTTTGGTCTTACCAATTAGTGGATTCGATTGCCAAAAATATCTAAGAACAGATATTTCGAGTTTCTCTGGAAGCTTTTTATTCTCTTGTATATTTTTATTAATTTCTTCTTCATAACTCATAGAAACACCTTAATAAAAAGCAAGATTTACTTTTTCAACCCAACCCGAAAGATCACTCGGTGATAAAACATAGTACCAGTTATCATGGAACCTCCCCACGACAACTCGGCTTCCGGGAGCTATTTCTCCAAAGTCAGGATAGATTTTTGATGGACCTTCGTAAACACGAACTGGCTTTAAAGCAACTGCGTAGTTGTAACCTTTCTTTATAAAAAAGATTGATCCTAGAGGCAATGCAGAGAGAACGATAGCAACAAGAAGGTACTTTTTCGATAAGACGATGCCCTTTCTAAAAAGCCCTAGCAAAACCACAATAACCATGAGGGTTGCAATGAGGACCATTGAGTCTGGAAGGTCTAATGCCTTGCCAACAAATACCTCTTGGATATCCTTTGATTTAGTAGGGTCAAAAACCTGAGACTGGCTTTTTATATATTTTAAGTTTTTCCACAGCATCGGATAATTAAAGTCACTTAGCTTAGCTTTCTCAAGGTGAAGCCTAGCTGGCCCTAATTCGCCCTTTTTTAAATATATAGAACCAAGATTATAGTGAAAAAGACCGGGGCTTAAATTTCCCTTACCTTTTCTAATGACACTAAGGGCTGAATCATAGTCCTTATTGACATAAAATTGTTGTGCCTCTTTTAATATTTCATCTGCTTTTGAATTAGCCATGTTATTATTATCGTAGGCGCTCATTAAGAGTTCAAGTAAGCAAAATTAGGTTCTTATGTCGGCAATAGAAGACCTTACACATCAACTATTCACTTTAGTTTTAAATGAAGTTAAAGCTGGTAACTCCATTTCCTTTGAAAATTCTATTATACCAACCAGCAGGGGCCCTCTTAGTCGCAATCCTGACGGCTCGGAAACTATTGACCTCAGTGGTCAATGTGGATTACTTGGTCATTCGCATCCAGTAATCATAAAGGCCACACTGAAATGTGCAATATCAGGGAACTTATTTCTTGAAAAGAATATGCGCCTTAATGCTATCGACAAAATTCAAGATCAGCTCAGCGATATAATAGGAATCAAGATCCATCTTGTGGACATTGGGACTGAAGAAAAGAGTGATGACTATTTGCCAGGTCGAACTATCGATTTTTTAGATACAAGACATTTAGATGCTATTAAAAAGGGGGAGACGATCGTCCTTAAAAGCATTTTACCCGAAGATATAGGCATAAGTATCAGTCCAAAAGAATTCAGTGGTTTGAGGAGTGCTCTTAATCTTGAAGTCAGCTCTTCCATTATTCGCTTTCTTAGTGAAGCTGGTTTTTATGGTGAAAATGGACTTATTAAAAATAGAGAGGAAACTATTTATTCTACTTATAAGAAAAGTCTCCTCTATAAAAGTAATAATGGACTGATTCTTAATCTAAAGGAGAATCCTAAAAACTCTAGGCTTAGGTTCGACAACAAAAGACTTATTTTTCCTTTAAGTTTTAATGAAGGAATTCTTTCAACAATATTCGACTACCTAGAGGAGTCAAAATGTTCCTAATCAGAAATGTTGTTGAAAATGATTTAGATGAAATCTTTGAGCTAAGCCAATTAATGCAGTTTATTAATATCCCTCAGGATAAAAATGTCCTCAAGGAAATGATTAAACACTCACAAAGTTCATTTCAAAAACCGTCTATTAATAAAGAAGACAATCTTTTCATATTTGTTTGTGAAGATACTGAGTTAAACAAAGTTGCTGGCCTCTCTCTTATTCACGGAAAGCATGGAACAAGCAAAGAGCCCCATTTTTATTTAAAAGTAGGTCAAGAACACAAATATAGTAAATCTCTAAATACAGGCTTTATCCATGGCACCCTTAAGTTTGGATACACAAGCGATGGTTTTACAGAAATTGGTGGGCTTGTTTTAGATCCTGCCTACAGGGGTCATCCGTTAAAGCTTGGAAAGGCCCTTTCGTTTAGTCGCTTTCTTTTTATAGCTCTCAATCCCCAATTATTTACAAGTACAATTCACGTTGAGCTTATGCCTCCATTTGATGACAAGGGAAAATCACCTCTCTGGGAAGCGATTGGTCGGAAATTTTTAAATATTGATTATCACGAAGCTGATTTACTCTCACGAAAGAACAAAGAGTTCATTCTCTCCTTATTTCCAAAAGACACTATTTATGAAGCCCTCCTGCCAGTAGACGCTCGAGATGCCATCGGAAAAGTCGGGGAACAAACACTGCCCGTAAAGCGTATGCTAGAGAGCATCGGGTTTTACTATGCTGAAGAGGTTGACCCTTTTGACGGTGGGCCACATTATAGAGCGAATGTTGAAGATATATCTTTAATTCAAAATATAGAAAAATATAAACTCGTCGAGGGAAAAGAAGTTGAAGAACAACTCTTTATAGTTAATATTCCTCATGAAAATTTTAACTTTTACTCTCCCCTCTTTAAGGGAAAGTCCAAGGGTGAAAAGTTACTCATTAAAAAGAAAGATTTTAAACTTTTAGACAATAAAGACGGCACTGGATTCAAATACTAAGGAAAATTATGAAATTCAAAATCAAAGGTAATTATTACTTCGGAAAATATAATCAAACTAGCCTAAAAGGAACCGATGGTGTTGAGCACTTTATCAAAAGAGAGTGTCCTGCTGATACAGATACAACACTATGGGAAATGCCCATTGCTTACGGCCAAGTAGAGAGCGTTGTTGAAAGTGCAGTCGAGGGCCATAAGTTTTGGAAAAGGATTACAATTGATGAAAGAATTGGTTTCCTAAAAAAATATCAAGAACAAGTCATTGCACGCAAAGATGAGATTGCACGTGCGATTTCCCTAGAAATGGGAAAGCCACTCTGGGAAGCTCTCGGGGAAGCCAATAGCGTTGTTGGAAAAGTCGATGTCACCATAAATGACAGCCTGCCAAGAGTTAGAGATCAGGAGTTTGAAAATATCATGCCTGGTATAAAAGGCGCCCTTGCTTACAGAAGCCTAGGCCCTGCTCTTATCATTGGACCCTTTAATTTTCCCTGTCACCTGGCCAACACACAAATATTAAGTGCCCTTATTACTGGCAACTCTGTGATCTTTAAACCATCTGAGAAGACTGCCTACAGCGCCCAGTTACTTATTGACTGTTTTCATGAAGCAGGCTTCCCTAATGGTGTTGTTAATCTTATTCAGGGTGGCGGAGAAATCGCAAGACGACTTTTAACCTATAAAGAAATTAAAGGTGTTTATTTTACTGGAAGTAAAGAAGTCGGCCTTGAGGTATTAAAATCCACACATCAAGATTTGAGTAAGCTTGTTGCACTCGAGCTTGGTGGGAAAAATCCAGGCATTTTGCACCATGATGCCAACCTAGATGTCGCATTAGAAGAACTATTAAAAGCATGCTATCTAACGAGTGGTCAGCGATGCACATCTAACAGCATTATTGCCATTCATGAAAATATAGCAGAAGAGTTTATTGATAAATTTCATAAAATCAGCAAGAAGATTATCGTTGATCATCCTATCGATTATGAGAAAGAACCATTCATGGGGCCACTTGTAGACCAAAGGTCAGTCGATAGCTATCTTCTCTATATGGGAATGGCAAAACGAGAAGGTTTTGATGAAGTCATGAGAGGCAAGCAAATTAGCAAAAAGCATAATGGTTACTACGTTAGCCCCTCCATCCATTACAGTGAGAGCTGGAAAGAGGATTCTCTCTTTTTGCAAAGTGAAATATTTGGACCTAACTGTACTTTTGTTAAATATAAAGAAATCGAGGAAGCTATTGATATAGCCAATGCTACCGAATACGGTCTTGCCGCTGGCGTCTTCACGAATGACGAAGCTTTATTTAAGAAGTGCTTTGAAGAAATTGATGCTGGATTAATAAATTGGAACCGTTCTACATGTGGAGCCAGCCCAAAACTTCCTTTTGGTGGACTGAAAAATTCTGGAAACTATCATCCTGCCGCAGTAGCAATGATAGACAGTTGTGTTTTGCAAAAGGCCAGTCTGCAAATGCAGTCTGTTTTACCTCAAGGAATTAGCTCCATTAAGGGCATCGATATTTAGGCTTGTTTTTTGTTAACTAGAACACCGAGCTTTGATGAAAAAGAAAGATCTTCTTCCGAACCCTTTTTCTTCGTAAGATCTACTTCATTGTTTGTGCGATATAAGCTTAAGACTTCTTTAGATTTTATTTTGCTATAAGATTCAAATAGTTTTTTCTTTTGTTCTAAAATCAAGCTACTTGTTTGCTGTCGCGAGCCGTGCGACTTTCTCTTGGGAAACCTTTTTGCTCCTAAAACTTTCTTGTCTAGCTCTTCAAATACTTTACCGTACTCTTGTAAAAGTGAATGAACCCTTTGGCCGACCTGAGCTACAAATTTTTCCTCTGGCGCCTCTTCATCAAATGGAAGAATTTTTGCCTCACCACTTTCGCCATCGTGATTATGTCTAGAGGTTTCAGCAAACTGAAGGTTGTCCATTACATCTTGATAGTTCTCACCACGCAAATCTGAAGACAATAGAAGAGAGAGCCCTATTTTCTTTTTATCCGATGACGAGGTAGTTAATTCAGAGATTTCCTCTGGCGTTAACACCCTCAATAAGTTCTTTATTAATTGACCACGAAATTCCATAAGACCTCACTTACTAATCGGTCAGGACTAGAAATTACTTGAGCATTTTAATCAGCTACAAGGAAAATCAACAACTTAACGATATAGGCTGAATAATTCCCACCATTTACTGGTGGACAACATTCCATAACTCTTTTATAAAAGAAAGCTCATGAAAATGGATTGGGGTGTGGCGCAGCGGTAGCGCAGTAGACTGTTAATCTATTGGTCGCCGGTTCGAATCCGGCCACCCCAGCCACTTTTTAATTGAGAACGATATGTCCTTTCCAGCTCTGCTGTCACAAAACAGCATTTTTAAAAAAAATCACTTAAATCTAGAAGATAGCTACAATCAATTCTTATCAGAATTAAGAGAAGATATATCTGATGGAGAAGAAAGCCCCTTCCTAAGTCCAGAGTTTCAGGAAGAACTATCGGAAGTTATTTTTCAAGAAGAGCTTAACTCATATCATCCTTTAAAATTTTACTGGCTTAACTTAATAGACAAGATCATCGATACACTTTCTTTAAAAGAAGAAGATATCGAGGAGTCCAATGAACTTGTTGGAGTTTTTTCCGAATCAGACCTTCTTGGTTTTGTTATTCACCTCATTGAACAAGAATACGATGCTCAGACTATCCTAGATCAGGTCATTGAATATCAAGAGCTTCAAATCATAAGCTTCTTTCATCTACATATTTCAGAAAAGACTTGGCAGCCAAATGGTCCAGTTTCCTATCCTCTGACACCAGAGATTGGGGAAGCAAATGGAATGCTTATTCTAGGAGAAGAAAAAGACTGTTACTTTCTACCTTGGTTTAAAGAAGATACTGTCATACCAATTATTGGTCATTTTCCCAGTGAGAAAAAAATTCAAGTAATGGTTGATGATGATGTTAAGACAATCTCATCCATTGAGCCCAAACCCATTCTTAAAGCACATGATCTATTAATATTATCAGGCGTGCGTAAAGATGGAGAAACTGAAGATATTCATTTTACAAAAGCTGAAAGGGCATTAAAAACACTTAAGGATCTTACCCCTGAATTATTCGAAAACCTCACCAAGTATACTCAAGTAATTGTTCCAATTTATGAAAAAGAACTCGTAAGCTACTCAATGGCGATACTTCCCAGTTATTCCTCTATCAATATGAATAACCGTGATTTTGTCGATATGACCGATGACCTTATCCATGAGAATGGTCACCATTTCCTAAATAGTATTCTCGAAGGTGAAGAAGAAATAATCTTCGAAGATGACGACAAAATCTTTTATAGCCCCTGGCGCCGATCATTGCGCCCGATACGGGGTCTTTATCATGGTGTTGCAACATTTTACTGGGCCTACCGCTTATTTAAAGAATTATCTTTTCATGAGTCAGTATCCCAATCCTTTACGGAAGAAGAGATTGAAAAAATCCACTTTAGATTTCTGGAAGAAAGCCTTCTACTAACAAGGTGTGACGCTGAAATTAAAAAGGCTTTTAAATTAAAGAAAATATCTTCTCTCGGTATGGAGATTTACAATCTAATCATTAGCGAAATTAAGAGTGATAAAGATAAAGAGAAACTTGTTTATTCTAAGGTTTCTACTGTTACTAGAGAGCGCCTTGATGCTCTTGAGAAAGAGCTCAACTCAAAGCAGTAAGTTTTGCCTGCATCTCATTGGCGGGCATCAGATCACCCTGTGTTGAGGCAATACTAATTCCTTTTTCAAATACCTCTCTGGCCTGATCAAGCTGATCTAACTCCAAATAACACTTCCCTAGCAATAGGTAACCTACAGAATACTTCTCATTTTCCGATAAAACCTTTTCAAGTAAAGGAATTGATTTTTTAGGCTCGCCTCTTTGAAAGAAAATATCCGCTAATCCGTAATTAGCTAAGCTATCCTCTGGGTCAATCTCAAGGACCTGGTTAAACATATCAAAGCGACGCTCAATTTCAGCGAGCTCCTGTTTTTTAAACTCTTCCTTTTTTCGTTTTTTTTCAGCTTCCTTTCCAAAAGAGCCAAAGCTCTTAACGGTCGCCTGAGCTTTCTCTTCTTCTGCTTTTTCAATTTCGCCCATTCTCATATAAAAAAGACTTTTATTTGTATGGGCCATAACACTGTCTGGATTTGCGCTAAGGACCTTATCCATGAAGGTTATACCCTCAATATACTTCTCCATTCTTCCAAAGATTACACCAATGGCCTCGAAGCTATCTTCATTCAAAGGATCAATCTTTAATATTTCCTCAAACTGGGAGACTGCTTCTTCTTCTTTATTTTGATGAAAAGTTTTTACAGCTTTTTCATATAAGTCATCAACTAAGTCTTTCTTTAAGAAGGCAGGAAAATAAGGTAAATAATTAACCTCGGCCTTTATTTCAATCTCGTTACAATTTAGTACCAACTTTCTTTTATCGACGCGGTAATCCCTTAT
>JAFMBV010000102.1 GCA_017858255.1 Bacteriovoracaceae bacterium
TCTTGATCTGTTTGCTGTTCTCTTGAGATAAAGGCCTGCCAGCTCTCACTTCTTCGAATGGAATCCCATTCTTCATAAATAATAAGGTTTTTTTGGGCCAATTCTTCAACTTGCCAATTTTCTGTCCTGAGCACAACGGCCTCATCAACAAGGGGAAGCACTAAATCAGCACAGCCATGAGCTTCTACGGTCGAGTTTGGTAGCCTACCAACTCTTTGCTTATGATGGGCACAGCCCATAAAAAACACAATAAATAGAAAAACGATCAAATTTCCCTTCATGGAATTCTTATCGGCACAAAACTAAAGATGTTCACATTTCCCGAGCACAACACTCTGACTCTCTAGAAATTACTGACTCTTCCGAAAAGTATTTGATGGGCACAATTCTAAAAACTTTATTCCTATTGCTTATTTGTCTTCCAGCTTTTGCTCAGGTGGACTCGGAGTCACGAACCCTAGCACGACAATTGAAAAAGGAACTCGACTTCAACGTTGAGTTTGCTTCGCTCATCCTAAGAGTTGGCGCCCAAATAGATAGCGAAATAAGTGGCTCGCCAAATAAAGAGGCCAAACTAGAAGATTTTCTCAAACTAGAAAATGGTCAAATTGAAAAAATTTTAAAATCAAAAGTAATGGAGTTTGCGAAATTCTATGAATCGAATATAACTCTTCCAGAAGAACGGAAAGGAATTTTTCGACGTTACTTTCCACTTATGCAATGGCGTAATCTATCAGACATTTTTAAAAACTCTATGGTTGGTATCAATGGCTTTTTTAAAAGAAAGGGTATCGGTGTAGCGATTGGCATTAGTCTGGGTATGCTTTGTGAATACTCTTCTTACTTTCTTCTTTATAAAATCGGCCTGCCTCAACTCCTTCCTATTGCCCTAGCAATTCCTTATGGCACTATCCTCACAGGAGCTCCACTTATTTACAATTCTTTTAGGATAAAAAAGGAACTTAAAAATGTTCTTGGCGGAAGCAAAGCCTATAAAGCCTATCGCATGCAAATGAAAGAATCTCTCAAGAAACTTCATATGAAGTCACCCGACCAAATTCTTTTTCCCCTTAATAATCTAGCTACCAATAACTCTCAAACAATTATGAGTTTAGTTCTTTCAAAAAGCTCTTGGTGGGATTCATTTCTAACGAAGATGGGCCTAAACACCACTCGACTAAACTATCCATCTCTTAAGGTTTTTATGATTGTTAATAAGCTTGATAATAAGACCATAAAGTGGATTCGAGAACATGAGGGTCTTCCCTCTTACTTAAAAATAGCTCTCATCACGGACGCTATTTTAAAAAGCGAATCTACAGAGATAAAAAATAAATTTCTCACTAAATTTGGAAAGAGTTTTGTTGAAGTAGAAAGGGCACCCTACTGGATTGCTCTTAAAGATTGGACCCGAGAACTGATGAACGCTAAGAATATGAAGAAAGTCAGCCAATTAATGGCTGAAATTCCACCAGGTGTAGCTCCAGAACAAATCATTGAACTATGGGACAAGATCATCTTGCCATACTATGCAACACACTTTGATATGAATTATAAGGCGTATCGCAAATGCAAAGAAGAGATCACTATACTTAAGGCCATCATTAACCATGAGAAAGCTCCCAACTGGAACAGTCAGTTTTACAATGAATTTCAAACTCGTATGAATCGTGCACTTAGGGTAAACATTAAGAGTTGTGAAACTCCAGAAAAGAATATTCTCTCCTATCTTTTAAATACAATCTAATCTATTCATTTTTATTCCGTACAAGTGTTTCAAGCCACGTCATTATCGAGTAAAATAGTAAGATCAAATTACTTTAAAATCCAAGAGTGAGCTATGGAAGACATTTTCATTTTTGATGCAGTGAGGACCCCGCGGGGAAAAGGCAAGCCGGAAGGTCACCATCATATAATTCGACCTGTTCAGCTTGGCGCGCATGTACTCAAAGAAATTATTAAACGCCAAAACCTTCCTAGTTCTGCGATTGAGGATATTATTTTTGGCTGTGTTACTCAAATAGGTGAACAAGGTGGTTGCATAGCAAAGGCCGCTGCCCTTGAGGCTGAATTTTCACACTCGGTCTCTGGTGTTACCGTCAATCGCTTTTGTGCCAGTGGGCTAGAGGCGATCAACATCGCAGCTGCACGTATAAAATGTGCTCAAGATGACCTTATCATTGCTGGTGGTGTTGAGAGTATGAGTCGAACCGCCATGGGAAGTGACGGTGGGGCGCTCATGATGGATCCAACAACCGCCCACCTCAGCAACTATATCCCTCAAGGAGTGAGTGCTGATCTCATTGCTAATCTTAATCGCTATGGGAGAAGAGACCTCGACCAGTGGGCAGTCCGCTCCCATCAAAAAGCTGCGGCTGCACAAGATGGAGGTTTCTTTAAAAAATCTATTGTTCCCGTAAAGAGTTCTTTAGATCAATCCTACCTTGCATATGATGAAATGGTTCGCTCCAGTACCAATATGGAAAGCTTGGCAAAGTTAAAACCTAGCTTTGCTCGTTTTGGCCAGGAGTTTGGCTTTAACCAAAGAGCAATTAGTAAATATCCACAGCTTGAGATGATTGAGCATTTTCATCATCCGGGAAATAGCTCTTCACTAGTTGATGGTTCTAGTGCCGTTCTTTTAGGTAATCAAGAAGTTGCAAAAAAATATGGACTCAAACCGAGAGCAAAGATTCGAGCCTGGGCAAATGTCTCTACAGAGCCAACGATCATGTTAACAGGCCCCGCTCCCGCAACAAGAAAAGTTCTTGAAAGAGCGGATCTCTCTATTGAAGACATAGATCTTTTTGAAATCAACGAAGCCTTTGCCTCCGTCGTTTTAAAGTTTATGGATGAATTACAAATTCCTGAAGACAAAGTTAATGTCAACGGTGGTGCGATTGCCTTAGGACACCCTTTAGGCGCCACGGGAGCAATGCTTTTAGGCACAGCACTAGACGAACTTGAAAGACGTGACAAACGCTTGGCCTTGATTACTCTTTGTATTGGTGGCGGAATGGGTATTGCCACAATTATTGAAAGAGTGACGACTTAAAGGGAATTTTTATCTATGATCAATATACAAAAGACTGAAAATAATATTCTGACACTTTCTGTTGATTCTAAGGATGCATCGGCAAACTTAATAGATGAATCCTTTCTTACTCACTTTGAGACACTCGTAGAAGAAATTACCCGTGATGAGGGAACACTTGGCGTTATCATCACTTCTTCTCGCAAAGAGTTCTTGCTTGGGGCAGACCTGGAAATGTTCAAGAGTAAAAGTTCCCCATCTGAAATATATCAACTCTCCAGAAAACTCCAGAAAGTCTTAAGAAAACTTGAAACTTGGGGAAAGCCCGTCGTTGCCGCCATCAATGGCAGTGCTCTCGGTGGTGGCCTAGAGTTGGCATTATCTTGCCATCACAGAATTGCCGTAAACCATAAATCGATTAGGCTTGGACTGCCAGAAGTTAAAATAGGTCTTATGCCAGGTGGTGGTGGTACCCAAAGACTTATTCGTTTAATAGGTATAGAAAAATCTCTGCCTCTTCTTTTAAATGGTAATCACATAAGCCCATTAAAAGCGAAAGAAATTGGTATTATTGATGCCCTTGCAGATAATAAGGAAGAGCTTCTAGAAAAGGCAAAGGCGTTTATAGAACAAAATCCTGAGGTCAGGCAAAAATGGGACAAAAGCCTCCTAATGCTTGACCCACACGCACCAAATAGTCCTAAAGGTTACCAGTTTTTCTCTATTGCCTCCGCCATGGTCGATCGTGATTATTTAAGTTTCGGAACTGGTCCACAAAAAATTCTCTCATCTGTTTATGAAGGCTCACTTGTCCCTATTGAACAGGCTTGCCAAATAGAGGCTAATTACTTTGCTGAACTATTCCAGGAGAAAAGTTCACAGGCGATGATGCAAACTCTCTTTTATGGTGTTCAAAAATGTAAAAAGAAAGGTGACAAACTTACAGATCAAGCCCAATCCATCAAGACAATCGGTATCATCGGCGCTGGGATCATGGGACGAGGCATTGCTCAAATTGCAGCACAGTTAGGCATAGATGTTTTACTTAAAGATCAAGACTTAACAACGGCTGAAATGGGTCGCAACACTATTTCAAAAAGTCTTGATAAAGATATATCGCGCCAGAGAATTGAGCCCAGCGCCAAGAAAGACATTATTGAAAAGATAAAGTCGGTAGATAAGTTTGAGGATTTTCTTGGTTGTGACCTCATCATTGAGGCAGCTCCAGAAAATTTGGCCCTTAAAAAATCTCTATTTAAGGAGCTTGAAGAAGTCATCGCGCCCGACACAATTTTGGCCACAAACACCTCCTCTCTTCCTCTCTCTATTACAACTGAGGGCATGAAAAACCCGGAAAGAGTGATAGGATTACACTTCTTCTCTCCAGTTCCTAGAATGTCCCTAGTAGAAATTATAAAGGCCAAGAAAACTAATCAGAAAACACTTATTAGATCTTTAAAGTTTATAAAAGATCTAGGAAAGGTGCCTATTATAGTTCGAGATGGTCTAGGTTTCTTTACTACTCGTGTTTTCATGAAATATATCACAGAGGCCATTTTAGCCTTAACAGAAGGCTGTAGCCCTGCACTTATTGAAAACGCTGGACGCTCACTTGGTTTCCCCATGGGACCTTTAGAGGTTGGAGACGAAGTATCCCTTAACCTCATCAAGAATCTTTTGGAAGAAAAAGCCCGTTTAGAGAAAGTAGATGCTTTTTCCGATCTCTCTGAAAAGAAAACTCAAGAGGTAGTCACACGTTTTATTACTAAATTTGAAAGACTAGGTAAAAAAAATAGAAAAGGATTTTACGACTACCCAACAGAAGGTCCTAAACGAATCTCTCGCCAAACTTATCAAGAAGCAGAGGTGACCATTAATAACCCTTCTGATGTTGGGACATTTGAATGTTTAAAAGACAGACTCTTTTATATTCAAATTATAGAGACGATGAAATGTTATGAAGAAGGAATTCTCAATACTGCACATGAGGGTGATGTCGCTTCTATTATGGGCTGGGGCTTTCCCTCTCATACAGGAGGCGTAGTATCAGCTTGCCATCGAGAGGGTAATCAAGCTCTTCTCGATAAGTTAAGCACCTTACAAGAAAAGTGGGGGGATCGTTTTAGTGCACCAAAAATTTTAAAAACTCTTATTAATAAAAACTATGACTCCCTACATGAGGCAAGAGAAATACTCTCTAGCCCACTTTTGGAGGAGTAAGTGGAAGTTATTTTTGAAATAGTAGAAAAGAGTAAATCTACTTATTACAAAGTAAATAAATCTGAAGCTACTATCGGAAGAGATGCAGAGTCCTGCGATATTGTCATTCAGGATAATGGATCCTCAAAAAATCACTGCATGCTTGAGTTTAAACAAAACAAATGGTGGGCAGTTGATCTCAATTCTAAGAATGGTACTTTTATAAAAAGCACACCGATAAAGAGAATTCAAATATTTCTTGATGATGTTATTCAAATTGGAGAATGTTATATTCGCTTCGCCTCATCAAAAATGCCCTTGACCACTTGTCAAAGATTACGTCGATCAGAAAGAAAGTATTCACACAATAAGAGCATTACCCTTCTTCAAAATAAAAAGATTACCAAAGAACAACTTGTCACTGGTATCCATCATGGTCTCAAAGAAATTACTGGAATTTATGATGATCAGGAACCGAGAGAAATCAAAATGTTAACGAAAATGAAGAAGAAGAAGAAAAAAATACTGAAGAAGACTTAATTACTTTTCTTTTTTAAAACTTTCTTCTTTTTTACAACTTTCTTAACACTAGGCTTTCTTAATTCATCAAGCTGATCTTGACTTAATTTTAGTAGCTGTGTCACCCTAACCTCTTCAGTCTGAGTAGAGTTGGCACTAGACCTCTCCTCTTCAATTTTTTCCATCTGATCAATTTCAGCATCATCAAATTTCAATTGAAAGGCTTGGGTCTTATCGGAGTTACTATTTTCTGAAGAACTCTCTGAAGGAGTATTTAGGGCCTTCTGCTCTTTTTCCTTCGCTGTCATCAGGTCAAACTTATCACCGCGACTATCCGCTCTTTTGTCGCGCTCACTTGTCAGTTGATTGTATATTTTTTCATACTTTTCAAGCTGACTGATCAATTGCTTATCTGACAATTCTCGTATTTTAACCATAATTAACACTTAATAAGTTGTTTTAATGCTTCTCGGATATTCTAACAAACATCATGAATAAATCATTAAAATCTCCCAACATTAAGCCGATAATATAATTAGCAATGCCGAAAAAGACAAAGACGAGGAACGCTTGAGCAAAATACTTCTTATTTATAGTGATGAAACCCTATCTGACTATTTCTCGACAGTCATAAAGGCGTTTATTGATAATGATCTGCTTCAAGTTAACAGTACTGCAGAGGCCTTAAAATTGCTTACAGTTAAAGATCATGAGATTGGTCTAGTCTTAGTTGATTTCAATCTGCAAAACTCAAAGGATATTATCAATAGCATTATAAAACGAGATAAAGCGCTCCCCTGTATCATCACTGCCAACGAAGAAGATATTCAAACGGCAAAAAACACTTTTAAATCACAAACACTACTCGATTATTTTCATTACTATGATGACACAGAAATGCTTTGGAATAAGGTCAAAAAAATGGTGGACCTCGGAACGAGGGGCAAAGCTGAAAAAAAATATTGTCGGGTGAATTTAAACTTCTTTTACTCTACAAAAGAAGTTTTTTGCGACGTTTACCTGTGTCTCAATAACGATAAGTACGTCAAAGTCTTTAATCGCTACGATAACGTTGATTTTATGGACTTAAAGAAATATGACAAAAGAAATATCAAACATCTCTATGTACGTGAAAGAGACTTCAGTTTAATTACCAAAAAACTTGTAGAGAGTCTTAGGCCTCTAAACTCTCAAGAACACGGCCTTGAATTGGTTCAAAATGACAGCTTAAATATGGTCTTTTCAATTCAATTACAAGAAACGGTATCAGAAATAGTTCAAAAAATTGGTTTAAATTCAGAGGCCGTAGAAATGACGACAATCGCCGTCAACTCCACGATGTCTCTGGTTCAAAAGAATAGAGAAATCTACGATATCCTTAAAAAATCTATCAAAGGTGAAAACTACGCAAGTGAACACAGCTTCCTGCTCTCTTACTTGGCCTGTGCAATTCTAAAAGAAAGTGAATACCTTAGTGATGAAAACACAATGACATTAACTGTTGCGGCATTCTTTCACGATGTCACCATTGAGAATTCAGAAACAGCAAAAATTCAAACTGCTCATGAATATAAATTCAAAACCCTTGGCTATAAAGAGCAAGAAGAATATTTAGATCATCCTATGAAGGCCCGAAAACTTATAGAAGAAATAGAAGGTATACCTCAAGAGGTATTTTCTATTATTGAGCATCACCATGAACGCTATGATGGATCAGGCTTTCCCCAAGGGCTAGATTACAAGAGACTCTCCCCTCTAAGCTCTATTTTTAACCTTGCTCATGAACTCGCTCTTTATCTTTTTGAATCTGGAGGCTCTCCAGCAAATATTCATAGTATCCTAAGAGATATGGAAAAGGAGTATACAAGTGGGAATTACAACATGGCGCTAGAGGCCGCAAAGAAAGTTTTTCACAAATCCTCTCCTCAAGTCGAAAATAGTTCTACAAAAAAGGTTTCTTAAACTCCTGAGTGCTTTCGCATAAGGTTCCCTATGCTATAGTGATGCCATGGACAAAGAAAATGGTGCCCTCTTTCTTAAAAAAACATACGCTGAAACCCTTGAAAAATTAAAAAAGGGAGAGAGGCCACAATATCGTCTTGATCAAAATACCCTTGAGTACTGTTGTCAGCATTGGCACGATTTGAATGAACAACAATCTCATGAAGGTGATTTTCTCCCTCTTCTCTGTATTCTCGATCATTGTAAAAAGGGAGACCTAAGTTTTGTGGATCCCATTGTTTGGACATTAACAAACCGCCAAGAAAAAGATCTCATCGTTTACACCTTATCAGCGGCTCACAAAATAGTCTTAGAGGAGTGCGAGAGACTAGGCGAAAGAGTTCCCTTTAACTTTATCAAGGCTTTAAAAAAGCCCCTTACAAGCAAGGAGCCAGAGGTTGTCGAATGGACTTTGAGAACAATCGAAGCACTTGGGCATCAAAGTATTATTCTTAAAGAGGATGTCCTCAAAGTGAAGCCTGGTATGCTTGCGCTTTTTAATGAACACAGAAAAAATAGTAAAGAATTAATTGAATACTTAAGCAGACGTTGGGAAGGACGCTTATGAATCGAAAAAAACCTGATACCGAAGACTTCTATAGAAAACTTATGCAGGCCACAAATGCTGCGGGTCATGCCCATTTTAACAACGAAGCAAGCGAAGAAGTTCAGGTTGGTATTCGTCCTGATAAATTAATCTCCCCAGGTATGTTTAAACCCGACCCTTTAATACCAGGAAACTTTAAGGCCCACCCAATAACAATTGCTGCAATGAGAAAGGACATTTTCGTCGGTGGAGAAGATGTCCACATTGACTTAGAGAAGACTTACAGCTGCAATGGCTGCCAAAAACAACTAGATATTCAATTTTGGTTGTTCTGTCCCTTCTGCGAAGCACCATTCCCAAAAGACCTTGAAACCCTCTAAAGTTGCCTTAAAATATTGATTCTATATGGTTTTCTGAGGCATCGGGTCATTCTCCTGTCACCTTTTGTTAGAACAGATCTATTTACGAATGCTCTCAAATATAGGACTTTCTTACACTACAACAACAGGCGAGTTCGAATTTTTGACAGTTAGAAACACAGGAAGTGTTCAAGGAAGTTGAAGAGGAGAACAAAAGACACACATGACAGGAGTAGAATCCATGGGAAAAATGCAGAGACGCAACAGCCACCTTAAGGACAAAGAACTAAAAGAATTAAAAGACCGCCTATTAGGGCAAAAGGAAGACATTCTCAACAAGATCTCAGATCAAACACAATATGTTCTAGATCCTAATGAGCAAAAAGAGCAGGTAGACGCTGCTAACAGTAATCGGGAAAAGGAACAAGAAGCACGTCTTCTTTCACGCCAAGGTTTTCTCGTTAAAAAAATCACAAAGACACTTCATGACATTGAAATTGGTGAGTATGGCCTTTGCAGAGAATGCGATGGCAGTATCCCTTTTGACCGTCTAAGAGCTCGTCCAGTCGCAGACATGTGTATTACATGTAAAGAAGACTCAGAGAGTGAAGAGAAAGGAAAACTTTATAAGAAAGTTTCTAAATCTCTTGGAAGAACAGCTCAAGAGTACGGACGAATCTAAAAGTACAAATGGAAAATCAAATAGAATCAGTGGTTGTTGCCTTTTATAAAAAAGCAACCACTGATATCTTAATTGGTTATCACTTTCGAAAAATTGCAGTGCTCGAAGCTGGTCATCAAGGACATCCCCTTAGACCGCCTATTGA
The DNA here is from genome assembly GCA_017858255.1 of Bacteriovoracaceae bacterium. Classification (GTDB taxonomy): domain Bacteria; phylum Bdellovibrionota; class Bacteriovoracia; order Bacteriovoracales; family Bacteriovoracaceae. Next base: position 9,487 of record JAFMBV010000102.1, read on the forward strand.
GGCATTCTCTGATCACCTCCCTCGCATTAATACATTTTGGCACAGTCAACTCTCAGGAAGGCCTCTACCCAAGAATGAAGCCCCCTTTGACTTGATAGGTATTCATGCCTTGCTTAAGGTGAGAAAAGGTGAAGTTTCTCGCTGGGTAACACTCTTCAGGCAAACTTTAGAGGAAGAACTCCAAGAGTCACCAGAGCTCAAGAAAAAGTGGAATGAAAAACTGACATTATTTGAGAGAAAATTTTTGGAAAGCCCCGTCCTCTTTAAACCTTCTAATCCTTAGAAGTCACACTCTTCCGCTGACTCAGGTTTCTTAGCGGAAAAAACATTTTTTACGAAATCAATTAAGACAGGCTCGTTAGTCACATCATCAAATAGCCAATTGCGTGCATACCATTGATTAATAGCGAGGGCCGCCAGGCAGGCCTGCTTTTGTTTTTCGAACTGAATAACTAATACTTCAACCATGCGAACTTTAACTCTTTTTCCACTACCCTCAACACAACCATCCTGACCATATTGACCACAAAGAACTCTTCTCTCTCTTCCATCGGGAGTGTCTGGAACAAAAACTAGCTCAATGGAGGGCTCCTTACTTAGGGCCATCTTCATAATCTCGAACTGTCCCCAGGTCTCCTCTTTTTTAGAGCAACTGCAGCCACTCAAAAAAGTAGCAGAAAGAATAAATATTAAGATGATAGGCTTCATAGAGATTATTATACCCTAGTGCTATTTCTTTTTGTAGCGAGGGGTTTTACGACGAACAGCACTCTTTTTGGTGTGCTTCTTTTTAGTAGGAGTATGGACCTTCTTCTTGGTCTTCTTACCACCGGCCTTAGACTGTATCGGTCTAGAGCCTTTAGGTGGCTCTAGCGTTTTAAGGGCCAAAGAGCTTTGACTTAAAATGGCCTCATTAATCCGACCCATTAGGTTTAGATCTGCTGAAGTCACAAAGTTGTATACCTTTCCTTGTCTACCCGCTCTACCCGTTCGACCACAACGGTGAACATAGTAGACAGCTTCAAAAGGAAGATCATAATTTAAGACCCAAGAAAGGTCGGTAATATCGATGCCTCTGGCCGCGATATCCGTCGCAACAAGAATTCCTCCATCTTCACGGAAGTTACTCATGGCCTCTTTTCTTTCATTTGGCTTCTGATCACCATGGAGCTCAAAAACTTTCTTCTTCTTAAAAGTTTCTTTAACAAAGCTAGCTACGGTGACGGCGTCTTCTTTGCGATTAACAAAAATAACCCCTGTGCCTTTGGCCTGAATTTTTAAAAACTCTTCCAGTAGGGGATGTTTTTCTTTTACGCCAAGATAGATATTAAAAGTTTCAATATTTCTCTTTAACTGAACTCCACCCTGGCAGATGACTTCTTTAAACTTATTATTGGCAAAGACTTCACTCACAAAGTTTTGATACTGGGCCGGCCATGTCGCCGAGAAAAGGGCGACCTGAGGAATGGGGGAATTATTAATAGTTAAGATTTGCTCTTGAATACTTTTCACTTCTTTTGAAAAACCCATATCTAAGAGTTGATCAGCTTCGTCAAATACCATTAACTCTAAAAGCTTGGGTGAAACTTCTTTTCTCTCAAGAGCACTAAGAAGACGGCCTGGTGATGTCACTAGAATATCAAAAGCCGCATCATTCATCTGGCGCGAACGCTTGCCCTTGTCGCCACCAACAAGAGTTCTCACCCTAAGCTTGGCATGATGAGCAATACTCTTCAAAATTTTAAAAACTTGCTGATTTAATTCACGAGTAGGCGTCACAATGATGGCACGAGGAGCACCAAACTGCTCATCCATATCAATCTCTTCGTCAGTCAATTTCAAGCGATGAAAAAGAGGAAGAGCATAAGCGAGAGTCTTTCCAGATCCCGTTTGTGCCAGCACAGATAAAGACTCCCCGTTTATAAGAGGAGTAATGCTTTTAGATTGAACTTCTGTAGGCGTTTTAAGGGAGGCCTCTTTTAGAAAATTTTCAATCTCGGTAATAAATCCAAAGCTTGAAAAGTTACTCACAGCTTCCCTTTTGTTAGATTAAATCGATATTCTTAAGTTGAGGGAATGTATAGTAGAAGGCTTTACTCCGTCAACTTCGGACTTTATAGGCTGTTTAAGCATATATTCCAAATGAACCAGCCACAGCTTAATCATAGGCGAAATGGTTAAGTGTTCTGAATCAATCATACCGCGCATACGAAGACCTACACGATCCTCCCAAACATGAGCACCGAAATCGCCACCAAGGTAATAACCATCCCCTAAACCATAACTTGATCTCTTATGAACGCCACCAAAGGCCTTAACAGAAAAGAAAGATAGTTTATAGAGATACTCTCCGTGAAGACGAATCAACATGTCCTCACCATAGAAAAGTTGTCCAGCAGTTTCCTCTTCATCAGACATTCGTGCCAACTTAACATCTTCAAAGGCAACAAAGCCCGTGAGATTGCCATTGCGATAACCTAAGCGATAATCCATGGCCATATTGACCGTTGTATTTAGATCATCAGGAAGCTCAAGAGCATCTGAATTATTAGCTAGGGTTTGGGCCGAAACTCTAAGAGAGTAATCTGCACGCCCGAGACCATAGAGAGAAAAGGCACCGAAGAAATGCTCATCCCATATATAGTCAAAGTTAAGGCCAACGCGAGCCTCACCCTTTATATAGTTATAGATATCGGGAACATTTGTATTGGTATCTGGAAAAAAGTACTTACCGAGATAAGGAGTTGCTAATACATCTTGTGCAGGACTTAAACAGTTCGTGATTGCATACTGAACAATATCCCCATTTGCGGCAAGTCCCGGAGTCGAGAAATTACATGACTGAAGCGCAGTTTTAACTTCTGCTGGAACGTCATTACCAAGATAAGAGATAGCATCATTTACAGTTATTGTCGTTGAGCGAATCCCCATCAAAAAACCAAGGTTACCTTGGGCGCGAATGCTAGGCTTAAACTTCACTCCCCACGCAGTAAAAGAAAAGAGCGGTATGCCTAAATTAAGTCCCACTCTTAGGTTTTGCTCTGTCTTGTCATACTTTCTTAGAAAGTCTTGAGCACGGCTTAGTTGGGTTGAGGACTCCCCTTTTGACACTTGATCTGCTTCATCGACAAAATCAAGAAGATCAGTGTTGGCGAGGGCGGTAATATCAAAGATAAAATCATGTTCTAAAGGACGCAGCATTTCTTGGGTACGAAACTTATCTTCAAGAAGCTGAAAGCGATCGATAATCTGATAGGCTTGGGCCTCTGCGACCAAGGCGACGCCAATTAAGAGAAGAGAGATTCTTATGTAAAGTTTTAATCGATCCATCGTTAGTCCTTCCTTGAACTTCAAAACTCATCCTGAGCATGATTGAGATAGGCTAAACCCTCTTGTTTTGCTGGGCCTGGCCATGAAAATTAATATGATATTAGCATAGGCCCTTTCAAAATATTGTCCACTAGGTGATGGAATTACCTTTACCCGACGTTTTCACCCTGTTTAGAGGGCAAAGGTCTTTAAATCATTGCGTTTAGCAGTATTTTTAGAGAAAATGGGTTGGGTAAGTTAATCATTATTAAAATTCTTGTTTTTGACGCAATCGTAATAGAGAGGCACGGTCTTTGGCCAAAGAAACTGTTGAAGTTTACGTTTTAGATGTAAGGATTCCCAAAAAGGATCCAAATCGCATCAATATTAAGCAAGAGATGAGCCTTGGCTCTGACTCAACTTGTGATATTCGCATTCAAGACTTTGGTCTTGCACCGCTTCAAGGGCGATTTCGCCTACAGAATGATGTTCTAACTCTTACAAATCTAGGACCAGAGAATTCTCTAAAAGTGGGCTCACAAAAGTGTGGTCATGGTCGCATGTACATTCTCGATAAGGGTGATAAGTGCATCATCGATAAAGTAAAAATTATTATTCGAAAGGATAAAGTCGAAAGAG
>JAFMBV010000103.1 GCA_017858255.1 Bacteriovoracaceae bacterium
AAGTACTTTTTCAAAAACTTGGAACAACTTGGTACATCTTCACAGAAATTAAAGGCGATGTCGTTTACTCACAGCTTCCAGAAGGTATGGACCCTTACAACACAAAGCTTGAGCTCTACGATGTGATCGAAGATCATATGGCACGCGTTTCAGATACCAGAAGAACACCAGAGACAGCTGCCTAATTATGGGTGCTCTAGATAAGTTTAAGGACCTTTTTGGTGAAAAGACTCCCAAAAAGGCCCCGGCATCGAAACCTTCTAAACTAAAAGAGGTTAAGGCCGACGCAAATAAATCCCAGCAAAAGGCCGAGGTTGAAATTTTGCGTCAAAAAATTCAAGAAAAACTTAAAAAAGACCCACAGCTTCAAAAGAAAGCGGCGATGGTTCTTGAAAAAATGATCAACGAAAAACCCAATAAATAAAACTCAATAATTTTTAAATCCCCCTCTACTTGTACAAGAGGGGGAAAATCTTTAGTGCAACAATTCACAGAATTCGCTATTATGCTTTGTATTCACTACAAACAGGATTCTCTGATGGCCGTTTCATTTTATAACTTTAATGACCTTCACCACGATGAAATCATCACTACAATTAAAGATCGTATCAACTCTATTATTGATAATAGTGCCTTTGTTGAAGGTGAGTTTAACCAAGCCTTTGAAAAAGAATTTGCTGCCAATCAAAAAGCAAAGCACTGTCTTCTTGTGGCCAACGGTACGGACGCTTTAGAGATCGCTCTTAAGGTTTACGGAGTTGGTCCTGGTGATAAGGTCGGAGTTCCAGGGATTACCTTTTACGCCACCGCGGAGGCCGTCTTAAATGTTGGTGCCACTCCTGTTTGGATTGACGTTGATCCTATTGCCGGACTTTTTTGCCCAAAATCTTTAGAAAGAGTTCATGCAAAACATAATCTAAAAGCAGTAATGCCAGTCCATATCTACGGGCTTCCCTGCCCCATGAAAGAAATAAACTCTTTTTGCCAGACAAATAATATCGCCATTGTCGAAGATGCGGCCCAGGCGCAAGGAACATACTATGGTGAGAACTCTCCTGTTGGAGACTCTCCAAACCTCGTTACCTTTTCTTTCTACCCCACCAAAAATCTAAGCGCCTTTGGCGATGCTGGTTGTATTTTAACCAATGACGATGACCTTGCTAAAAAGATTCTTGCTGAAAGAAACCATGGTCGAGGTGACGATATGGTAATGGGAAGAAACTCACGCTGTGATCACATGCAAGCAGCTGTCTTGCATGCCAAACTTCCTGAAGCACAAAAGTTTAATAATCAAAGAAAGATGGTCGCTCAAAGATATTTTAATGCTCTCCAAGGGTTGCCCATAAAAGTTCTCCCAGAGCATTTCATTTGTCTTTCAAGCTGGCACCTCTACCCTGTTCAAGTAGAGTCTGTTGAAGTACGTGAAAAGCTCATGGCCTATCTTAGGTCTAAAGAAATTGGCTGCACGCCTTTTTACGAAAAAACTCTCTCTCAAGAAGCTTCTCTAGTTGAATTTGAGGGCGAAGATGAATCGGCACGAGGTTTTGCCGGCCACACACTTTGCTTACCGATGAATCCATTTTTAACAGAAGAGGATGTTCTAGAAGTGTCTGGGGCAATTAAAGAATTCTTTAATTAGAGCTGCTCGAGTTTTCGCGTCTAGCTCGCTCTTCTTCGCCATCGACCCAACAATTTCTTAAGGAAATTTCTTGGCCATGCTGGCGCATCTCTTCTCTACAGATTTGAGGCAACTCTCTTCCGGCGACGGCTTCTCCGTGAAACAAGCGATAAAGATCGGCAGAATGAGGCGCTCCTTCTTCTGAACGAACAGTATTTACACCACTAAAGAATGCGCCCCCTTCAAAGAAGGCATTACAACTTCTATTTCTACCTTGAGGAAGAGCAACATAGGCGAAGAGATCAGCGAAGTCTTCTTCTTGTTTAGATCCTTGAGCGAGAGCGTCTCCAGCGAGGTAAGAGAAGAGGTGACCGATTCCGCCCCCCGTTTGATTACGATTCAAACAAGACCTCATCTTTTCATATGCACTTTTGGAATCTCGAGAACCCGTCTCTCTAATAAAGGTTGAGACAACATGACCAACCTCATGAGCAAAAATATGTTCTCCTACATTTTTAAAATCTTTTACGATTAAGGCGCCCATTGTGACGCGATCATGATTATGATTATGACCTCCGGCCATTTTAGTTGTCAGAGCATTTGCATTGGCATCAAGCTCTAAAGGAAGACGACAGAATTGATTGGCCAAGTTTATTCCACCTAAACCAGAAAAACCGACAGAGGAGCTGGCCGCTTCACCTTCTTTAAAATAATTCATTAAGCCGGTTTTTTCACTTAGAAGGGCCTGCATTCGATCGAGAAAGTCTTCCCTAGCAGGAGGTAGTGAAACCTCCATCTGATTGAGGCGTGGACCTAGAGCTGAACCAGTTCGCCGAGAAAGATGCCCACGCATACTATTAATAATTTGTGTTTTGGTACTTTGAACTTGCGCTTGAAGATCACTTCTCTCTTTTCTTGTTGGCAATGTTGCAGTTTGCTCACTAAGAGCATGAAGGCATGTTGAGACAAATTGAGGCCGATCCATGCCACTTATAAACTCTGGATAAATAGAAGGCGTCATCTTGTTATTACCAGCATTTCGATAGATTTCATTTTGAATAGCTATTGCTTGTGGATCCTTATTAAGGATACTTTCGTAGATCACTCCAACAGTTAGTTGTTCTAACTTCTCTAAGAAGGCGTTTGGAATACCGTCTGAAATTTGGTGAACCGATTGCAGGTCATAGAGTGTTGTTAAGAACTCCATTTTAGGAAGACTCTCAGGAGGAAGTTCTCGAATACTTGCCTCTAGTCGGCCAAGGAGCTGTCTTCTAGAGTCTTCACTCGTGGCCTCTCTTCTAACACTCTGAATGATTTCTAATCCCATTAATTTTTCGCGCATGAGTTTTACAAGATCATAATTACTGTTAATCAACTGATCACTCCACCCTGGGTATTGAGCACGAATCGCCTGCCTCATTTTACGTTTTGAAGGCAATCCACCACTTGGACCACTCTCTTCTGAAAGGGCATATGCAAAATCTGTTTGAAGACTAATCACTGTACTTCTAATTTCCAACTTTTGAGCAAAGGCCGGATCACTTGATAAATACTCTTGGCCTAGCCTTCCATTTTCCTGAAGGGTATTAAATAAGTTTGTTACCAAGGGTCCAAAGCGAGCTTCTGTAGCATTTTTCAACTGCCCTGCTGCCTTGTCTCTTTCTTCTAGAACTTGGCCAACAGAGGCCGGATAGTCCTTACAAATTTCCTTCACACATTTCGAATAAGGAAAATCCTCATAAAAAGAAAAACTATCAGTCGATTCTCCACAAGCCTCTCCACTCTCACCACAACCTCCAGGGGTAGTAATGTTTTCAATCAGGCATCCAATTTCATTAACTGCCTCCGCATGCTCTGGAACAATGGCCTCAAGGGCAAGGAGAGAAGACGAAGAAAAAAGTATTGAAAATAAGAAGAGGAAGCTTATTTTTTGCATAGGCCCTCCGCTAATTTCATAAAGGAGTGCAACTGAGTGTGAATGTCTGAGAGCGAAGGCTGTAACCTACTATCAGAGTAGATGTACTTTTCCTTACCATTAATTTTAAGTACCGCGGCCACAGGAGATCCTTCAGGAACTCGCAGGCCTTCTTGAGTGAATTGATGAATTTTCTTACCTAGAAATTTATCAATAGAAGTCGCGATCTGCTTATGACAGCCCTCAATGAAGAAGCCATTGCGATTCCCGAGATACTCAAACCTCAAATAGTTCTTTGATTGATGGAGACGGTAATTAAGTTTTAGCCCAATTCGTTCAAATGAAAAACCATCTTTTAGCCACTTTGCGTGTCCAGCAACTGAGAGTGTAAATAACAACGATACGATTAGGACCTTCATAGTAATGTTTTCGGTTATTTACGTACCAGTAATTAGCTCTTTTCCAGAAATGAGTAGGTATTTTAGCCCTTATGGCCAAAATCCTCCTGTTTTTGATAAGTTGCGTGGCTATGACAGATTCACCAAATAACCTCAAAGAAAAACCCAAAGAAAGCCCAAAGATGGACCTACCTCTAGATCCTGAGTTGACCGAAGCTCAGCAGCTCACTGAAGGCAAAAAACGCAAGACCAATGAGAATGATCGTCTTTATCAAAAAGACTTTCAGTATCACCATCGTAATCCCTACCATGAGAAACTTACTGAGTTCGATGAGTTCGTTATGCGTGATAGCGAAACAGAAACTCACCTTGGAAATTGGAACAAAGAAGTATTCAAAAGAGAAGCTCCTCTCTGTGTTGAGATAGGCTCGGGCTATGGCCACTTCATGCTCGACTATTGTGAGAATAATCCCGATGTAAATTTCGTTGGCATGGACCTTCGTTTCAAACGCACTTATAACCTTGCAAAAAGGTTGGCGAAATTTTCTTATAAGAGCTTTCGTTATTTACGAGCGCGTGGAGAAAGAATTGAATTCATGTTTGAAGAAAATGAAGCCGATCGTATCTTCTACTTCTTTCCTGATCCATGGCCTAAGAAACGCCATCATAAAAAGAGACTATTTCAGATGCCTTTTTTGCAAGCGGCCTATAAAGTTTTACGTCCAGGTGGTACACTTTACGTGAAGACAGACCACACCCACTATGCCGAGTGGATGATAGAACACATGGATAAACCAGAGGCCCTTGAGCTATTTGATATTAAGCTTAAGACAAGAGACTTATATAAAGAAGCCCCTGACCACTACCTCGCAAGCTTTCAAACAAAATTTGAAAAAATATTTTTGAAGAAAGAACAACCTATCAACGCTTTTGAACTCGTTTCAAAAAAAGAGAAATAAGTATCCATGTCAGGGACGATAGACGAACTCATTGCGCGAATTAAGGACCTTCCTGTATCGGAAGTTATTGAGCGCTATGTACACACAACTCGTAAGGGCACGCAGACTCTTGCAGTATGCCCCTTCCACGATGACAACAGTCCTTCTTTAAATATTAATGATCAAAGAGGAATGTGGTTTTGTTTTGTCGACAATATGGGCGGCGATGCCATCAAGTTCGTCATGCTTTATCGCAAGCTCGAATTTATGGAAGCTCTTCGTGATATTTGTGAAAAGTTAGGTTGGAGCTTTGACGATTATCACCAACAAAAGAAAACTTCACCGAAAATTGAAATGGGAAAGAAGCTTCTTGGCAACACCATGAAGCTTTACCGAAAACTTGCCGAAACTGGTCAGCACCAACCATTTGTAGATTTCCTTGAAAAGAGAGGCCTCTCTCAAGAAACGGCCAAGACCTATCAACTAGGCTTTGCACCACCAAACTATGCCCTGTTTGATTACGTATCCTCCATAAAGGATGAAAAAGACCGGAGCTTCGCTCTCTCCGTTGCAGAAGAACTAGGACTTATCAAAAAGAGCACATACGGCGAAAAGTCCCACTATGATACCTTTCGTGACCGCATTATGTTCCCCATCTGGGATCAATTTGGCCAAGTCATAGGCTTTACTTCAAGGTCCATTAGTGACGAACAGAAGCCTAAATATCTAAATTCAGTGGAGTCCTTCCTCTTTAACAAGAAAAACATCCTCTATGGCCTGCACCTTGCAAAAAATGTCATCAGAGAGCGCAATCAAGCGATTCTTGTAGAAGGAAATATGGACCAAATTGCCCTTTACAAAAATGGATTTGAAAATTCAATTGCCATCATGGGCGTGGCCCTTGGCGAGAGTTCCGTTGTAAAACTTTTGGCCTTAACTAAGAATATTGTCCTCTCCCTTGATAATGACCAGGCCGGCTGGCGAGCAGCGATTAGAATTAACGCTCAGCTAATGGAAAAGGGCGTCACTCCCCAGTTTCTCGACCTAGGGGAGCACAAAGATCCTGATGATTTTTTAACAGCTAGCGGCAGAGATGCCCTGGCAAAAAGAATAGAAGAGGCCAAACCCTTTGTGGATATTCAAATTGAAAGGTCTTTACCCGAAAAAGTCCCTGAACTTGCTGAGAGAAAACTCGATCTCCTAAAGAGCATCTTTGAGATCCTAAGCCCCTTAAAAAACTCACTTTCTGCTTCAGAAAGAGTCATTCTTTACGCCAAAAGACTTGGCCTTCAATCGGATTCTGCCTCTATTGTGAAAAATTATGAGGAGTACTTAGAAAACCAAAATAGACCAACGAGTCGAGCCCTTCCCCCGCAAGAAAATAGACCCATTATTGAAAATGAAAATGAGTCTTATGAAATAAGTGAAGAGAAAGTAAAAATAGACCGCCAACTTACGGCCGTCGAAACACGCCTCCTGCAAAATCTAGTCCAACATCCAGAGCTTATGCTAAGGGACGAAATAGCCGAACTCCTTGATTTTGTGGGGAATAATGAGGTAAAAGGGTATATTTTAAAGCTACGTGAACTTATGTACGAAATTGACGAAACCGAGTATGCATCGGTAGTTCAAAGTCTCATGAGCGATGATCATTACTCGGCTGAATTAACGGCCGTTGTTGGGGGCGCACTTTATCGTTATCAAGAAGCAAACCTTGATGAAAAAATTTCGCTCAAAATGATCATAGATATAAAAAAGAATTTAGAAGTTGAGAAACTTAAAGAGGAAAAGAAACATTTAAAAAGTCTTCATGGAAATGCCCAAACAGATGAAGACCAAAAGCAAATCCTCGCTCAGCTTTTGCAGGTTGATAAAAAACTTTCTGAACTTAAAAGTTCAACAAGAAATAAGCCTGCAAAATAATTTTAGGAAAAAGGACCATTAGGTCCAAGCTATATAGGCCGTACACTAGGAGAATCGATGTCAATTGTTGGCGCCTTTATTAATTCAAAAGATTTCTCAAAACTACTGATCAAGGGGAAAGATCAAAACTACCTCACACCAGAGGAAATCAATGATGCCATCCCCAACAGTATCCTAGATCCCGCTCACATTGACGAGATCATGTATACAATTCAGGAAGCGAGAATTGACATTCAAAATCAGGAAACCGAAGAGGATGATGATGGCATCCGTTTAGACGGTACTGAAATTATTGAAGAAACTCTTTCAAAAGAAGAGAAAGCTGAACTTCGTTCTGCTTCAACAGATCCTGTTAAGCTTTATTTAAAGCGTATGGGTTCTGTAGCACTCCTTACTCGTGAAGGAGAGGTCGAAATTGCTAAGGAAATTGAAGAAGGTGAAAGAGAGATTATCCTTTCATGCCTTAAATCTTCACACGCCCTTAACGAAGTCGTCGAGCTTAAGAACAAAATTGAATCACAAGAGAACCAAAGTGAGTACGTTAAAGAACTAGTACGTGGTCTTGATGATGATTCTTCAAATCGTGATATCAACAAATACCAAAAGACGATCTATGAGACCTGTGAGTCCATTGGAGCTCTTTTAAAAGAAGTTGAAAACGAAGACGGAACACTTAAGAAATTTGATAAAGATCAAACGAAACGCATGGAAGACATCGGTGTTATTCTTACCGACCTTACTTTTAATCGTAAAATCATCAACAGCTTTGTTGAGCCGGTTAAAAAATACTACATGCAATTTAAAGATCACTACGATCAACAAGATCGTATCTTTAAGTTTCTTGAGGTAACAGGTCCTGAAACTTATAAGGTCCTTTATGATCAAATAATGGAAGACGATCACTTCAAAAGAAAGCTCGCGAAAGACCTCTTCACAACTGATGCGAAGATTGAACAACTCATCAGAAACCAAGAAGATGTTCTAAGAAAACTTCGTAGACTTTCTCTTGATGCGGGTATGGAGTTTGAAGATATCGAGCGTGTTTACAATATTATTCTCGATGGTGAAGCAAAAGCTGACCGTGCCAAGGCAAGACTTGTTGAGGCCAACCTAAGACTTGTTGTTTCTATTGCGAAAAAATACACAAACCGTGGTCTTCAATTCCTCGACCTTATTCAAGAAGGTAACATCGGCTTAATGAAAGCCGTTGATAAGTTTGAGTATCGTCGTGGTTATAAATTTTCAACATATGCAACTTGGTGGATTCGTCAGGCCATTACTAGGGCCATTGCTGACCAAGCAAGAACGATCCGTATTCCAGTTCACATGATTGAGACCATCAACAAAATGGTTCGTACACAAAGACAACTTATTCAAGAATTAGGTCGCGAGGCCACTCCTGAAGAAATTGCTGAGCGTATGGAATTACCTGTTGAGAAGGTTAAGAAAGTACAAAAGATCTCTAAAGAGCCTATCTCTCTTGAAACACCAATTGGTGAAGAAGAAGACTCTTCTCTTGGAGATTTTATCGAAGATAAGAAGATCATCTCACCTGCTGACGCAGTAATGAGTGTGACTCTTTCTGAACAAACCCGTGCCGTTTTGTCGACATTGACACCACGGGAAGAAAAAGTTCTTAGAATGCGTTTTGGTATTGGCGAAAAATCTGATCATACTCTCGAAGAAGTTGGTCAGGATTTCTTCGTAACTCGTGAGCGTATTCGTCAAATCGAGGCCAAGGCCCTTAGAAAACTTCGTCATCCAAGTCGTGCGAAGCTTCTCAAGGCCTATTTAGAGGGAACTATCCCCGGTGGCGACAGAGAGCAATAAATTCTCAATAAAATCAATGATGACAAGGCCCGCAATTTTGCGGGCCTTTTTATTTTTATGAAAGAAAGACAGAACCTTAAAAGATTTTTAAGGATTTTTCGTATATAATCGGACTTTTAGTCTGACGTTAGGAACTACCAATTTATGGCGATAGGTACTGTTTGGAAAATACCCGATGAAGTGAATACGGTTGCCCGTAAATACTTTGATCCTACTATGCTCACGGAGTCTCAAAGACTCCTGCAACTCTCAAAAGTTTCGGTATCCTTTTCAAAAGGAACTCCTGAAACGTACTTCATCGTTAGCGGTATTGTTCGAGAAGATAGAAGCCATGAAACTAAAGTTGTCTTTAAGAAACGCCTTGAAGACACACCAGAAGGACCAGTCTCTTCCAACTGTGATTGTCACAAGTGGAGTGCGGACGGACATTGCCCACATGCTGCGGCCATTTTTCTCACCTATCATATTCACCTCATGCACGAGAAAAATTTTGATGCGACATCAGAGAATATGTCTCATCCACCAATTCCTCTTGAATCAACTTTTGCTGTTAGTGCTTATGAATACGGAACCATTGTAAATGGTGCTCATCAATTGGAGCGAGCTCCATCAAATGCTGCCTACTCAAGTCTTCAGTACCTACTTCATACAAAGAAAATCACAAACTTTCCTATCCCTGAACAGTGGGCCGGAAAATTAATCATTCAAATTACTTCTGTAGATCACTTTAATGAATCAACAGGTGAATCTGATAATCTTCCTCTTCTAAGATTTAAGTACGAAAAAGAAGATGGTTCATTAGCGCGAGAAATATCACTTCTTGAAAACCTATATCTCTTCAACTGGAATGTCGGCACTTGCTATCACTTACCAGCAGAGTTGAAAAACCTAGTACAAAAACTTCGTATTCAGCTAACTCACCTAGATGTGAATGATCTTATCAAGATCACCCAAGGTGTATCTGACCAGTACCTGAAGGTTACTGTAGATGAAATACCACTAGAAGAAATTCCAACCTTTGAGGCCTCTGCCCGTATTCACCTCTCTAAGGCCAAGAAAGGTTCTCAAATTGATATCAACCTTTTGTTTATTGATAATGAAGAAAACCTTATTCATGCTCCTGACTTTTTGAGAGCTTTTACTTTTAACGGTGGAAAGCTTTCAAGCTTTAGAACAAAGCGAGATGCTTACGACTTCGTAACAAATCTTGCTGAATCATTTCACATGAAAAATGAGATTTATAAGGCATCTCTTCACCCCTCAAGTTCTAAAAACTATTGGACTAACTTAATAGAGTACACCGTCAATCAAGAGGACACTCTCATCTACAGTGGTAAATCGAAATCACTGTCACGCTTTGGGAATGCTTTTCTAAGAGACTTCTTTCTGACTCTAAATAGCTGTTTTGGCGATATGTTCTTTCGTTTTTCAAAATATGACCTTGAGACTCGTGAACTTACTTATTCACTACCCGCTTCGACGATGTTTCAGGGACTAAGTGAATTCCATACAAGAACGTCTATTCATGGCGTTCAAATATTTTACAATAAAAATGAAATCAGCAGATGGTCCTCAAAGATTCGTTTTGAAAGAAAATCAACTGCTACCAATTGGTTTGATCTAGAGCTCTCTGTTAATAAAGAAGATATGACCATCGTCGAAAATGTCGACCTTGATAATGGCCTGGCCTTAACAAAAGATGGTCTGGTTCTTCTTACTAAAGAGCAAAAAGAACTCCTTCGTTTTGTAAAAAAATACACAAAATACGAAGCTCAAAACAAGTATCAGACAAATGAAAGTGACGGCGAAGTCCAAGAAGGCGAAGAAGAGACAACTGAAGAATTAAATAAGTTTGTTCTTCCCTTAATAGAGCAAGAATTTTCGAACTTTTTGAACTTAGAAAGCTTGGAATTGATGGTGCCCTTACAGAAGATGAGATTCGTCTTTGTGAATCACTTGCAACTCTTGAAGAGATGCCTAAGTACGATGTTCCAGAGAGCCTAAAAGATATTCTACGCCCCTATCAGGTAGATGGTTACAACTGGCTGCGCTTTCTCTTTGAGAATAAGCTTGGTGCCTGTCTCGCAGATGATATGGGTCTTGGTAAAACGCTCCAAACAATAGCGTTTTTAACTTCTGTTTATGACAAAATCGACCACGTACTTATCGTGTGTCCTGTAACGATTCTCATGAACTGGGAAGCGGAATTCAAGAAATTCTCCAATATCGATGTCCAGATTTATCACGGTGGTGAAAGGGAATTTAAAGAAGGAACGAAGATTACTCTTACCTCTTATGGGGTAATGAAGAGGGAGATCGACGAAACCTTCGCTGATAAGAACTTCGATATCGTTATTCTTGATGAAGTTCAGCATCTAAAAAATATCAGAAGCATGGGTGCCTATGCTGCTAGGAAGATCAAAGCAAACTATCGTATTTGCTTAACAGGTACTCCTGTAGAAAACGACCTTGCCGAATTTTATAATATCCTTGATCTCTCAATTCCAGGGATATGGGGTGACCTTCAATTTATTAGAACTTCTTCTAATAAGAAAAGCCGCCTGCTTGCACGAAAAACAGCTGCCCCTTTCATTCTTCGTCGAACGAAAGGTCAGGTTTTAACAGACCTTCCTCCAAAAATTGAAAACAATGTTGTTCTTAATTTTACGGAGCACGAAGATGCGGACTACAAAGCATCTCTCGTAAGAATTAAAAATAAGATTCAAAATGCTCCTTCTAAAAAGAAGTATGGCGAAATCCTTAGAGGCCTTCTTGAACTCCGTCAAAAATGCTTATGGCAAAGAAGAACAGGTGAAATGACCTTTAGAGCTTCTATGGTTGATTCAACCAAAGTTCAGTTCTTGATGGAAACGTTGGAACAGATACTAGAAGAAGGTCATCAAGCGATCATCTTCTCCCAGTTCACGACTTACCTCGATATCATTCAAAAAATCATTCACGAACGCCATTGGAAGATGGCCCGTATCGATGGCACCCAAACAGTTAAGAAACGCCAAAGCCAAGTCGAGCTTTTCCAAGCAGGAAAAGCACCCGTCTTTTTGATTTCACTAAAGGCCGGTGGTGTTGGTCTAAACTTAACAGCTGCGAGCTACGTCTTTATTATGGACCCTTGGTGGAACCCGGCCGTAGAAAGCCAGGCCATTGACCGTGCCCACAGAATCGGCCAACAAAACACGTTGACGGTTTATAAGCCAATCATAAAAGGAACGGTCGAAGAGAAAGTTCTTGAACTTCAGGCCATGAAAAGAGAACTCTTTAAAGACCTCTTACCCGATGATGATGAGAGCCTTTTTACAGGCAAGCTCACCATGCTCGATTTTGAGTCGCTTCTAGGTTAGTAAGCTGGAATGTCGCGACAAGCGATAGGATAGCTTACTAGCTCACCTTTTTTTACAACTTCACAAACCTCAGCTTCTTTATCCCAACTAAAGATGTCACACTTTTCGATTTGCTGACACAGACCAAAAGCATCCGCTTGAAAGTTGTAACTATAAAGCTCACATTTTCTTGTGCAATCTTCTTGAGAAAGCTCGGCCACGTCTGCTGAAAAAGTTGTAATAGAGAGTAATGACAAAGCAATAATAGCAAATTTCATAATTTTCCTTTTAGCAATTATATTTAGGCCGCAGATTATGACTTCTTGAATGCCCCTGACAATTTTGATGAATATTTTTCACACTTTTTGGCCTTTCACTAAGTTTTCACTAACAAAATGACTCTATTCAAAGCATTTATTAGATTTTTCCCATGGAAAAGACACGAATCATTCTATTTTCAAAATCCCTAAATCTTCTTGAAGAAGTTCCCCTAGAACACAGAAGGAGCTTTATCTCTTTAGAGGATGATGATCTTCTCTACAGAAAGGCAAGTGGCGCCACAATCGTGACAAACCATAATGAAAAGGTTCATAAGCTCTATGAGCTAGGTGCGGCCCATGTTTTTCAAGGACCAGATTTCTGGGGTGATTTAAAGAGTTTTTTTGAAGACGACCATTTAGACAAGTTTTTGAATAAGAACTTTCCTCATTTTGAGGGAGACATTAGGAGACGCTTTTCTACCCAAATTCAGGGCCACAAGAGAGCAGGGCTTCCCATTCTCCTAACAGGAGAGAGTGGTTGTGGGAAAACTCATTTGGCCAAACTTATTCATAAATACACATTGGGAAGAAAACCATTTATCGCCAGAAATCTTTGTGAAATTTCTGGAAACCTTATAGAGTCCGAGCTTTTTGGCCATAAGAAAGGCTCTTTTACGGGTGCAACGGCGGATAAGATAGGACTGCTAGAGTGCGTAAATGGCGGGACTCTATTTCTCGATGAAATCTCAGGCCTCTCCCTTGAACTTCAGATAAAATTACTAAAAGTCATCGAAGAGAAGAGCTTCACTCCCATAGGCGCCAATAAGCCTATTAAAGTAGACTTTAATCTTATTACAGCAACCTGTGACGACCTAGAAGAGTTAGTTAAAAACAAGCTCATGCGTCCTGACTTTTTAGCGCGAATCAATGCACTCAAATGGCA
>JAFMBV010000104.1 GCA_017858255.1 Bacteriovoracaceae bacterium
TCTATTAAGCCATGAAAGCTCGGATCTCAGGAGCTTGGCCAAGGAATTATTGAGTCTCCCATTAGAAGAACCTAGGGACCTAGAGACCATACTCATGGCCTTGGAGCGTCTTTTAAAAAAAGATATTACAGAAGATGAGTTTCTCATTACGACAGAAGACACAAATAATAAAAAATCAGCGAACAAACAGGTCGTTCACTTGGTGTTAGATAACCTGCGCAGTTCTTTCAATGTAGGCTCACTCTTTAGAAGTGGTGAAGCTTTTGGAGTTACCAAGATTCACCTATGTGGCTATACGGCGACCCCAGAAAACTCTAAAACAGCAAAGGCAGCGCTTGGAGCTGAAGACTGGGTTGAATGGGTTTACTGGGAAAATACTTTAGATTGTCTAGATTTTCTCTCTAATGAGGGGCTAAATATTTATGCGTTTGAAACCTGTGATGACTCAACCGACCTGAGTGCAGTTACCCCAATTTTTCCTTTGGTGATTGTATTGGGTAATGAGCGCTATGGTCTCGCGACCCCTACCCTGAAGCGCGCTCATTACCTCCTCAACATTCCCCTCTGTGGCCGTAAAAACTCTCTCAATGTCTCTGTTTGTGGAGCCATTGCTTTGCAAAGGTTTCTTTCAGTCCCCACTAGTTAGGCCGCAACACCAAAACATCACAGGGCGCATAGGCGACAAGATAATAGGCAAAGCTATCTTTAAAGATGCCTTCGATATCTTGTTCACCACGAGTGACCACCACACAAGAGTCAGCTTTCAATTCATTTAAGTAATTAATGGACTTAAGCTTGGGCTCATTATTAAAAAGGATGACCTTTTCAACATCAGGTTTCTTCTTTTGATCCCCCCACAGGCGATCACCAACCTTATCCATTTGGCCATTAATGTAGGCCTCAACTTGAGCATCATCCTTAACATCAATATTTGTAGGTAAATTAATATGAGAACGTTTGTTATAGACGTGCACAAGATAGAAATGGCTATCTAAATTAAGAAATCCATCATGGACATAATGATCGAAACTTTCGTTAAGCATGTCATTTAGGCCCAAAAAAATAACAGTGGATGCTCTATTTTTCATAACTCCTCCTAATCCAACATTTTTGCAAGGAGAGGACCCCTCACATCTATTATCGTGGCCCTTTTGAGGACTCTTGGAGCTGATTTAGAGCATAAAACTTAATGATTTTTTATGATCTCAATAGTTTTCTTTTAGACAAATGGCCAACAGGCGCTATTATTTACAAAAACTATCTACTAATAGTTTTAGACCTATTGAAAGCCTGCAAGAAAGGCATCATTATGGTGGAACCAAATGGAGGAAACTATGATTGATTTAGAAACTGATAGCTTAGAGCAATTCGTCAAAGATAACGGCAAAGTACTTGTCCAATATGGTGCTGGTTGGTGTGGTAATTGTCGTATGATTAAACCAAAAATTAAAAATTTGGCCAAAGAGAATGAGGGAATCACCTTTGTTTACGTGGATGCAGAAAAACTGCCAAACTCAAGAAAGCTTGCAAATGTTAGCAACCTTCCAACTTTCGCAGCATTTTCTGAAGGTGAGCTAATTGAGCAGACTCAAGGCAATAAAATTGAAATCGTTCAAGAGTTAGTTGATAAACTTAAGTAACTAGGAAGACATATGAAGCTCCCCATTATTAAGAATCTTGTAGAGTTCATTGATGAAAATGATCAAGATTTTGTTCTTGAAGCAATCGAGGTCCTTGAGCATATCTCTCTGGCAAAAGGCCTAAAAGATGAAGAGCTAAACACTATTGGGGAGCTGTTATCAAATATGTATGGTGCCGTTGAGGTTTCAAAAGACATTCATACGGGAATTTCTCAAAAAGATGCTCTCAATGGCTTTATGAAAAGAGTCATGGGGTCAATTGATTCGTGACCTCTCTCCCCTGCTCATAAAAAGTATCCTTTACCAACTTTTTCCTTTCCATCTATCTTATAAATTAGAAATGTTTTAAAATGTCTTAAACTCGCGATAAAGACATATGAAACGACCAGATCAAAAAATTACGACTAAGATATTTCTTGCCCTTTTTATTATTGGGGCCTTTGACTTAATCGGTTTTATCTCCTTAGAGTGGTCCGCTCAAAAGCAAGTCGGTCTAGGAAAACTTATAAATATTTCAGGTAGACAAAGAATGCTCTCTCAGAGGATCACCCTTCTCGTTAATGAAATAAATGATGATAAGAGTAACCAAGACCTTAAAAAAGACCTTAAAAAAGACCTTAACGAAAAATTATCACTTTTTAAAAGCTCTCATGAATTACTTAAACAAGAAATTAAACCAGAAGAACTTCTAAAGAAAGAATCTATCTCAAATCATTACCACGATGAACTTAACCAATTGACCGAAAAGTTTATAGTCGAAGTAAGTAACTTCATGGAATCGAAAGAGGAAGTTTCTCTTTATTCACTAAGCTATTTTGCTAAAAATGAACTACTCAAAAGTTTAAACAAGGCAGTTACTTTATTTGAGAAAGATTCAGATAGATTGACGCGTAATCTCGCCTACACTGAACGAATTGTTCTAATTGTAAGCTTATTGAGTTTAATACTCTCTTATTTTCTTATTCTTGCTCCTATGCGTGATCAGATTATTCTAAGAGAAGTCGAACTTGAAAAAGCAAAAAGAAACGCTGAAAGTGAAGCTCATTATAAGAGCATGTTCCTTGCGAATATGAGTCATGAACTAAGAACACCTCTAAATGGTGTACTAGGAGTAACTGACCTTCTTCAAAGTACTCAACTAGACACAGATCAGAAGGACTACCTAAGCATTATTAATGAAAGTGGCACCATGCTTCTTAGTATTATCAACAATATTTTGGATGTCACTAAACTCGAAATGAATCAAGTAAAGCTTGAGAGCATTCCATTTTCCCCTGACAAACAACTAATCTCACTCTCAAAAACTTTTCGATACGCCCTAGATGCTAAGAGTATTGAATTAAAATATAATACGAAAGGTCTTCCCGAAGTATTGATAGGCGATAAAGTGCGTATCAATCAAATACTCAACAATCTATTGAGTAATGCGATTAAGTTTACAGAAAATGGCAGTATTATAATCTCTGCGAATTACTCCAATAATGAATACAACATTAGTATCGAAGATAGCGGCATTGGAATGTCTGACGAAGCCTCTCGGAGAGTTTTTGAAGCTTTCAAGCAAGCTGATGTGACGACCACTAGAAAGCATGGTGGCACAGGACTCGGGTTAACGATAACCAAAGAGCTTATAAAGCTTATGCATGGTAAAATCTCCGTAAGATCAAAAGTTAATGTTGGTAGTACATTTTTCATTACCATACCGATGCCTATCGGTAAGACTCAAGAACTAAAAGAGTTGTATCAAGACTTTAATACTGAACAAAATTTTAATTCTCAAAATATACTTGTTGTAGATGACAATGCCATTAATCGAAAACTATTGGTAAAAATCCTCGAGAGGCAACAACTGAATACCAAAGAGGCCGCCTCTGGCGAGGAGGCCTTACAACTGCTAACAAACTTTCAGTTTGACCTTGTTCTAATGGACTACCACATGCCGGGATTAAATGGCGTCGAAACTTACAACATGGCAAAAAAGAGTATTACCAATTTACCACCAACGGTAGCTCTAACTGCCGACCTTTCAGAGGACGCGAAAGAGTTAGTTCTAGAAGCTGGAATGAAGGAAGTCGTTGGCAAACCCTTACGAAAGGCTGATTTAAAAAAGCTTCTAGAAAAATATTTATTAGGATAAACCAATTGTATGGAAGAGCGTTTTAATGTCACTGGAAAAGTTCAAGGTGTTTTTTTTAGAAAAACTTTTACAATTGCACTCCAAGAGCGAGGATTAAAAGGCGGGGCAACCAATTGCTCCAAAGACAAAAGCATCGTTCATTGTACGGTCATTGGCAGTAACCAGGACCGAGAAGACTTAAAGAGAGATCTCTTAAACGTTAAGAAGGTTAACACCTTAGGCGCAATGGTTAACTTCATTAAAGAGGTAGACCATGGCATAAGCTTTCATGATCATGACCTTCACACAGATAAATTGAAGAGCAAATCGATTGGACCTGGAATCAAAAGCTACCTATAAGTATAACTAAAAAAAATTATGTATTTATGGGAACGATGTTTAAATCGTCTCTTTTAAGAGAGCGAATTTCCTTAGGCAAAGACTTTAGAATCATCTCTTCAAGAGACTCAATGATTCTCTCCTTTAAAAATGAGCGGCTATGAACTAGACTAACTTCTCTCGTGGGAACAGGTGCTTTAAAACTTCTTAAATGTTTATCACGCTCAAGTTTCCCAAGTTCCTGAACAGCGAGCTCAGGAAGGATGGTGAAACCACAGCTCTTTTTAACAAGGTTTTTCAATGTCTCTAGATTTCCACTAGCAAACTCCACATTTTCCATAACCTTATTTTGACGGGCCAAACTACATATCTTAAGCATTTGATCTCTAAAGCAATGCCCTTCTTCCAAAAGCCATAAATCTTGTCCGAGTAGATCCTCATGCACCAATTGCGACTTTTGTAATAGCTCATGACCTTCGGACAGATAAGCATAAAAAGGCTCGTAAAAGAGGTGGCGCTCGATAAGAGATTCATCATTCAAAGGTGTCACAAGTAAGGCAGCATCAATTACATCATCTCTAAGGAGCTTAATAATATCTTCTGTTTGGTACTCATTAATTTTCAAGCTGACCTTTGGAAAGTGTCTTGAAAACTCACCCAAGAATAAAGGGATGAGATAGGGCGAAAGTGTGGGGATCACAGCTAAGTGGAAATCCCCCCTGGCCTCAAAAGAACTTCCTTGGGCCAAAGTATAGAGTTTTTTATGTTCTTTCAGAGTTAGTCGGGCCTGCTCAATAATCAGCAGACCCTCTTCTGTCACCATAATTGGCTTTTTTGAGCGATCAAAAATAATGAGCTCTAACTCTTCTTCTAATTTTTGAATTTGGATTGATAATGAGGGCTGTGAAACATGAGACCTTTGCGCCGCTCTTCCAAAATGTTTTTCCTCAGCAACCGCGATGAGATATTCCAGTTGAGTTATTGTTGGCATTATCCCATCCTCTATATTAGCCGATTAAACTTCTGAGCATCCACGCAGTTTTTTCATGAAACTCAATCCTTGCGCCTAACAAACTATTCGTTCCTTCGTCATTTGCACCATCAATAACGGGAAGGATTGCTTTTGCTGTTCGCACAATTTGCTCATGATCACTTAGAAGATTTTTAATCATATCTTCAGCAGAAGTTTCATGAGACGAATCTTCTTTTACACGGGATATCTCTGCAAACTCAGAATAACTTCCTGGTGCTTTTACATCCATCACCCTTATTCTTTCAGCTACCAAATCGACAGCTAAGGCCAATGCCATATATTGTCCCTCAAACATAAGGTGCAATGTTTGAAACATGGAGCCTGTCACATTCCAATGATATTTGTGAGTCTTGAGATAAAGCGTGTATGTTTCAGCTAGTAGCTCACTTAAGCCCTTTGCAATTTCAACCCGCTTTTCTTCATTGATGCCTGTATTTAATTTCATTTTAAATTTCCTTTGTTGAGGATTACTCTTTTTAATAATTTTTCATTATTATTACTAAAAAGAATAGATTCCCTATCCGGGGATGGATAAAAAGCTTAAAGAAATCCTGATAAAAAGTAATATTCATTACTATAATTTATCAGGATTTTCTAAAACTAGTTACTTCTTCTAGGGCGACGAGTACGAGACTGAGTCCCTGGACCACTTTCTCGTCCTGGTGCTGTTCTATTGCGTCTTCTCTTTTGAACTCGAACTTTTCCTTCTCCTCGCTCTCTTGAAGGGCTAGGCTTTTTAACAACTAAGGCCTCTTCCAACATGCGAAATTCTTTATTAAACTTTAAAGAATAGAAAAGTTTTAAGATTTGATCTTTAGAAAGGTCTTTGAGGTCTTCATGAAACATTTCATAAGTTTCATCTACAGTGAAGTTTTCACCTAAATCAAGAACAGCAGTTTTAAGTCCAGACATCTTTTCTATTTCATTTAAGACTTTTGCCTTCTTCAACTCATTGAGGTTCGGAAGGTTATAGCTCTCAAGTGCCTGACCTGTTTTCTTTTCAATAAATTTTAAGCGATACCTTTCTTTCGGCTCACAAAATGTAATCGCTGTTCCTTGAACACCGGCACGTCCTGTACGACCGATTCTGTGAACATAGGCCTCATCTTGTCTTGGGAATCCCATGTTAAATACAAAGTTCAGATCATTAACATCAATCCCACGAGCAGCAATATCTGTACAGATAAGTAATTGCACTTTACCGGCCTTAAAACGACCCATGGCATATTCTCTTTGAGACTGACTCAAATCACCATGCAATGGTAGCGCCTGAACACCTAGGTCAATGAGCTTCTCAGAAATGTTCTTACATTCCATTCGTGTTTCACAAAAGACAATGGCATTCGCTTGTGCGTTAGCTGCCATTATTCTTCTCAATCCCTTTACAAAATCTCTCTTATCTAAAAGACAGTAGAACTGCTTAATATCTTGGTTTGTAAGAGTTTTATCTGCAGTTTTAATAAATTGAGGAGATGAAAAGTTCTTCTCAACAAGTCTCTTTATAGGAGCTGGCATAGTTGCAGAGAACATCCAAATATTTTTCTTTGCTGGCAGCTCACTCATTATTGTTTCTACATCTTCAAGAAAGCCCATATTTAGCATTTCATCAGCTTCATCAATAATAAACTTCGAACAGTTATTTAGTTTAAGATTTCCACGACGAATAAGATCTAGTACACGCCCAGGAGTCCCAACAACAACTTGGGCCTTATCTTTTCTCAAGGCCTTAATTTGTTTTTCGTAAGAGGAACCACCATAAACTGTAGTTGAACGCAAAGTTGTAAATTTAGATAATTTTTCTAATTCTTGATGAACCTGTACGGCCAACTCACGCGTAGGAGTTAGAATTAAAGATTCGACAAAATCACTTTCATAATTAAAGCCCTCTAAAAGAGGAAGTATAAAAGCGGCTGTTTTACCGGTTCCCGTCTGGGCCTGTCCGACAAAATCACCTTTCGATTCTAGTAACATTGGAATTGCCTGCTTCTGAATAGAAGTAGGTTCTGAAAAACCCATTGAGAGTAGGGCCTCGTTTAACGGCTTGGAAAGTTCTAATTCTTGGAAAGTCATTGGCCTATCTCCTTGAGTTAAGACCCAATGGTGACCTCAGTCATAGAGGCTCCATTTTGTGCATTGTTTCAACTGCACCCTACCTCGTTAGAGGATCTAAGACCATGAATATTCGTTTTTAAGATAAGATTTACACCATTAAATGAATAATATAGATAATCTGTATTTTATAGGCCTGCGCTGGCCCACTCTAGAGTGAGCTCATCTAATTCCATGGTGTTAAGAATTTCTTTAGACCAATCTAGATGCCCGAGTCGTGAGAGTTGACGCCAGCTTACCACTTGAACGGATGTATATTCACTTTGAGAACTCTGAATTAGGCATTTCCAATGTTCTTCATCTAGAGTTGCGCCCTTATCAAGTTGCTCAAGGCATATTTGGCAGGAAATCATTTGGCATTCACTAATGGCAAGTTCTGTCGGTTCGATTTGATAGACTTCTAGTCCTTGATCCCCCTCACATAACTCACAGCGATTCTCCGACCTTTGCAATAATAATGGTTTAATATCCATGGCTTAACTCCCTCAGTTTCATAATATCTTATGGAGCAAACCATGACAAAAATCATTCTTTCAAAAGTTTCAACAAAGCTAAAATTTTTTGATTCATAACCCGAAAGGTACTTTATGAACTACTCCGATGAAGAACTCTATTCCTTAGTCAATAAAGCGGTTAAAGTCTTTTACGATAAAGTCTATGAAGACCCTTGGATGAAGGAAGTCTTTAAAGTTATCAAACAAGAGATCATAGAGAGTCAACAAACCGACTTTATGGTAGCTGCCTTTGGTGGACCAAAGCGATACTGTGGAAGGAGTCCAAAGGACGCCCATCTCCATATCTTTGTAGATGACGAAATGTGGGACCATAGAGAACGAACCCTAGAGCTAAGTCTAAGAGAGGCCTTAACTGATGAGGAACTCATCACAAAATGGCTCCGTATTGATGAGGCCTTCCGTCATGCCATCGTTAGAAAAAATGCAGGTGAATGTTCTAAACGTTACGCTGGTGACGAGATAATCAATGTTCCCGCCCCCTTTAAGAAGGCGGCTTAAGCCTCAGAAGTTTTTTCTAAGTAATAGTGGTAATCCCCAGGATAAATGGTCACTTTATTTCTATCTACTTCATAGACCTTTTTAGTTAACTCTCGCAAAAAGTGACGATCGTGACTAACAAAGACAATCGTGCCATCAAACTTTTTAAGCGCCTGAAGAAGAACTTCTCTCGATTGAATATCTAAGTGGTTTGTAGGCTCGTCTAAAACTAAGAAGTTATTATTTTGAGAAAGAAGAACGGCCAAGATAAGTCTACTCTTCTCACCGCCAGACAAATGGCGAACCTTCTTCAATACATCTTCTCCACGAAAGAGAAAACAGGCCAATAGATTCCGAAGATAACCATCACTTGCTTGTGATAGAGCAGCTTGAGTCTCTTCTAAGACGGTACGATTGGGATCAAGTACATCAAAGGAGAATTGACTGAAATAACCGACCTTGATCGATGGCCCTATTTGGACGCTTCCAGAAGAGGCATCGGTGTGACCACATATAGTCTTTAGTAAGGTAGATTTACCAGCTCCATTTACTCCGAGGACCGCCAAACAGTCTTGTCTCTTTATCGTTGCATTAAGGTTTTCAAAAACAACTTGCTCGCCTTCATTTTTTGGCCATTTTTTAGAAAGATCTTTTACGATCACAACATCATCACCACCACGAGGCGGAGTTGGAAATTCAAAGTTAATAGACTGCTCTTCATCGGGTACATCAACTAGTTGAATCTTCTCAAGCTTTTTAACTCGAGACTGTACTTGTGCGGCATGAGAAGCTCTCGCTTTAAAACGAGCAATAAAATCCTCATCTTTAGCGATACTTTCTTTTTGTTTTTTTGCTTCACTAACAAGCTGACCACGTCTTATTGCGCGCTCTTTCTCATAAAAATCATAATTGCCTGAATAAACAGTAACCCTTCGATTGGCGACTTCGACAATTTTATTGCAAACACTATTCATAAACTCGCGATCATGAGTCGTCATAAAGATAGCGCCTTCAAAACTCTTAAGCCATTCCTCTAGCCAAAGAATCGTCTCCATATCTAGATAGTTGGTGGGCTCATCCATAATGATTAAATCAGGTTTTATAACAAGGACTCTCGCGAGGGCAATCCTCATTTTCCAACCACCAGAGAACTCGCCAATATCTTTATGATGTTCCTCAGGCATTATCCCGAGACCTGTTAAGACTTCTTCTGCTCGAGACTCAAGGTCATATCCACCTCGTTTCTCAAATTCGGTTTGAACATCTCCCATCTTAATTAAGATTTCGTTCATCTTATCAGGATCTAACTCAGGGTCGGCCAATTGATTTTCAAAAACAGATAATTCCTTTTGCAATCGCTCTACTTTTTCATCACCCGATAGCACCACTTGAAGGGCTGACTTACCGGCCAACTCTCCTACATTTTGAGAAAAGTACGCCATTCTTAGTTTTTCAGGAAAACTAATTTGCCCTTCATAGGTAGTATCCTCACCTATAATCATACGAAAGAGTGTTGTCTTTCCAGTGCCATTAGGACCAACTAAGCCTACTTTTTCACCAGCATAAATCTGAAGGCTGACATTGGAGTAGAGAAGCTCTCCCCCTTGCATTTTATTTAATTGGCTTAAGCTGAGCATAAATATCCTTTTACCCTAGATAAAAGTTAAGTTAACACGATTTAAACAGTATCCCAGAAAAGGCAGAGGTTTTAAAGTTCTCGTTAAAGGCCTCTAATTTATTCGGGCCTTCTTACGAGTATAATCAAGAACATGAAGTTGGAAACGATCAGAGAGTTCTTCGCTCACTTTGATACCACGAATACTATTGCCTCTCTTATCAAGTCGAGGAGAATAGATGGCCATACCAAGTACCCCAGGCACGACTAAAAGAATCCCCCCAGAAATACCACTTTTTGCAGGAAGGCCAACGTCAAAGGCCCACTCCCCACTGTAATTATACATGCCACAGGTAAATAAAATGCTTAAAACATGACGAAGGTTTTCTGAAGAGAGACACTTAATACCCGTGATAGGATTTTGTCCATCATTGGCAAGGGTTGCGCCCATCAAGGCCAAATCGTGGGTGTTCACAAGAATTGAACACTGCTTAAAATAAAGATCTAATACTTCACGATACTCTTTGGTCAAAATATTGAAGTGGCGCAAAAGGTGAGCAATCGCCCAATTTTTGTGACCATTTTCATTTTCAGATCGATAGGTTTCTTCATCAATTTTCAACGAGCGACCAGCAAACTTGCCAAAATAATCCAAGAGTTCCTCTTCGCGTGTTGCCTTCTCTCTCGGATTGATTAAACCACTCATAACAATGGCGCCAGAGTTTACCATTGGATTAAAGGGTCGATTTTTATCATCTAACTTAATAATCGTATCGTAATCTTCTCCGGTTGGTTCCATCCCAACTTTGCTTTCTACAAACAGGCTTCCATGTTGTTCCAAGGCCAAGGCAAAAGAGAAGGCCTTAGAAATAGACTGAATCGTAAAATCACGAGACACTTCCCCCTGCTCAAAAACTTCTCCATCAACAGTGACTGCAGAAATTGCAAATGAGTCGGGGTCAACAGCACTTAGTGCCGGGAAGGCTTGAGATACCTGCCCAGATAGATCTGTTGAGTATTTGCCGAAAACTTCTTTTAGAAACGATTTAAAATTTTTGTCCATTTTATTTATTAACCTCTTGAGTAAACTCTCTTACTTGTTCGGCGACAATATTTAAACTGTCTGCCCAAAAGGCTGGTTTAGTAATGTCTTTAGAGAGGTGTTTTTTAATGAGATTTTCTGCCGTCATTCTTCCTGTGTCACGCAGGATATTATGGTAAAGATCTTTAAAGTCACTTCCGTACTTATCTTTTTGACCATAAATCCCTAATGAGAAGAGGTAACCAAAGAGATACGGGTAATTATAAAAGCCAAGAGAAGATATTGAAAAATGAAGTTTATTCGCCCAAAACATATCATCATATTCTGTAAGGGTATCTTCATACCAACGTTTCCAAGCACTGTTCATTAAAGTCTTCATCTCGTCAGGAGATTGAGGACGGACCTTCCTTGCCTCGACAAGCTCTTTTTCAAATTCATAACGTGCAGGAATATTAATTAGGAGGGCCGCAGCGCTCTCCGCATTTTGCCACATAATTTTTAGGCGATCTTCTCTATTCACCGACTTCTCTAGCAGAGCTTTTTTTACAAGTGTTTCAGCAAAGATAGAGGCCGTCTCTGCAAGAGTCATGGAGTAATGAGTTTCAGTGATCGGCATATCTCTCATAACCCAATTATGATAAGCATGCCCTAGTTCATGGGCCAGGGTAATAACATTGCCCATACTACCAGTATAGGTCATAAAGACTCGAGGCTCGCGAGTTCTCGCAAACTTTGTACAATAAGCACCAGGAGATCTGGACTCTGTAGGCCTGGCATCAATCCAACCCTTATCGGCCATCATTAACGCAAACTCTCCCATCTCTGGAGTAAGTTCTGAGAAAGCTTCAGCTATAATATTGATGGCTTCTTTAAACGAAATTAAAGTTTCACCTTTTTCACCGAAACTTGGTGCAGGAGCAATTAAATCATAGGGAGCTAGTTTTTCAATGCCCATCAACTTGGCCATAGAGCCGAGGGCCTCTTGGCCTATACTTCTTTGCTCATAAGTTTCATTCATTAAAGCATCGAGAGTTGCTCGTTCTATTCTGCTCTGATGGCAAGATACATCAAGATAATGCATCTCTCTTTTTTGCCCACGAGACTCATTCATTTCTAGTCGCCAACCATTTATTGCATTAAGAATAGCAGCAGCAGATTCCTCATGCACTTTCCAAGCATTATTTATTCCATTATAAGCAGCTTCCCTTTTGCTGCGATCTCCCTCACGCACAATACTGGCCGCACGAGCAAGACCAATGGTCTCTTCTCCAAGCTGGACTTTCATTGATCCTGAGAGAGCGTTATAGAGTTTTCCCCAGGCATGAAGGCCATCTTGACCAAGACCACTTACGAGAACTTCTTCAGAGGTGCTAAGAAGAAAATCACGTAACTTTCGAGAGTGCTCCAACTTAAAAGTAAACTGAACCATTTCCTCACTCTCTAAAAGTTCACTTATAAATTCATCTGTTGCCCTTTGAAGAAAGAGTTGTAATGGTTTTTCACCCTTTGAAAATTTTGAATTTAAAATTCCAAGGCGCCCGCTTAAATCCTTTGCTTCAATATGTGCGGCATCCGTACTTAACTGACAGGAAGCAAAAGTCATTATCGTCATAATTTCAACGGATATTTCTAAACTCTCTTTGAGACAGTATTGCACCTCATTTATAAGACCAGAGGGTAAATCCCTTTTTTCTTCAAGGGCCTCAATGGCATCAGCAAAAACATTCGTTTTCCCCGAGAAAGTAGTGATCCGAACACCCAGGTTTTCCACATCATTTATGAGCGCAGGATCGTTAAAACCCGTGTATATGTTTTGGTTATTCCATACAGTTGTATCTTGAATACTGTTCATGAGTATAAATCCTTGGATGAGAGGTGCTTTAACCTAAACCATTAGGCCCATTCAGACTAGGGCACAGCACCATTGTCTACTATAGCAAAGTCTTAAATCTCAACATATAATGTCCTGATGATTGAAAAGAAAACTGTTATAGATGAGTTAAAAGCTAACATTCAAAAAGAGCTCGATGCTGCCAAGCAGGCTTATGACACAAGTCACAAGCATGCCACTGATCAGGACCTAAAGGCAGATGGTAAATACGACACTCGTAGCATTGAGGCGGGCTACCTAGCTGGCGCTCAAATGAAGAG
>JAFMBV010000105.1 GCA_017858255.1 Bacteriovoracaceae bacterium
TACAAAATAGGTATCTGCTTTTTTTGAGAAAAGTTTACAGTGGCCTCCATGACTTTTTCCCATTGATCCCAGTTAACTTTTCGAAAGGACTCTTTTGCTTTGTTGTCTATTATCTTGCTTATTGAAGTCCTTGGAAGCCATTCGAAACGAATTTTACTGGCCAGCTTTTGGAAAAAGGTCCAGTGAGGTTTTTTCCAAGTAGGTATTTTTGATGCTTCAAGTGTTTGGTCTTGGCGCATATAAAAGTCGACCCACCCATAATCAAAGATTATAAGGTCTGGTTGATACTTTTCAAGCTCAAACTTCATCCTTGCATAGCCCATAATTGCGACAGTTCCCTGTTGGCCGCCATTCCATACTTCTATATTTAACCTTGGATACTTTTCCTTAAAAAGTGACTCTAATTGAAATGAATAGGTCTCTTCATTGCTCACACCATGGCCAAATGCAGGGTATGATCCTAAGACAATGATTCTCTTCGTATTAGGGCCTTTCTCAATACTTCTCTCAATATCTCTAAAGCCTAAGCGGTTTGTTTTCACACGAAAGGAGTGATCTTTTTTTTCCTCTTTTTTTCGTAAAAAATTTGGAGTAACCCAATCTCCAGATTTAGGTAAAATGGAATGATTATAAATTAGTTTCATTCGCTCTTCATCTTCAAGACCTTGGTTCCAGAAAATATTGTAGGGAGGTCCCCAGAATATTTCTTTATTGTCTCGGCCCTTATCCCATATTCGGTCGATACGATGTTGGACATGGTCCATCATCGCAGTTTTCCATAGAGATTTCTCAACATCTCTCGTATAGAACCTTAGTGAATACTCAAAGCCAACTCCTACCAGGGTGATAAAAACTAAAAAATATATTACTTTTGAGAGCAGGCTTTTAAACCAGTTCATGTTCTTCTCCATATTCAAAAAGACTGGACATTTGTTTTTCTTTATTTTTTTCTTTGAGAAATTCTAATTGAGGTAATACCGATTTTACTTTAGTACTTATAAATTCAGATACCTTTTGTGAGTACTTTTCATAACTCATAAAGTTTAAGTAAAGCCAGTAAGTTAAAATGTTATAGAGAACAAACTGGTAGCAGTCATGCTGCATTTGTCGATCGTAGACTGACCCTTTAATATTTGGATGGTGGAAAATACCTAATTTGAAAAGATATTCTCCCGTTGTTTTCTTTGTTTCAGTCTCTTCACTTGGAAATAAAAAACCGTGCTGATCAACGATGATCCTATCGAGGACATCTTGGTTATGAGGGACTTCCCAGTCTCTGACAGGGTTTTCATAATTAATGTTAAAGTCATGGTAAAGATTTTTTAAAACTTCTAATACACTGCTCATGTGCCCTGGTAGCTGTAGCATTTCATTCGTCATGCCATCATAAGAGTGCTGGATATTGTTTTCTAAGCAGTATGCAATTGTTCTAACGTGCCAGCTTAGAGAGCTGAAGGCGGGAGTTATCATATTAAATAATCTATACTTTATTAAATTCTTTAAATAATTATGATAACTGAAATGTCTTATCAGCTTGTCTGTTGAAAATGATTTAAAAACCCATTCAACATTAGGGAATTTAGCTTTTAGCTTTTTGGCATTTTCTAGCGGAATAGGCTCGTCTTTTGTGCCGTAATCGAAATAAGTCAGTAGATGGATTTTTTGGTATGTCTCCGCCATGAGCGCTGCCACACACATTGAGTCTGTCCCACCTGAAAAGACGATGACACATTCATTATTATTCGTCGGGTTTTTCATCCTAATAGGTCCCGAGGTTTAATATTTAATTTCCTCATCATGTACTGAGCTATTTTACCAAATAGCCAATATGGTAAATGAATGAAAAAGCTTACAGCTTTCAAGTAATGATGTCTTAATTTGTAAGGAAGAAAAAGGCCTACTGTATTTAATATAATGGCGAAAAATGCCTTTATTAAATTAAAGGGCAAAAAAGGTTTAATATTTTTAAGAAACTTAGATTTTTCCATTTCTCCTCATTATATAGACGACTTGGCCATTAAGGAAGTTATGGTCTTAAGCATTATTAAATGTTTTGGTAATAATGCCGGCATTTAGGGATTTATTGACAGGACATTTTTCAGCTATCTCTAATAATTTCTTAACTTCAGATGAGCTTAAGTCACCTTCTAATTGGATATTCTTTATAATAATATCCGTAAGTTTATTGGTGTCCTCGATTTCTTCTTTAGCATGAGACAGATTTACTGAAACACTGGTTAATTTAATATTTTTGCGATCGGCATACATCCGTATGGTCATCGCCGTACAGGCCCCCAAGCTAGATAAAAGTAGTTCGTACGGGCCCATTCCGAGGTCATCTCCCTTTAAAGATTTTGGCTCATCCGCAATGATTTGATGATTTTGGCCATATATATCTTGGGTATACAAATGATTTACTCGGTTGAAGGTTTTTATCCCTCCTTTCTTTACTTCCGGTCTTTTTTCGACTTCGGGCCCTTCGATATAACGTGTTACCCATGTGCTAATAAGTGAAGCGATATATAAGGAATCTTTTGGGTTCGAGACGAGGTGGTCCATATTATCTAATGAAATAAAACTCTTTGGATGTTTAAGGACCTTATATATTTGAGCGGCATGATCAATACTTACAGTATTATCAATGGGGGAGTGAAGAATCAGGAACGCTTTTTGACTATTTTCGAGGGCTTTGAGTATATTGTGACCTTTAAGATCTTCGAGAAATTGTTTTTTAATTGTAAATTCTTTTCCTCCCAATATAACTTCGGCGCTGCCATCTTTAAGTATTTTTTGATCATGGTTTTTAAATAGATGGCCAATATGCTCTACTTCACTGGGAGCTCCAATTGTGACGATGCACTTTATAGATTCAATTTCAGAGGCAATTTTTAATACGGCCGCACCGCCCAGGCTATGTCCTATTAAAATTTGAGGTGATTCATATTGATCTTCCAATGCTTCGTAGGCATCTCTTAAATCTTCTGCATTTGAGGAAAAGTTAGTGTTGGAAAAATCTCCTTCTGAATTTCCAAGACCTGTGAAATCAAATCTTAAAACAGCGATACCTTGCTCTGCTAAATATTTCGATATCTTTGAAGCTGCTAAAATATTTTTAGAACACGTAAAGCAGTGAGCAAAGAGGGCATATGCTCGAGGCCTTCCTGAGGGAGTTTCAAGCCGCCCAGACAAGAGGTGGCCTTGGCGATTTTTAAAGTCGAATTTCTCTGTTTTAGTGCTCATCAATCTTCCGTTATTAAATTTACAAAAAGATCATAACAAACACTTAGATATACTCAAGTTTGAATATAAAGCATTACTGGGTGATTCTTGTTAGGTTAGTTTATGGAAGGAAAACTCATGCTGTTGCTAGCCATTGCCAGTAGTTTCTTCCCTTTTGAGAATTTTCTGCATCATTTTAAATTCCTCAAGGTTCTTCTTTGAAAGGGCCTTATTAAGGATTGGCATGAAGAGCTTTTTACGCTTATTTATGACTGGTTGCAGTAGCTCAACAAGAAAGTAATTTTGGTTAACATCGACAAGGATATTGAAGACCCTGGCCAATTCCTTCGCCAGCTCTGGTGACCAGTCTTGTGACAGTTCCTTTGAAGAGTTCTTTATAAGAGTAAAAAGTTTGTTGTCACCATTCTTCTCTATTTTCTCAATACTCTTTAATTTCAAAATATAGGTATCCTTAAGGTTTGATCCAAACGAACTGAAGCTAAGAAATAAGACGAATATAAGTGTCAGTAGTGTTCTCATCTTTCAGGGATCTCCTGTATCTGCGATTCAAATTCTGGAGGAATTTGTACATAAATACCAATTGCTCTTCTATCGCCACCAACTGTCGTTGGTTCATCATTTATAAAGTCGCTTATATATTCATTCTCTGAGGCTTTAATCTCAACCTGGCCTGGTCCTCCACGATTCACTCCATCTACATTATAGCGGTTTCTACGATTGGCAGCGGTTTTTTCATAAACAATGATTGATCCTATAGGTGCAGTTTCAGGAGTTAGGTGACTCATTTCAGGAATATCCATCAGATTTACAAAGCCATCCTTTTTTAACCAATCACCTGATTCAACACCATCGCTCCCCCAGGGGTATTCTTCAAAGCTCCCATAGCTATCTGCATCTGTGCCGCGAGGAGGGTACATCGCAAATTTTACATAGCGGGCGCACCAAGCAAGAGAGGTACCTTGAGGCTTCGAGCGCGAATGACGGGTGCCATCGCAAGAATCCATTATACATTTGTCAGAATTATCACGTATTCGCTGTATCGTACTTATGAGTCTACTATCTTGTTGATAGGCAGATATAGCTTCTTGATAAACAGTCCTGTTCTTTAAGCGGATTTCTTGTTGTCTCTTGGTCAAGTCTTCAGCATATTTAATTGCAGCCGTTCCTAGGCCATTAGTAATAGAGTCGAGTTCATCAAGGTTGAAGGGAGTAACAATATCTGGCAGGTAGGATAACAATTCTTGTTGATCCGTACACATAACTGAAAGTCTTGAGATATTAAGTAGAGTGGCGTTTAGATCGTCACAATAGGGAAAATCAAGGACGTTAATCTGACAAAAGTGAAGAGTTTCTGCGACTATTGCTAAATAGGATGCTAGTTGATCTGGATTTTTTTCAAGATTATCAATAACTGCTCTAGTTGCTACTTCTGAATTAAGAAAGATACTGAGGCAGGAGTTTGTAGATTCATTTGAGTCAGAATCATCTGTAGAAGCACAAATTCCTTTTCCATCTTCTCCTAATCCAAAAATAAGAGGGTTGCAGCGAAATAAATTTGCACCGCCGCAGCTATATTCTCTTGTGTAGGTATCACCAAAAACTAATAGACGTGGATTATCTCTAACACTTCTTCGCCATGGTGGTTCACACTGATTCATATTATCTAAGGTAGAAATCCAGCCACCAAAATTACATCTATCTACAGCGGCCTCTGTATTTGCGTATGATTTGACTATAAAGAAATCTAAAAACTCTATGGGATTATGGGTAAAGAGTTCTTGGTACTTCTTTTTCTCAAATTTTTGTTCTTTAGTTCTTTAGTTCTTTTGTTGAGAAGTTTTAGAATCAATAGATGAAGATGGTCTTTTTCTTGACGATTAAGGAGGTGATAATTATCTGCAATTGATACCCTACTAAACGATTCTTCCGCACCGAGGATATGTGGACCTCCGATAAGAATGATAAATGAAATATAAATTAAACGTAATTGCACCACTTCAACCTCTCCCAGCATTTATCGGTTTTTTTGCCAATTCTCTTAGGTAAATGGATCGTTTTTGTCGACTAATTAAGAAATTAGGAAGCCTTTAATATCGGGTTCTTATGTGTGTGTTTTTCATTCCTTTTGCCATATGGTTTAGTCATTTTTAAGACAAATTTATATGTTTTGATGAAACCATGGAGAAAAGTTTATTATAAGAAGGTGAAGGTAGTTAATTATGGATAATGAACTAAAAAAATCAGGAAGATATAGGCTTAACGAAGAGGATAAGGCCAGACCAGTTCCTTTAAAGCTTCATCAGAATTATATCGACCGCTTGGAGTACCTCCCTGGTAAATCTGTCGCAGAGAAAATCAGAAATTTGATTGATAACAGCTGTGATTGGCGTGAGAGGGAAAGGCGTCAGGTAAAGGAAATTAAGAAAGTTATTAGTCCACTATATAGAGTGGCGAAGACTCTTGTGAATCCTGAAATTAAAGAAGATAGGCCTCTTTATCAAAAACATTATCTACGCTTTAAGGATGGATTAAGAACATTAGAAACCCTCCTGGAAATTCTTCACTTTGATATGAAAGCATTAAAGGATCATCTCAGCGAGAGAGATATGATCGAACTAGAGATCATTTTCTCAATTAAGCACTCCGTAAAGGGTATCCAGACATTTGATTCTTGATTCTATTTTAATCAATTAGGGAAACTTCAACTCTTGTTAACGATTGGTATATCTATGAAATTAAAATCACTCCTATTTCTCATATGCCTATGTTCTTTTCCCCAAACTAGTGGGAAAGATCTCATTCAAAAAGATTTAAAGCTAAAGACGATTTTGGATTTAGATGACAAGGTTATATGGGGCTTCGCTTTCCTAAATGCTAATGAACTTCTTTTTACTCTTAGAGAAGGACAACTCTATCACTATAATCTTCTGACTAAGAAGAGGGTCCGGCTTGAATCACCAAAGGTAGCGGCCAATGGACAAGGTGGACTATTAGATGTGCAAGTTTTCGATATATCGGGAAAGAAAACAGTCTATTTAACTTTCTCTTCAAAAGTGAAGGGCACCACAACAACATCTTTAGCGAGTGGCCATTTTAAAGATGGTAAACTTAATGATCTTAAAACGATATTTAATGCAAAGGTGCAGAGCGATACAACGAGGCACTTCGGTAGTAGGCTCGCTTACGATGGTACTCATATCTTTATGACTGTTGGGGATCGAGGTAAGAGGTCCTTTGCTCAAGACCTTCGGCTTCATAATGGTAAAATACTTCGCCTTACACCAGAAGGTAAGGCCTTTGCTGGAAATCCTTTTTCTAAGAAAGGTTATCCCGAGATTTGGTCTTACGGACATCGCAACCCTCAAGGTATTTTCTTTGATCAAGAGAAGAAGATTCTCTTCTCTTGTGAGTTTGGCCCTCGCGGTGGTGATGAGTTAAATATCATAGAGGAAGGAAAAAACTATGGATGGCCAGTGATAACATACGGAAGTGAGTATTATGGACCAAGTATTGGTACCACTCATAAAAAAGGCATGGAGCAGCCTTTAGCATATTGGGTGCCAAGTATCTCTCCTTCTGGGCTAACCGTTTATTCTGGCGATAAAATACCTTTATGGAAGGGGAGCCTCTTTCTCGCAAACCTAAGCTCAAATCACCTTCGTCGTTTGGAATATAAAGACGGCAAGATTACTTTGGAGCAAAAGATCTTAGAAGATTTAGAGGAACGAATTCGGTATGTATCAACAGGTTTAGATGGATATCTCTATTTTTCTACGGATAGCGGTAAGGTTATCAGAATCGAGGGGATTAAGTAGTTGCTATTATTTGTTGGGTCCATAGATGACACTTTATAATTCTCTTTAAAAGTTTTTCTTTTCCTTCCTGCTCTTTTAACTTCTGAATCGCTTCAAAATTAAAGATGGGATTATTTCGGATACCTTCTCTTAAATCCTCATAGAGTTCATCTAATGAAGGCCTTGGAAAACTTTCCTTTTGATTTGAACCGCTTCTTAGAGTTGGAAAGTCTTCATGGTGTGAGGTTATTGGTGAGTGAAAGGGGAGGTCAGCAAAGTCACAATGGTGCTCACGATATAGCTGAGCATATAGAGAATAATTCGAAAATTCTTTTTCCTTAAGGGATGCAATGGATAATATGAGCTCGCAGGTCCAAAAGGGTGCACATTTTCTAAAGGTAAACCTTTGAGGCATAGTCCAGTGATTAAAAATCCCTCCATCATAGATATCAGAATAAAATGAGCGAAAGAGTGTTTGAAGGCTCCAGAGGAATTTATCCGGATGATCTTGTGGCACTACGATTTCATCAGTATGTTGTGCTTCGCCTGTTAAAAGGTCATTAGGAAGTTCTTCAATATGGTGCCGATATATCCAATCAAGTGCAGTGAATACATCCCCACCTAAAATCTCGCCACCATGGTTACCACTTAGTTTTAAAATCTCAGGGGGCTCACTTCGTTTATACAAATTTGAATCGGTAAGTTGCGTGGGAACGTGGTCTCTTATGACGTGTTTTAAATGATATCGATCAGCAACTTGCTTAGCGATGATGACATCTTTATCACTCTCTCTATCTAAAAAAGGTGAGGCGTCGGTAAAAAAGGTAAAACTATCTCTTTGTTTTTGATCCAAACACGCCAACAGAATTCTCGTGTCGGCACCGCCGCTTAGATTGGCAGCTTCAATATTATATTTTTCAATCCACGCTTGTGTTGACCGAGTAAGAATGTCGTTAATATTCTTACTCGTGGGGTTCTTTATCTGTTCTTTGAAGTGAGAGTTCTTTTTATTAATTGCCAGACCATTAATGGAATCAAATGTTAAGCAACTATTTGGAGATAGATTATAAAGGTTTTTAATAAAGGTACTTTCACCTAATGTAATTCCATAGGTTAAGTATTGCTGAATGCCTTGATTTGATACTTGTAAGGACAAGCTTTTTAACTCTAATAGAGGTTCTATTTCAGATGAAAAAACAAAGAGATGATCTTGTTGGTAGTAGAGTATAGGTCTTAGTCCTAAAGGGTCATTTTCAAGTTTTAGAACACCTTCAATAAAAGACGCAGAAGTGTAATTATATCGATCATCCTTGAGTCCAGTGACTATCTCTTCACCGATGCTACTCTCTTGAGTATTCGCAAGGGCCAAGATTCCATTGGGGATATTCTTGCTAATTAGGGTGCGTTTGGCGTCTAAAGAGAGTGATATTAGGGCGGCATCGACTTCCTGCTGTGGAATTCTATTTTTTAAATCGATAATTCCAAAGATTAATTCCAAAGAGTAATTCCAAAGTGTTGCTTGATCGCTTCCCAGTCTATTTTATTGATTTTAGCCAATGATCATCGACAGACAAAGTTTTATCTTTTTTTAGAGATATCCTCGGTTATAATTATACACAAGGATATGGCTTTTAATATGATTAAATCACTCAGTATTCCTATTGATAAAAAGACCACTTTCCTCGGTAATCTCTCTACCGAGATGATTTTTATACAGTCTGCTTATTGGATTTTTCCTCTTTTCTTTTTTGTCGCCTTTGTGGATATGTGGTTGATGAAGGCCATATTGGCCACGCTATTTATTATCATAAGAATTGTTCATACCTATCTCTCAATGTATCTCTGCTTAGGTCACCCATCCTATCGTTCGATTGCGCGCAAACAGATTCTTCGTTTTTACATCGTCCCAGGACTTTTGGTTGGTTTAATGACCTTATTTTTTGTTCTACCATTTGATATTTTGCCGTGGGATCTTGAGAAGAGGTTTAAATTTTATTCATTCGTAGTGTTTCCCTTAACCTATTGGCACTATGCTTCCCAGCACTATGGTGTTCTCTCAATTTATCGTGCCAGAGCAAAACAATCCCTAAGTCATAATGAAATATGGTGGGAGAAATTTTTCTGTCATTTTACGACAGGTTTTTTAATCACCATGCTCACTCTGAAAAACTTCTACGATGTGCAATTTGCTAATATTTCATTCAAGGAATGGCTTTTTATTGATTCGGTTCCATGGAGCCAACTTACGGTATTGATCGTGATCCCTTTGACTATTCTAATGGTCAAAAGAGAACTTCAATATGATAGGCCTTCTCTATTTAAGATTCTTTATTTCATCTCGATTAGCCTAATGACTTCTGTTATTGTGATCGACAATTTATATATTTCTTGGATGTTAATTGATTTACAGCATTTTCTTGTTGTCATGGGGCTTGGTGGTCACATGCTCGCAAAAACAGAGGGGAATGGATTAGCACAGGTAACTGTTAAAACTAACGAAGATGAGTCTGAGAGACAGTCTCGCTTTTGGAAGTATATGATTATTCTTATATTTATTTCTATTACGATGTCGCTAGTTTATTACTATTTTGATGCTCATGGAATTGAAAATAAATCTTATGGGATTATTCTTGGTTGGATGCCTCAACACCCTAAAGACTTACTTCAAGTTTTCTTCTATGGGTTATTTATCGCGATTGGTATTTGCCATTACTATTACGACAGACTTGCTTTCCGGTTTTCTGATAAGGATATTGGTCGTGTCGCTAAAGAACTCATATAGTTAATTATTAGCGACATAATGATTCTGTGCCTAAAAATAAATTCTTCCTCATAAATTCGTAACTCTTTTTGCAACTTCGTTTAAGCTTTTTCCCGTATATTAAGTAGGCCGCAAATACTTCTGCAAATTCTTCATTTCTATTCTTATGCTTGCGTCCAGTTCTTGTAAATCTCATGTAGCTTGTAAGCCTACATCTTCTTGAAACTTGATTTGTGTATTTTGAATAGAGACCGAGCTTATTCGCTACGAAATGGCCTATTTCATGAATGACGATACCTTCTTGAAGTTGAAGTTTGATTTCATATCCGTTTGCACACTTTCGTCCTATACTAATTTGCTTTGGAACAAGTTGATGGGCCGGTAAGCAACCACCTGATGAATGACTTCTTAAGACGTCCTTGAAATTTACTGTTAAGCCACCGAGAATCGTTTCAGCTTGTTGTTGATTGGTAAGCTTTTCGATGGTTTCTGTTACATTTGCCAGTAGCTTTTTTTCAGAGCGACTAGCACCCGTAGTTTTAATATTTACTTCAGATAACTGTTTTTTAACATTCGTAGACTTTTCTATACAACTGAGATCTCCTAGCTCTGCGATCATATGAGGTTTCGCGAAGATTGGGTTGAATATAGTAAGCATAATGATGAGAGGTAGTGTTTTCATTATTAGTAATTACCATATCTAAGTTTCAGTTCTTTCATTCTCTGAAGTTATTTCTCACTGACCAACAATTTTACGGCCCTAAGTTATTGAAAATGTAAGGTTGAGTTCATAATGGCGGTATTCTTATTAGGAATACTTATTAGTTAATTTTCGCTCTTTTTCTCCCGTTTTATTCGGTCTATTTTAACAACCGGCGAATGGCCAACTTAAAAAATATCACATTGGAGAAATTATGAAGAAGAACTGTTTTTTGATTTTGTGTTTAATGTGGGCCACGACTAGTTTTGGTCAAGGCCTAGATGTCGGAAGTTTGGAAGAAGTATCTTCTGTTGTTTTAGATGATGGCAGAGAAATTCTAACGGATAAAAATGGAATTACACTTTATACGTTTGATGATGACCAAGCGAGTGGCGAATCAAGCTGCTTCGGTCGTTGCCTAAGAGTTTGGCCTGCACTCGTAACTGATACTGACATGGTACCTGAGCCATTTGGTTTAACAATTAGGCCAGATGGTACAAAGCAGCTTATGTTAAATAATGAGCCACTATATTTCTTTTTCCAAGACCAAAATCTTGGGGATATTAATGGTGACGGGCTTGGTGGTGTTTGGCACATCATTGAACTTTAAGTTAGAACTAGGTCAATATTAGGGCAGGAGTCTCCTGCCCTTGCACTCTTTAATAGCATTGGGCACACTTTAAAAAAGGGGAGTCCAATGGATCAAGAGTGGCGTAAATGTGGTGTATGCAAAAAGTCGATATTATTTAATCAGGTTTATCAAAAATGTAGTATCTCGACTTGTCGTAAAACGATTTTTTGTTCTGTTGATTGCTGGTCCGTTCATGACTCTGTGCTTGGCCACAAAAGTGCCTACGCTGAAGAAGAGAGAGCACCTGCAAGTGATCAATCAGACCGTCCACGAAGAAGAGTTGTTGTCAGTAGTGGTGGCACTAAAGAAGCTTCCCAAGACCTCCCAATGGATACTCTTATTGTAGTTAGTAAACTTAAGTCCTATGTTAAGGCAAAAGGGGATATGAATACCTCTGGCGATGTTGCTGACGAAATTTCTAGGTTTGTTAGAATTTTGGTTAACGAGGCATTGGATAATGCTCGCGCAGAGGGACGAAAAACCCTCATGGCACGAGACTTTGAAAAAATAAAAATCTAAAAAGTTCCCTGAACACCCAATACAGCATTTCTACCAGGAAGCGGTGAAAGGTTTTTTATCGTCGAAACATGGTTTCGGGCCTCTTGATCGAAAATATTGTTGAGTTTTGCGTATACCGTTAATCCTCTGCCACCTAGTAGAATGTCATAGTGAATAGAGGCATCGACTAGAAAATAACTTGGGGTAATCGTCTCCCCTTGAGAGACCTGATCTTGCTTAAAGACATACCTTAGGTCTAAGTCAGTCAACCACTTAGAGCGTGATATCTGCATACCTGTACTCAATCTCATGGGAGAAATTCGGGCCAAGTTACCTTTGTTTCCAGAGGCCTGTGCTCTTACATAATCAAATGAAGACTTTAATGAATAATCTGTTTTGCCATTTTTGATAAGAGAAGTTAACCCCGAAACCTCTGCTCCATAGAAGTTAGCATCTACTTGTAGGTAATTATTAATGGGTAGCGTACTTTCTGTATCGTTAGCACCTGTTGGCGTCAGCGTGATGAAGTTTTTAAAGTGTTGCACGAAACCACTTATTTGCCACTCAGTACGATCTTGCTTGTATTTGTAGTTAAGCTCATAAGCGAGGGCCTTCTCCTTCTTAAGGGTAGAAGAACCACTTTCAAATGTGGAAGACGCAATGTGAGCACCATTGGCAAAAAGCTCCTGGGCAGTTGGGGCACGCTCTGTATAAGAGAGGGACTGGTTTATGCTACTTTCTTTAGCAAGACGGTATTGATGGCCAAAAGACGCATTGAGGCTTGTAAAGTCTTTTTCCTGAGCTGATCCAAAATTTGTACTCGCTTCTTTTTCAATTTCATTTTTTTCAAATCGAAGACCTGTACTTAAAACGTTATTACCTAGTTTTAATTCTTGAAGAGTAAAGACAGAAAGCATTCTTGTTTCTGAGCTTGGTAAAAAGGCTTCTGATCCATTCGCAGCAAACTTATTAAAACGAAGATGGATTCCACTAACTCCATTCAAGTTTCCTTTCTCGTTATCAACTTCAAGCCTGGTTTCGTTGCCTTCATTTGTGAATACCGTTCCTGTCGCAAGACCTTCAAATTCGGTATGTTTATAATTGGCCTGTGTTGATTTGATTCTCACTCTATTAAAAATCGTAAATGGGAGGGCGTGATCAAAGTGGAATTCAAAACGATTTTGCTTCATGTCGATGGTGACATCAGCTTCGGACACTGTACCATAAACATTATCGAGATTAGAGTATGAGAACCCTACATAACCCTTGTCCAGAATCCTAGAAACACCTA
>JAFMBV010000106.1 GCA_017858255.1 Bacteriovoracaceae bacterium
AGACTTGGAGCCTGAACAAGCATTCCAAGAATAACTCCACGAGAAGGATCTAGACCAAAGTTTTCATAACCAGATTTAGTCTCTTCAAGGTCCTCAATCATCCCTAGGTATTTTCCTTGGGGTTGACGAGCAAGTTCAACGATTTGGTTCGTGGCGGCTTGATAGTTTAGGTATTTACCTTCAGCTGTAAGGTTAAATGCACCTACTCTCATAACGGTTTTTTCAGACTTAGTTCCGTCAGGAGTAACAACTTGGGCCTTAAATTTTACAACTTTACCAGACTCGGTCATTTCCTTTTGCATCTCAAACCAAAGCTTATTGAGGTCTGCGATAGCAGGAAGTTTCTTTCTCTCTGCAAGTTGAGACATGAACTTATCTCGTCCAGGAAATTGAGCTGATATTACTGAGTTTTGAAATTGACCTTTAAAGTCGCCTGCCGCGATTTTAACAACACCAACGATTTCACCAACTGTACCTGATGCAATGTTTAGCTTTTGCTCTAATTCAGTGAGCTGTTTTTCATTGGCCTCAAAAGAATTTTGAAGCTTTTTAGTGATGGCCTGAAGGGCCCTAAGGTCATTGATTTTTTTAGCGAGTTCTTGTTTCTGAGTATTTCTTTCAGAAACAAATTTCTTTTCTCTTTGAGATAAAACTTTTGATTTTTCTACTCTTTCAACTTTTACTTGATTAAGAAGTTCATCAAGGTTTTTTGGTGCTGCTGCAGAAATTGCAGAAGTACCTAAAAGTGAAAGGGTAATTAGTACGAGTTTGGTTTTCATAAGACCTCCCCAGCTGCAGCAATGGGCAGTTTTACAAGTTGAGGCGCCGTTTGTTTACGTGCCATTTTTAAACCGGATTGAATTGATTTTTTGTATTCACTTCCAAGTTCTTCCCAAGCCTTACTTTGAGAATTCCATACAGCGGACTCTTTTCCATCAAGACTTTGATACATAAGGGCCACACGACCAATTCTTAAGTAATCAACAGTCATTTCCTTGCCATCTTTTTCTTTGATACCACGGTAGGCTTCAATAGTTCGGCCGTACTCATTTTCAATTTGGTAGGCTTCTAGGATTTGACGAAATTTTTCAGATGTTGAGATATCTGCACGACTCAAGAGACCATTTAAGTCACCGATTCGTTTTGATCTTTCTTCTGGAAGAAAGGGAACGTCTAGAGCAACAAATTTATCCATGTTTTCA
Source organism: Bacteriovoracaceae bacterium (assembly GCA_017858255.1). Taxonomy (GTDB): domain Bacteria; phylum Bdellovibrionota; class Bacteriovoracia; order Bacteriovoracales; family Bacteriovoracaceae. The sequence continues at coordinate 1,203 of JAFMBV010000106.1, forward strand.
ACCATGGACACCATCAAAGGAACGATTCCCTGATTTGTTTCTTTAAGTTCTTCAATTTGAGTCGCAATGCTGACTTTTTCATCATTTTGAGTATTGATGATTTTTCTTAACTGATCGTTGTAGACTTTAGCATTTTCAATTTGCTTAAGTGTTTGACGGTACTTCATCAAAAGAGTTTGAGTCTCGTCTGAGAGTTTATCAATTTTCTTTTGAGAAGCCTGGGCCATACGCAAACTCTTCTTGTCTTCTGCAACGACTTTCTTGGCCTTAGCCCCGCTCTGAGCAAAGCTCGGCAGGGTAAGTCCAATAAGAAGAAGCGTCATGAATGGTTTTTTCATTACAAATATCTCCTGATTTATTTTTAGAATGACTGTGTGTAAGCAGCAAATAATCTTCTTCCGATTGGATCGTAAAGAGAATCATTAAGCTGACTTGATTGTGATGACTCATCCAATTCTGGGAAATCGTTTAATAGGTTAACAATACCCATTGAAACTTGTGACTTCCAAGCGCCAATATTGTAGCTCACTCTCAAATCTATTTGAGTGAACATAGGAACCTTTCCAGCTTTTGGATCAGTTTTAAAGTTTGAGCCAATTGTACGAAAAGCAGTCGCAACTCTTAGGTTGTCATTAAAACCGTAATCCAAGTTAAGATTGTTTCTCCACTTTGGTGCGCCATCATCAACATCTAAAATAGATTCAGCAGCAACACCTGGAAATTTAACTCGCTCATACTTAGTCATATAAGAGGTGTTGTTGGTAACAATAATGTCTCCAGCTGAACCTAACCTTGAGTTGAGACGAAGGTTAAGGTCAATACCTTGAACTTCAGTTGTCGCAAGGTTCAGGGTAGGTGCGTTCATTCTAATAATTCTTCCGCTTGCATCACGCTCAACATTTACACCATATTGAGACACATCTACGCCATTAAGTTCTGCTTGAGTGATGGCTTCAAGGTCAGTACCAATAGCATTTTGAAGGTTGATTGAGTAATAATCTACGGCAACACTAAATGCTTTCGTAGGCTCAGCTACAACACCAACGTTCCAAGATTCAGAGGTTTCCTCTTGAAGGCTTCTGTTTCCACCTTGGGCAGTTTCCCACTGAAATGGCTTACAAGCACCTGGTACACCCAAAGAACAACCTTTTTGGTCAATGAATGTTGGGTAGTCAAGGCTTTCAGAAGCGTAAAGATCTTGCATATCTGGTGCTTTGAATCCAGTTCCTGCTGATGCTCTGAAAAGTACACTCGATACTGGCTTATAGCGTAGGTTTACTTGTGGGTTGAGAGTACTACCAAAGTCAGAGTAGTCATCATAACGACCTGAAATTTGAGTTTCCATTTTGTCTGTAATTGGAATGGCGAGTTCACCAAAGATTGCAGTTACGTGACGAGTACCAGACCCTGGAGACTGTGTGCCACCACCAGTAACTAAACCGTCTACTGAAGCTTGATCAGGGTTAACTGAGAAAGTTTCGTATAGTGCTTGAGCACCAATGGCCGCGCCAACTGGTCCTGAAGGGAGATCAAAAAGCTCACCATTTGTTCTTAATTCAATTGTATCTATTCTTGATTCAGTAACTTGAAATGGGTTGTACATTACTCCTGGAGCGTTACAGGCCGAAAGATCTCCGCCGCCAAAAATAGGACATGAGCCATTATTGATATTATTAACAAGGGCCGCCTCAAGAGCATAACCATTTGTTGAGTTCTCTTCTCTTCTAATTCTTTCTGTACCAGCAGTAAGGTCAGCTTCCCAAGAGTCACCGATATAACGTTTAATACCTGCGTTAACGGCGTATGAGTTTGTAATTACTTGTGTATCTCTTGTGCCAAGAGCTTCTGATCGCCATCCAACGTAAGGTAGTACTGTCCCTGCTGGAATTACAGTTCCATTAGCAAGAGTAACATTTGTTGGTGTTGTAAAGTCTCTAAGAGCAACTACGCCAGGAGCATAGTTCCAGGTGGTTTCTTTTCTAGTTGCAGAAGCCTGAGCATGAAATTCTGTTAGTGAGTTAATATTGTATGTACCACTAGTAAGAGCATTGAATTGTTCTATTTTTGGTAGACCAGTTGAATAGTCTGCAAAGTTAAAGTTACAGGCCCCTGTTTCAGGGTCTAAAGTCGTACAGCCCTGAACCCCTGCTAAATTGCCATTATAAAGTACTGTAGGAATAGGGGAGTTGATACTTGTCCCTTCATCAGAGTAGTCACGATCACGATCAAAAATTTGTTCGTTATTTCTATACTGGAAAGAGGCCATGACAGACCCTTTTGAACCGGCAGTTCCATATACACCGGAAATTGTTTGGCGGTTACCACCTTCAAGCTCAGTTACTTCTTGTCTCAAAGAGATCTCAGCACCGACATAGTTTTTCTTTGTAATAATATTAACAACACCACCAACGGCATCAGAGCCATAAGTAGCAGAACCACCAGACTTAAGAACATCGATTCTTTCTACGGCGGCCATTGGTATAAGGTTAAGGTCAGTTGCAGCGCCGATACCGTCTTTTGCCATTCTTCTTCCGTTAAGAAGAATTAGAGTTCTATTCGCACCCAAACCTCTAAGTGAAACAGTTGCCGTATCTGCAGTAGCTGATCCAGAAGACTCTCGACCACCACCGAATGAACTGGCAGTAAGGTCACGCATAACGTCGCCAACAGAGTTGTAACCAGTCTTATCAAGGTACTCACGGTCAAGAGATTGAACCGGTTGAGCACCTTCCATATCGACACGTTTAATATATGAACCTGTCACTTCAATTTTTTCGTATTGCTTATTGTCTTTTTCGGCTTGTTTTTCAACTTCAGTTGAGTTGCTGAAATCAGGCATTTCCGTTGTTGAAGTTTGGGCCAAAAGTACGGATGGTGAGATGGCCATGATTGTGAGAGCGATTTTTAATTTCATAATGTCCCCAAATGTGTGTGTTCATAACAGATATCTAACAAACCTTACTTCTGAAAACTAACTTTCAGGAGGCGAGGCTTATCAGAAATCCTTTTCTATGTGCTAGGTCAATAATGCAAAGTTGTTGCCAATTTTTCGTAATAATCTCGCAACGTAAAATTGATAATCTAACTTAGTTATTCACATGAGCACCGCGGCTATTTCTTACCACCATATGGCACCAGTGGTATCAAAATGTCTTCGAGTTTAGAAATTTTTATAGTCTTATGGTGTCAACCTGACCAAAAAGGTTGCTCTTTTACCTGAATAATAGAGTAAGTTTTACAAGGATATTGCTTTTCTTACATTTTAATTAATTTTTAGAATTAGTTTTTGTCTCTTCTGTGGCCCACGCTATAATAAGGTGAAGAAACTTTAAAAAGGATTTTAAGATGCAAGCTCTTCATAAGCTAAAAGAGGTTGGTCAGGCTTTAAAGCGCAAAAGAATGTGGATTAACTTACTTCTTGGCTTCTCTGGCGGACTTCCGATCATGATTGTTTTCTCCGTCGTGAAGATTTGGGCCAGAAGAGAAGGGGTGGACCTTTCAACTATCGGCTTGATGGGGCTTGTTGCACTTCCATACTCATTAAACTTTCTCTTAGGTCCAGTTTTGGATCGTTATAGTCCTTTTAAATTAGGCCGCAGACGTTCATGGCTTCTAATTACCCAGATTGGTCTGGTCATTTCTATCTTCAGCCTTGGTTTTTGTGAACCAAAGGAATCTATGAAGATAGTTGCTTTTGTAACATTCATTATAGCTATTTTTGGCGCCACCCAAGATGTCGCGATTGATGCTTACCGCAGAGAGATTCTTCCTGATGAAGAAATTGGTATGGGAGCATCGATTTATGTTTATGGCTATCGCGTCGCCATGCTTGTGACTAGTGGTGGTGGTCTGTGGTTGGCAGATGCTCAGACAATGGGCCTCTCTTTTAATCAGGTCTTTCAAATTCTTGGACTTTTAATGACTGTAGGAGTGATCACTACCTTTATAGCGACTGAACCAGAGGTAACAGGTGAAACGCCAAAGAATGTTAAAGAGGCCGTCGTTGATCCTTTTATGGAGTTTATCAACAGAAGAGGTTGGGGAGCAGCTTTTGCTATTTTGGGCTTTATCTTCTTCTTTAAGTTTGGTGACGCAATTGTAGGAACGATGCTTAGTACCTTCTATGTTGATATGGGTTATTCGAATAAGGTCATAGCAGAAGTTACTAAAGGTATTGGCTTTTTTTCAACGATGGCGGGCCTTGGTGTTGGTTCCCTCGCCATTTTTAGATTTGGTGTTGTGCCATGTCTATTAGGTTTTGGAGTATTGCAGTGTATTTCGACGTCCTTATTTTCGATCCTCACATATGCGTCTTTTAAAGGTACGTGGGGAGCCTTGGCCGTAGTTATTGGCTTTGAAGACTTTAGCTCGGGTCTTGGAACGACAGCGCTTATTTCTTTTATGGCCACAATGACCAACAAAAAATATACGGCGACTCAGTATGCCCTTTTTGCTTCATTAGCTGCCTTAGGGAAAACTCTCTTTGGTGGAGGAGCGGGTTATGCTGTAGAGGCCTTTGGGTATGTTCCTTTTTTCTATGCGGGAAGCCTGGCGGCGATTCCGGGGATGGCCTTAATCTTTGTTATGAATAAAATTAAAGAGAAAGAAAAAGCCGAAGAGGGAAACCTTCCTCAAGCTGAAGTGAACGGATGTGCAGGGTAGTTGAATGGGCATGAAAATGTGGAGCCTTTTTAAGGTCGATAGAATTAGCAAGCTTTTAAAGAGTGCTTATGAAGCAAAGTCTCCTTTAACTTTGTGGCAACACTCCACTCAGCAATTATTTCAATTGAAGGGCAATTTAACTAATTTAACGGATAAGAATTGTGAGTTGGTATTAATTGAAAAATGGGAGGCAGGACAAATAGATATGAATGAGGCCATTTATATTCATTGTCCCGTCAATGGTTTTATCTTTAAGAGAGAGAAGTTTACATTTGATACAGGTGAGATTTCTTTTAAAACACCAAGTGAATTAATGTTGCAAGAGAGACGCAGAATCGAGCGTTTTAAATTCCGTTATCAAGATTTTAAAAGTCTTAGTTTTGAAGTTCGCAATGAAGAAGAGACTCAGAAGTATAATTGTAATCTCATAGACCTCTCTACTGCAGGTCTTTCCTTCGTCGCCTCAGCTGAAGACGTTAATAAATTTTCGTTTGGAGAAAAGGTTTTAATTACTCATATTACAGATCAAAAATTAGAGGAAGACTGTCAAGCTATTGTGAGCTCGATCTCTAAGTTTGGGCAAGTTGAGGGTTTAAAAGAGAGATCAAATAATCTCGAAAGTATGCGGGTGGGTCTTGAGTTTAAAGTAGCGATGGAATCAGTATCTTTTAAATCGGTACAATCCCTCGTGAATCGTACGCAGAAGAGAACCAGAGGTTTGGAAGTAGATGGCTTTAATGGGTTAAATGATACCGAGCAGTTGAGAGTTATTAAAAAAGTTGGTGAGGAAAATCCGGTATTAGCAGGACACCTCTATGAAAATGTCGAAACCTTAGATCGGCTGCGCTATCTGACAGGCGAAATGAAACAAAAATTTTGGCTTGAGGTAAATCAAGATATTCTTGCCGCTGCCTTAAGGCTTTCATCAAAAGAGCTGATTTACGACCTTTTAAATGATGTAACGGACACGATGAGGAAGGAGTTTCTCTATAAGCTTGATTGCCCAAAATCTCCGTCTGCTATTGATAAGGCCCAACGAACAATTTGTGAATTTATTCATAAAAAAGAAAAGGATGGCGTTTTCGTTCTTTCTGCCCAATCTTTTACAAAGTATGTTTAATACTTTTCTTTTAAAAGTTTTTTATTAAATCTTTTCATAACCCATAAATGAATTAAGGCCTGAGTGTATTTATAAATATACCAAGGCAAGCGCGGATGGAACTCATGAATGCCGACCAAAGTATAGCGCGAGTCAAGAACATCTCGAAATTCGAGTCGGCCTCTTCCCGCTCCATGGGCCAGTAGTCCACCCAATATGTAAAAGAGTTGCCTGTCTGGAGTACTTCGCTCTCGACTAAATTTTAAAATAAGAAGAGGAGTTCCAATAATTCCTAAATTAAATGAAAATACATCATTTTCTTTTTTAACTTTTATAAAGGGCGCCAGTAATGCTGGAATCCATTCCATATATAGGTTTGCAACCTTGTAAGCAGGAGATCGCATTACAGTATCAAGCCTTTGAACCGAGCGAACTTCTTTATAGGTTTCATCTTCGCCAGTGTAGGCAAATGCATGGGGTGTATATTCGGTATGATGCTTTAAGCATGATATCAATTCTTTATTAATAGGAGTTAATTCACGATCAAAAGGAAAAACATTCTTTGGGTTAACAACCATATGATGTTTAAGAGAATAAATGAGAGGGGTGACAAGTGAGGCCGGTGCTCCGGTAATAAGGGACACCCAGTTCTTTGATAGCTTTTGTGATAGAAAAGGAAAAGAGAAGAATAATCGCTTTCGCCCCATAAGTTCAGCTACACGTTGGATGAGGTTTTTATAACTTAAGACTTCAGGGCCCCCAAGATCATAGACCCGATTATAATGGGCTTCATTTTTAACACAGCTACTTATAATTTTAACAGCGTCTCTTAAGGCTATAGGGTTTGATAATGTGTCCGTCCATTGGGGAAGTATCATGGCTGGTAGAGTTTTTACTAAATTAATAACCATAGTTGAAGATGAACCACCTGGTCCTAATATTAGACCCGCTCTTAATGTGGTGAGAGGAATGAGGCTGCCCCCTAAGGTTCTCTCTACTTCGAGTCTACTTCGTAAGTGATCGGATAGATTTTCACTTTCGGGAATGATTCCCGAGAGGTAAATGATCTGTTTAATATTCTTCTTCTTGCATGCCCTAATGAAATTATCAGCTAAGATCAAATCTAAATTATCAAAAGTTCCTTGCGTAAGGTGTGCCCCTGGCAGCATGGAGTGAACTAAGTATATAGCAACATCACACCCTTCAAGGGCATTCTCAATATCAAGCATAGAGAAGAGGTCACACTTCATCCATGTTTGTCGTTGATTATTAAAGCTAGATTTATCTCTTCGAGAGAGGCAATTGAGGTGATAATCACTATTTTCTAACAGGCCTTTGACTAAGGCCTTTCCGATAAATCCACTAGCGCCAGTTATAGCAATACCTGTCTTTTTTTTATTTTCGTTCATAAAGGAATTGTATTCGATGTTCATTGAGACGTCTTACATAGAAATACTAAATATTTTTAGGCAAGCTTTTTAGTCTTGTATAGCTAAAGGGTAAACATTTCCACATGAAGATGAAGTTCAGGAAAAATATTAAAATAGAACTCTAATATCATTAATTGGGAGTTTACGGATGTTTAAGGCCCATCTTTTATTAATATTGTTTTTGATCTCTTCCTTCTCTATTTCTGTGCATGCACAACGTTTTAAAATACCACCAAGAGATAAGAGCTTTCTAAAATATGGACAGGCAGAAGAGACTGGTCTTAATCCCGAACATTTTGATGTGGTTATTTGGAATATACTCAAAGCTAAAAAGAAGAGGTTTTCCAAAGAGTTTGCTTCTTTTGGTTTGAAAACTGATCTCTTTCTCTTACAAGAAGTATCGATAGTAGGTGAGTTCTTTAATGCTTATTTACCTTATTCAGCACATGAAATTCACTTTGGTGCTTCCTTTAGTTCCAATAAGAAGGGCAATGTCATTCTTTCGGGTACTGCCATTTCAAGCAACACAAAACCTGTTGCGAGTGGAATGCTTAGAAGTCGAGAATTAGAACCCTTTGTTAAAACACCGAAAGTGGTTACTTGGATGAAAGTGCCTTTTAAAGGATTAAATACAACACTTCTTCTCGTAAATATTCATGGACTTAATTTAACAAAGAATCGAGACTTTTTTAAGCAAATGGATGAATGTGCCAAAATTATTAATGCCCATAATGGTCCGGTAATTTTCGCAGGTGATTTTAATACTTCTGACCTCGAGAAATATAATAAAATGAATCAAGTAGCTCTTGATCTAAACCTTTCTCCAGTTGCCTTTTTAAATGATAAGAGGAAGAAATCCAAATTTAGTCGACTTGTAATCGATCATACTTTTGTGAGAGGCCTCAGAGTAAAGACTGCTAGGGTTCACACAGAATTAAAGGGCAGTGATCATAAGGCCATGTCTTTGGTTTTAAGCCTTCCATAAAAATATGATAAGTATTTCTCATCAAACAGATACGGGTAGAAAGAGAGATCATAATGAAGATTTTTATGATTTTGATGAGTCCTTAGGGATATACGTCGTATGCGATGGGATGGGTGGCCATGCCTCCGGGGAAGTGGCATCTGAGATGGTTTGTAAGGCCATTATTAGAGTTCTTTCTGAGAAAAAGAAGATTATTCAATCTCTTACCGATCCTAGTGATTCTCCAAAGAGGCGAAGAATAGTCGAGTTTATTAAAGAGGCCGTTATTGTGGCCAATAAAGAAGTTTATGACCTTTCGGTTGCCGACCCGTCAAAGGGAGGAATGGGGACAACTCTTGTCCTCTCCCTATTTACGAAGGCCGGAGTTTTTATTGCTCATGTCGGCGATAGTCGAGCCTACCTTGTTCGTCAGAAAAAAGTCATTCAGCTTACAGAAGATCACTCCCTTGTTAACGAAATGATTAAGGCAGGTGTGATAAGTAAGGAGAAAGCGCTTAATCATCCCCAAGGAAATGTCATAACAAAGGCGGTTGGGATTCAAGAGGGAGTAACACCTGATGTTCTTTTCTATGAGTTTATAGAGGGTGATTCCTTTTTTCTTAGTTCTGATGGGCTTCATGAATACCTTAAAAATGAAGATATTATTTCTATGTTAGAGAAAAATAAAATCAACACACTCGCTAAGGATTTTATTGATTTCGCCAATCAAAGAGGCGGTAAAGATAATATCACTTGTATTTGTATTCAATACGGTAATGCAGGAGCACCTCCTGCTCATCCTTCTCAAATTACTGTTACGACTAAAGTCGAAACACTAAAAAGAATACCTCTCTTTAGTAGTTTAAACTTTAAAGAGATGGCGCAGGTTTTAGAAATAACCCAGGTTCGTAATATTAAGGGCGACACTGAGGTTATGAAGGAAGGAACAACTGGTGAGGATATGTACATTATCCTTAAAGGAAATGTTGGAATCTATGTTGGAGGTAAGTTGGTCAATGAATTAAGGCCTGGTCAATACTTTGGGGAAATGTCCTTAATTGATAAGAGTCCTCGCTCTGCTACGGTAAAAACTATCGCAGCCTGTAAAATGATGCGTCTTACGAGAAGTGATCTCTTCCCACTTTTAAAAAGGGAGTCTCGAATTGGTCTAAAAGTTTTTTGGGCCTTCTTACAAAATATGAACAAAAGATTAAGGGTCAATGATCGCTTGGTCTCTGAGATCCAGCAAGTAGAAGATCGACAGGAAGAACCGGGAATATTTGGTTTAAGTTCTCTAGACAAATAAATTTGGGGCCGAAGCCCCAAATATAATTAAAATGAAAGTTTCTCTAAATCTTCAGCTCCACCGATATTTTCTCCATTAATAAAAACTAAAGGATAAGTCCCTTTCCCACCAAGACTTCTCAGCGTAGAGGTTTTAACACCTTTAATTTCAGTATAATGAACATCTTTAGACTCAAGTATTTCTTTTGCTCGAGCACAGTGTGGACAACCTGGTTTTGAAAAGAGAGTGATTTCTCTAGGTCTTTCAGCACCTGGTTTAATATAGTCGAGCATTGTGTCAGCATCACTTACTTCAAAGGGATCGCCTGGCTTATCTGGTTCAATAAACATTTTCTCAATCACACCGTCATTAACGAGCATGCTGTAGCGCCACGATCTAGGGCCAAAACCAATATCGGACTTATCAACGAGCATTCCCATTCCCTTAGAGAAGTCTCCATTACCATCAGGTAGGAATGTTATATTTTCTGCTTCTTGGCCTTCCGCCCAAGCATTCATGACGAAGGTATCATTCACTGAAAGGCAGATAACGTCATCAATACCACTCTTTTTAAACTCTTTCGCTAAGTCATTGTAGCGTGGTAAGTGGGTTGAGCTACATGTTGGAGTAAAGGCGCCGGGTAGAGCGAATAGAACGACCTTCTTTCCTTTGAAAAGTTTCTCTGTTGACCATGTTTCCCAGTTTCCATGATGCCTTACTTGAAATTTTACTTCTGGGATTTTTTGCCCTTCTCTATTTTCTAAATTGTGTGTCATAAACCCTCCTTAAGGATTAAATGGTTTTTAAAACTTCTTCTCTTTTTCTATTTCGAATTTTTCCATTGATATCATCTAGTGCATCGACCGCAGTGTCCCATGCAGTATAGATTTGTTTTTTTGTATTGGCCCTAAGATCTCCGGCAACGTAAAGGTCATTTATAGAAGACTCGCCCTTATTGTTAGTCTTAACAAAGCCTCTTTCATCAGTATCTGTTCCTAGGGATAATGCCAATTTGTTGTAAACAAGCATGCCTTGGCTGATGAAAGCAAAGTCGACTGGGAGATACGATCCATTACAAAAGTAAAAGCCCTCTAGGTTACCTTTCGATTTATCTCCCTTAACACCATCAAGACCTGAGGTAATAACATCTATATGGTAGTGCTTAAGTAGCTTTTTTACTTTTTCACTATACTCTGGATTTTTTCCGTCGGTAAGAATCGTCATATTAGGGGGCGAATATCTTTCATGTAAAAGAATAGCGACCCAAGCAGCATCTTCAGTGTGACCAATGACTGCTGTCTCTTTTCCCAATACGTGATGGCCATCGCAACGAATACAATAATCAACTGACTGCACATTTGCGTAGGGAAAGATGGTCTTTATCGAACCTTCAATTTCTGGTTGAACATCCATGACCCCAGTTGCTAATACGACATATTTGGCGTCATAACTATCTCCGGAATCAGTTGTTAGGGAAAAGTATCCATTTCTTTTTAAGATTTCCTCAACGCCTGCGCCCTTAAGGAAGTTTAGGTTCTCTGAAAAGGGTGAATCCTCGATAAACTTAAGTGTTTCTTTATTTGGATCAATTACGCCTTTTTTATAAATCGTAAATCCTGGGATATTTTCCACTTTTGAGACCCATTGGGCGCGGGAGCGCTTCTTATCTTTAGAGTTGCCACCAAAGAGAATAATTCTGTCGTTATTTAACACTCCTCTCAAAGCGGCCATCATGCCGGCAGCACCAGCTCCAATGATGGCAATATCGTAAATGTCTTTATTAATTTTAGCTTCCATTTATGCTCCTATTCTTTTGTTATTATCAGCATAAAATCATTAGTATTGAAGTATCATTTTTATATGGAGTGATAGTTAAATACTATGAGGAGATTGTTTTAATGGTTTTATATAAATGATATTTATTGCCTCTGTTCATGGGTTTCAGCATTCTTTATATAGGGAGTGTATGGGACTTATAGGAGGTTTTAGGAATCGGAGCTAAAATATGACAAATAAATATTAAGGAGAATTCATGAAATCTTTATTTATAATTTTCGCAATTTTTGGAATGACCTTTGCTTCTCTAGGGCAAAGTGAAGATTTACAAACTGAGAAGGCCGAGACGCGCAAAGAAAGAAGCGAGAAGAGAAAGGAGAATCGCCAGGAGAATCGTGGCGAGAGAAAGGAGAATCGCCAAGAGAAACGTGGC